>CAZCKS010000006.1:0-42624 GCA_964499325.1 uncultured Bacteroides sp. | reverse complement strand
TCGGTGGAATCTGACTAGAATACTGCACCACCATTTAATTATATTATACACGTTTTGGATAAAATGTCAACGGAGTACAAATCGCACAAACCTAAAACTTTCTTTATAATACGCAAAAATCAACTGTTTAGAGTGACCTCGTCAAGTTTTTTCAAGAACAAATCTACCTTTGATTTATTTCTGCGAGTGAGTGCGACAAGTTCGTTTAAAGAAAGCGATGAAAGTTGATTATCAGCATAAGACTTTGCATTGTTAAGGATTTCGGCGTTCATTTGCAGGCCGAAAATAGGCGTTAAAGATTGTCCGCTTTGTCTTGTTCCGATAAATTCGCCCGCACCCCTCATTTCAAAATCCACTTCGGCAAGATATTGCCCGTCATTGGATTTTTCAAGTGTAGACAGACGTTTTGTGCTTTTTTCGCTTGTGTTACCTGCATGTAGATAACAGTGCGCCTCACTACCGTCTCTACCAACCCTGCCGCGCAGTTGATGTAATGAAGCAAGTCCGAATCTATCGGCATTTAATATCAATATTTCCGTTGCTTTTGTATCAATACCAACCTCTATAACGGTGGTTGCAACAAGCAGTTGTGTTTTACCATCAGTAAAACTTTGCATTGTGAGTTGCTTTTCCTCGTTAGAGAGTTTTCCATGCATACAACCGACGCGATATTTGCTTAAAAGTGCAGTGTTTTCTTGCATAAAACTTTCAATAGATGCAAGATTATTACCCTCCGCATCGGTTATTGACGGGCAAACAATAAATGCTTGTTTTCCACAATCTAATGCGGTAAAAACTTTATACAACAATTCATTTGCGTCAGTGGAAACTTGAGTAACGACATTTGTTTTGGCATCCGCACGCTTTTGAATGCGAGATATTGATATATCGTCATAAAAAGTTAGCGCCATAGAACGAGGAATTGGGGTTGCGGTCATGCTCAAAATGTCGCTTGCACCCTTTTTCTCCAACTTTCCCCTGACGTTTACTCCGAATCTGTGTTGTTCGTCAATAATACCGATAGCAAGATTTTTATACTCAACATCATCACTTACAAGTGCGTTTGTACCTATAACACACGAGATAGTACCGTCTTTTAATCCCATCAAAATTTCTTTGCGATAAGAAGGTGTTGTCGAACTTGTCAATAGCGCATATTTAATATGCAACTTCTCCGCAATAGGCGCAAACTTTTCGGCATGCTGTCTTGCAAGTATTTCAGTCGGTACCATTATTGCGCTTTGCTTTCCTGAGATTGACGCAAGATATGCACTGAAAAATGCAACGGCTGTCTTACCACTACCAACATCACCACTTATAATGCGTGACATATTAAAGGGGGATTGCAAGTCTGAAACAATGTCGTCAAACGCTTGAGATTGTGAAGGTGTCGGTGTAAATCCAAGTGCGGAAATATAGTCAAGTATTCTAAAATTTGCAAAATCATAGAACTCTTTACGTAAATTTTTGCCATTTCCACGCAGTTTTCTATAAATCGACAACGCAATCGCAACATCTATAGACGCAAGAGATTTTACCGCCCTTTCGGCAGTTTCGAGCGACAACGGACGGTGCGCTACCTCAAAACAGGTTGCCAAATCCTTGTTGACTTGTTTTAGCATGCCTTCGTATTGCAAATCCTTAAGAGTATCGAGAGCAGAATACAGGATGTTTTTATATGCGTTTTGACCGAAAATCCCCTTCAAAGGATAAACTGTGTATATGCCGTCAAGTTTGGAAATTTTTTGGATTTTCTCCAGTTGAGGATTGACAACTTCCAATATGCCTCTATCCTTTGACAAGCGAGTGAGTAGACGATAATCCTGCCCAACTTCAAAAGAGTCATGCATGAACGGCAAGTTGTAAAACGTCGCTTTAAAAAATATACGGTTAGCATTGAGATTGTCACTGAACGTAACGTTAAAAGAATGTTTACCTCCCTTTGACACTTCGCCGACTTTTTCTACTCTTCCCTCCAAAAGACAAAGTTCGCCAATAGGGGCATCAAGGACTTTTATAGGTTGCTTTAAGTCGATATACTTTTTAGGCAAGAAAGAAAAGACCTCGAATACATTGTGTATGTCAAGGTCGTGAAGTTTTCTTATCGTTGCGTTTCCGACGCCTTTAACGTCTTTAAGTTCTATCATTGTTTCACTCTATAGAAAGGACGTAATAGTAATGCGGTTGACCGCCACTGTAACAAGCCGTTTCGAGCCAGTCAAATTCTTTGTTGACTTTATCTATAAGTGCGCCTGCCTCTTCTTGCGTAACGTCAGAGCCAAAGTAGACAGAAAGCATATCTTTATCTTTTGCAAGTTTTCTTATGGTGTCTATCGTCGTTTGAGTTACGTCATTACCTTTGGCAATTAACTTTTTGTCGCAAATACCAATAATGTCACCCTCTTTGACGGAGAAACGATTCATTCTCGTAGAGCGCACCGCATGAGTAATTTCAGCACACACAACATCGGATATTGCACTGCACATGTTTTCGTAATTTTCCTCAACGCTGGCGTCGGGATCAAACATAAGCGTCGCGCTGATGCCTTGTGGCATATTGGTTGTAGGAACAACAAACACGTTGGCTTTTGCAAGTGCTTGCGCTTGATTTGCGGCAAGTATGATGTTGGAATTGTTGGGAAGAACAAAAACATTCTTCGCATTTGCCTCGCCGACCGCCTTAAGAATGTCGTCAACGCTCGGATTCATCGTTTGACCACCCTCAATAACGATGTCAACCATCAAATCTTTAAAGATGTTTGCCATACCCTCGCCGGAACACACAGATACCATTGCAAATTCCTTAAGTTCGACAGTCTCTTCGGATTTGGAGTGGATTTTTCTATTTTGTTCAAGCATATTCTCGATTTTAACGCCGTCAAGTTCGCCCAAAGTGAGCGCATACTTGATTGCACGATCGGGATGATTTGTATGTACGTGCGTTTTGATAAGGTCACTGTCGCCGATAACAAGCACGCAATCACCTATTGTCATGAGATAATCGCGATATTTGTCTATTGCAGCGCTCGTAACCTCATTTTTTACGTGAGTTATGAAATACTCCGTGCAATATTGAAAGGTGATATGCTCATAGTCGTTCTCTAAAGGATCCACATCGCCGACGCCTTTTAATTCGGCAAATTCGGGAGCAGCAACTCTACCTGCAGAGATAACAACAAGTTCTTCACCGATTAAGGTGCGATACATACCGTCAAATATTGTGACAAGACCTCTTCCACCTGCGTCGACAACGCCTGTCTTTTTGAGAACAGGAAGCATATCAGGAGTCTTTTGCAAAATCGCCTCACCTGCATCGACGACGCGTTTAAGGAAAGTCTCAAATTCAACCTTCTTACCTTTGGACGCAGATACAGCCTCTTCAGCCATTTCGCGCACAACAGTCAAAATTGTACCCTCTTTAGGCTTGGTAATTGCGCCATAGGCAATTTCCGTGCCCTTCTTAAGGCAGTCCGCAAAGACCTTTGGCGTCATATCAACCTTGCCTTCAAGAGCAACGGCAAAGCCTTTGAATATTTGCGATGAGATAACACCGGAATTGCCTCTTGCGCCCGTAAGTGCGCCGTGTGCAAAGGCAGAAGCGATTTCGTCGATAAGCAAAGAACCGCAGGCGTTAGCCTCTCTCATAGCAGAAGCCAACGTCAGCGACATATTTGTACCGGTATCGCCGTCAGGAACGGGAAAAACGTTGAGTTCGTCCACGATGGTACGATTCATCTCAAGCGCTTTGACACCGCCTGCGAGTATTTCTTTAAATTTTAATCCATCAATTCGTATCATTATAAACCTAAACACGTATGCCGACAATATTAACGTGTACACGTTTAACACGCATACCCGTGAAAGTTTCAAGCGAAAACTTAACGGCATCCGCAAGGGACTTTTTTACTGCTTCAATGTTCACTCCCACCTTTAAAACGACAAACAACTCGACATACACAAGGTTGTCAACCGTCTGAACGATTGCTCCTTTGCCGAGTTGCTGTTTGCCCCAAAGTTGTCCGACGTTATCGCTAAAACGGCGAGAGACCAAGTCCACAACGCCGTAGCACTCCATTGCGGTGTGGCTTGCAATAGTCTGCATTGCCTCTTCGCTAATGGAAATTTTGCCGAATTTGTTTGAGGTTGAAAGTGACATATCCTTATCCTTTGCCTAAATATTACTATAAACAAATATTTTTTGCAACTAAAACGGGAATTTTGTGCAAATCAGTTGCAAAATCAAAATGTATTTGTTACAATATCAATCGTTCAAATTAGGAGGTACAGTTATGTCCAGAGTTTGTAGTGTATGCGGAAAAGGCAGAATCAGCGGTAATGCAGTCAGCCACAGCAACAGAAAGACAAGACGTAGTTGGTCGGCAAACGTCCAAAAAGTAAAAGTCAACACTCCCACCGGTGGTGTTGAGGACGCTTACGTCTGCACACATTGTCTTCGTTCAGGCAAAGTTGATCGCGCCTAATTTCCTATAAAATAAAGTAGCAACCAAAGTTAGCCTTCCGAAAGGAAGGCATTTTTTTGTATATTAAAATAAGCGTTTTTTATGCTTTTTGTCCTCTCTGCTCTCTCTTAAAAAACAACTTTAAAATGCTTTTTATAAATTTCGGCGGATTGATGCAAACGATTTTATTCATACCATATCTCCTTTTTATTTATGGTATGAAAACTAAATAGGTTAAGTTACAAAAAAAATCAACGTTGTTAGCGTTGATTTAATATGTTATTTGGTAAATTATCCTCTCAATACCTCGATAGTTCTTTGCGGATTAGATGATTTGAACACCGCACTACCAGCAACGACAATGTCTACGCCGGCATCTTTACACTTCAAAACGTTATTCTCGTCTATGCCTCCGTCGACTTCTATGAGATAGTTAAATCCTTTTTCCTTGCGAATTTTATCTCCCTCGCACACCTTATCCAAGCATTTTTCTATAAACTTTTGTCCGCCGAATCCTGCTTGCACCGTCATTATTAAAAGCACGTCAATTCTATCAAGATATGGTTTGACAATGTCAAAATTGACATCCGCATTGACGACGAGACCACATTTTTTGCCTTTTGATTTAATTATATCAAGCGCACCAGCAACATCCTTTGATGCGTCTGGATGAAATGTTACGATGTCTGCACCAGCGTCACAAAACGCGCCCACATATTTTTCAGGCTCTGTAATCATCAAGTGTGCGTCGATTGTGAGATTGCAATTATGCTTAAAGGCACTCACCATAGGCATACCAAAAGTGATATTAGGGACGTAAACGCCGTCCATAACGTCGCAATGTACAATATCGGCGCCCCACGCTTCAACATCTTTGACTGCTTGCGCCATATTGCCGAAATCCGCCGACAACATAGAGGGTGCAACTTTCATATATGCCTCCTAATCGTACATATTTTCTCGTCTTTCGACAAGTTCTTGATATATCGCTTTATATCGTTGGTATCTACCCTCGCCAATCTCTTTGCCAACATGCTCTTTGACGGCGCAATCTGGCTCGTCTATATGCGTGCAAGAATTGAAACGGCATTCAAGACGATATTTTTCTAAATCATCAAAATAAAGGCGTAAATTTTCAGGCTCGATTTTTGCCGTTTCAAGCATAGAAAATCCGCACGTATCGACAAAATAAGTGTCATGTCCGACAGCAAAAATTTCCGTCTTCCTTGTAGTATTTTTGCCACGTTTGATTTTGCGTGTAAGTTCGCCTACCTCAAGCATATCGCTATCCAAAATAGCGTTGAGTAATGAACTCTTTCCGACGGCGGACTGTCCTGCAAAACATGCAGTTTTGCCCTTGGCAAATTCCACTATTTTATCGACGTTTTCAGACATGGACGCACTGCATTCTATTTGCTCTACAACGTCATTATACTCCGACGTGTCAATGTGCGCAATATCTGTTTTGTTCTTTACCAGCACGGGTTGAATGCCCTCTGCAAGACAATTTACGATAACCTTGTCAACCAATATAAAATCAGGCTCAGGCTCCGGTGCAATGACAATAAAGCACACGTCGACATTGCTCACGTACGGGCGGATTAGGCGGTTTTTGCGAGATTTGACGTCCTCTATAACAAAACTATCCCGGTCCTTTGCAACGGTTACAAAATCGCCCACATAGATTATTCCGTCGTTTTTCAGGCGTTTTCTCGCAAAACAAACCTTGACGCCATCTTTGGTGTCAACAAAAAATTTGGACGCAACCGCTTTAATTACTCTTCCGTCGTAAGTCTTCATTTATGTGCTACTATCTTTCCGTCCTGCAAATATCTTCTGCGAAGTTGTCCGCATGCCCCCTCAATGTCGTTGCCCAAACTTTTGCGTATTGTGGCTGAAACACCAAGTTTTTCAAGTTTTTTAAGAAAATCTTCCGTAGCGTCCGCATCGGGTGCGACGTGGTCTCGTTCCTTTACCTCGTTTAAGCGTATGAGATTGACGTGGGAAGGAAATCCCCTTGAGAGACGAGCAAGTTCCTTGGCGCAAGCGTCCGAGTCGTTCTCGCCTTTTATAAGAGTGTATTCAAAGATAACTCTTCTTCCAGTTTTTTCAAAATAATATCTTGCGCTTTGCACAAGTTGAGAAATGTTGTAAGCCTTGTTGACAGGCATCAATGCGCTCCTTAAATCATCAAACGGCGCATGCAAACTCACTGACAACGTCACTTTGTGTCCACTGTCGGCGAATTTGACCAACTTATCGCAAAGCCCTGACGTCGAAAGAGATATGTTCCGCTCGGATATGTTTATGCCACCCTCGCGAGACACCTCATCCAAAAAGGCGCATACGTTGTCATAATTATCAAAAGGCTCTCCGCTACCCATCAAAACAAGATTGGTGACCTTGCGTTGCTTTGCCGTTCCGCCATTATCACGGTTTACCGATATAACTTGACCGAGCATCTCACCAACCGTTAGATTGCGCACAAGCCCATCAAGTGTAGAAGCGCAAAACGTGCATCCCATTCTGCACCCCACTTGCGTGGACAGGCATAGTGTATCGCCATAATCGTGTGGCATATAAACGCCCTCGATCAAATTGTCGTCCATAAGGCGGAACAGATACTTCTTCGTGCCGGATTTCCCCCTGAACACCTCAAGAATTTCAACGGGATTTGCTACATAATTTGACTTTAACCGCTCTCTAAAATCCTTTTTAAGGGAGGTCATTTCGTCAAAATCTTTGCCATCCATTAAGAATGAATATATTTGCGAGGCGGTAAATCTTGGCATATCGACAAACAACTCGCTTATGCGAGCCTTGTCCATACCTAAAAGCACCATTTTCTCATTACCGCTCATTTAACTCTCCTGAATTTTGCGATATAAAATCCGTCATATTCGCCGTGCGGAAGTATTTGCACTCTTCCCTCATTGTTATTATATCGTCCGCCGTCAATCTTTTCAAGATTGATTTTTTCAAGAACAAAACGCCCGTCGTTTAAAACAGTATTTACTATATCGTCGTTTTCTTCCTTAAAAAGCGTGCAGGTTGAATACACCATCGTACCGCCGATTTTGACATATTTAGACGCATTAGCAATAATTTTACGTTGCGTATCGGCAAGAGAGGTTATATCCTTCTCCCCTCTCGACAAGAACACGTCCGGATGTTTCCTATACGTGCCGAAACAAGAACATGGAGCGTCAACAAGCACGTGGTCGAATTTATCCGCAAATTCCGCATTGAATATCGTAGCGTCAGACTTAATTGCCTTAACATTTGGCGTATGCATACGCATCTTATATTTTTGGATTAGCGCAATTCTATGCTCGTGAACGTCGCATGCTGTGATTAGAGAATGCGAACACAATTCACTCAAATAAATCGCCTTTCCGCCCGGCGCCGAGCACAAATCCAAAATTTCGGCGTTATCCACTGCGCCCAATGCATACACTGCAAGCATGCTCGAGGGAGATTGATATGTAACAAGCCCTTTGTCAAACATCCTCTTCACGGTATCAGTGGCACGAACACTATATCCGCCAACATCAGTCTTGACATACTTCTCGTTGCGCTTATCGAGAGTTCTTTCAATATCATCACAGGTTGCAAGACGAGCATTGACTCTAATGTGCTCAAGTGCGGCATACGGTTCTTTAAGCATCTGTAAAGTCACGTCTATGCCATAATTGTCAATCATTTTGTCGACAAACCATCGGGGCTTTGAATAAGTGACGGACAAATAATTGTCATCGTTCTCACTCGGCAAAATAAACTTGCCGTCGGCAACCTTTTTCAATACCGCATTTACAAATCCGCTTGCGCCGCCTTTTCCGTTTAGTTTTGCAACCTCGACGCATTCGCTTACTATTGCGAATTTCGGCACATCTTTGAGATTGAGCAACGCATAAGTGCCTATTTTTAGCAGGCAATACACAGAGTTCTTTGGCTTTTTATCAACGAGGCAAGACAAAATATACTCGATTTTGACGTTGTTTTCAAGCACGCCGTATACGAGCAAAGTTGTCATGTCGCTCACGTCTTTGCCATAGAACGCCATATTGCTATACGTCCCCTCTTGAAAGACTTTTGTAAGGATTTTAAGTGCGGAATCTATATGTTTTCTCATTAGTTAAGTATACTGCCCTTTTCAATCTGTCTGCCAAGCAAAAAGTCCTTGTCTGACATGCGTTTGGAGCCTTCAAGTTGGATTTGACAAAGTCTAATCGCACCGCCATGCACTTTTACGACAAGCCCAACTTTCGCATCGGAAATGACAACTTCACCGCATTGTGCGCCATCAAAGTCTCCGTCAAATCGTAAAACGTCGAACACCTTAAGCGTTTTTCCGTTATAATGCGTAAATGCAGACGGCCAAGGGGACATACCGCGCACAAAACAATCTATTTCGTGAGCGGATTTTGAAAAATCGATATTGCCGTCCTCTTTGCTTATCATACTGCAATGTGTGGCAATTGAATGGTCTTGCGGGGTAAAACGCGCATTTCCGCTATCCAGCATGCCGATTGCTTTAATTATTGCCTCGCCACCCATAACGGCAAGCCTGTCAAACAACTCGCCTGCGGTCTCTTTTTCGCCAATTTTAGTGGGATATTCCAAGAGGATGTCACCGGCATCCACGGCTTTTACCGTTCTCATAATTGTTATACCCGTCTCTTCCTCGCCGTTGATTATTGCCCATTGTATCGGGGACGAGCCTCTATACTTGGGAAGCAATGAAGCATGAACGTTGAGAACGCCATATTTGGGAATTGACAAAAATTTCTCGCTTAAAATTTGTCCGAATGCTGCCGTGACAACAACGTCGGGAGCAAGATTTCGTATGTACTCTATGCCCTCGCGCGATACTTTTTCGTATTGCAAAACCTCAATGCCAAGTTCTTGCGCTTTGACTTTGAGTGGTGAGGGCTTTAGTTGATATCCGCGCCCCACTGGCTTGTCAAGCCCTGTAACAACTGCGCTTACCGGATATACGCTATTGAGTTTTTCAAGCACTACAGCCGAAAAGTCAGGCGTGCCCATAAATATTATTTTCATTATTCTTCCTCGTCAAACGTTTCGGTGCATTTTGAAGTGTACACGATTCCGTCCAAGTGGTCTATTTCGTGGCAAAATGCTCTTGCCGTAAAGCCCTTGACTTTGTATTTTTGCTCCTTGCCGAACCTATCTTGCGCGGTTACGGATACTTTCATCGGACGAGTGACGTTGCCGTATTTTTTAGGTACGGACAAGCAACCTTCAAGCCCCGTTTGCTCACCGCTTGAAGACGTGATACGCGGATTGATAAGTTCAAAATATCCGTCTTCTGTGTCTACGACACATACTCTTTTGAGCACCGCCACTTGCGGGGCGGCAAGGCCTGCGCCGTTTGCGCCTTTTACAGTCTCTTTCATATCGTCAAGCAATGTCCAAAGTCTCTCGTCAAAACTCTCGACAAGTCTACATTTCTTGCTCAAAATCGGATCGGGTATTTTTACGATAATTCTCTTTGCCATATATCCTCTTTATATCATGCTTTGCGGATTTATTTCGACAAAAACGTTGCACTTTTTCGACTTGTTTTTGTCGGTAATCGCATATATTTTTTGTATTGTATTTTCAAATTGTTCTGGGTAAATTCTTGCTAGAATTTGATACCTGCAAAGTCCGTTCATCTTGGTTACGGGAGATTTACTTGCGCCTAAATAGACAAACTTGCCCTCCTCTTTCTCCACATCTTGCACGGCTTTATATATATTTCTCGTGGTGTCAACAACATCCTGCTCGCTTACAGCCGTACAGAGTATGCGCACAACTTTAGTAAACGGCGGAAATTTTGTCACCATTCTGGTGTTAATTTCCTTTTTCCAAAAGCCGACGTAATCGTATACTTTTCCGAAGCGGAAAACATAATGCTTCGGCGCATAGGTTTGCAATATAACCCTACCTGCCTTTTCCGCTCTACCAGCACGCCCTGCAACTTGAGTTATAAGTTGGAAGGTGCGCTCGCTTGAACGATAATCACTAAAATACAGCGCGGAATCCGCCTCAAGTATTCCCACAAGCGTTACATTGCCAAAATCATGCCCTTTGGCTATCATTTGTGTGCCGACAAGCACATCTGCCTCCTTATTGGCAAATGCGGACAAAATCTTAAAATAACTATCCTTGCGCCCCGTGGTATCGTTGTCCATGCGTAGCACTTTAACGTCAGGAACGAGGTTCTTAAGTTCTTCAACCACTTTTTCAGTGCCTATACGCCCTTGTTTAATTTGATCGCTACCGCAGTTAGGACATTTGGTCAAAGCATGGTAACGACGTCCACAATAGTGGCACTTCAATTCATTATCCTGCTTATGATATGTAAGCGAAATGTCGCAATCTTCGCACTTGGCTATATATCCGCACTCTTTGCAACGTATAAAAGATGCGAATCCACGACGGTTTAGGAATAGCATTGCTTGCTCCCCTCTTTCAATCGTTTGTTTAAGCGCATCTTGTAGCGGATATGAAAACAACGAGCGGTTGCCTTGTCTAAATTCGGCAGTCATATCCACTATTTCCATTTCGGGAAGCGCATGTTTAGATATGCGGTTTTTGAGGGTTATAAGATGATATTTGCCCTCCGTCGCCTTGAGATATGTATTCATATCGGGAGTGGCAGAGCCCAACACCAAAACGCCATCGTTTGCTCGCGCTCTGAACTCTGCGACGCTCTTTGTATCATAGCGTGGATTGGATTCGGACAAATAACTTGTGTCGTGTTCCTCATCGATTATTATTACACCGATATTCTCAAGCGGAGCGAAAATAGCAGACCTTGCGCCTATTGCGATATGCGCCTTTCCCGTCTTTAATCTCTTCCATTCGTCATATCTCTCGCTTGCATTCAGTCCGCTGTGCAGTATTGCAACGTCGTCGCCGAATCTTGCTCTAAACAGACCAAGCATTTGCGGAGTAAGCGAAATCTCGGGCACGAGCATTATTGCCGTTTTACCCTGCGCAATATTCTCCTCGATTATCCTCTCGTACACTTCGGTTTTTCCGCTACCTGTAACGCCATGCAACAAAAACGTGCCCTTGCCGTGCATTATCTCGTCAACAGCGTTTTGTTGAGCCGAGGTTAAAACGACTCGTTTATCATCTTTATTAAGCGTTTGAAGAGGTTGAGAACGCTCGTGAATATCGCTCTCAGTGACAACTCCCTTTTCACGCAATCCGTTAATTGCGCTAACGCCGAACTTTGCAACTAAAACGCTTAAGAACTGACCGCTGTTGGATGCGATATAATCCAATGCTTCTTGTTGCTTTTGCGCCCTGTTTCCGACAATTTCTTTGAGGGATTCAAGGGGGCGCGCGTCGTCAATCGTAAGATATTTCCTTGTGAATTCCGGATCTTTTTCCTCACGCAATTTAGCAGGAATAAAGAGGCGCAAAACGTCTATGTATCTCAAATTGTACGTTTTGCGCATAAAGTTCATAAGCCCCAACTGCTCGGGACTTATGGGAGAATCGATATATTTAGCCTTTTTGAGATTGTCAAAATCGGACGACTGCTTTTTGCCTATAACAAAGCCGATAAGACGCTTCTTCCCAAACTCGACAACAACCCTGCTGCCTATAGGAATGTCGTCGCCTTCATAATCAAAGGTGCGGTCTATATCGTTGGTGGATATATCGACTATTACTTCAAGAATCATAACTCAATCACCTTGTCGAGAATAATATCGGCAAGAGCGCGTTTTGAAACCTCACCGCTTTGAGTCATATTGCCCTTTAAGTCGATAATAGTCGCAATATTAGTATCAACGTTGAACCCTGCTCCCTTTTGTGTAACGTCGTTGGCGACAACTAAATCGGCATGTTTCTTGACAAGTTTGCCCTTGGCATTCTCAATAAGATTTTCAGTTTCCGCAGAGAAAACGACCAGTTTGCGTCCTTCCTTTTTCTCGCCGAGCGCACACGCAATATCGGGATTTTTTACAAATTCAAGCGTAAGCGTTTCCGACTTAATTTTATTTGTGAACGTGTTTTTCAATCGATAATCGGCAGGAGCCGCAGACATAATTGCTATATCGCAAGTTGCCCACTCCTCTTGACAAGAAGATAGCATATCGAGAGTTGTGCGTGCCTTTATCGCTTTTTCTACGCAATCGGGGACTTTTACGCTGATATTGCCGTACACCAGCACTACGCTTCCGCCTCTATCGGCTACCGCTTGCGCTAAAGCACAGCCCATTTTCCCGCTTGAATGATTGGTGAGCACCCTTACGCCGTCAATATCTTCCTCTGTCCCACCTGCGGTGATAAGCACTCTCTTCCCTGCAAAATCTTGCTTTGGCGTGAGATAATCAACAATGGCGTCGACAATTTCTTTTGGCTCCGCCATGCGTCCTTTTCCGACAACACCGCATGCAAGCATACCAACGTTTGCATCACAAAACATAACTCCACGCTCTTTGAGAATGCGCATATTCTCTTGCGTCGTTTCGTCCTCGTACATGTTGCAATTCATAGCAGGGCAAATAAGTTTTGGCGCATTTGAAGCAAGATATGTCGTAGAAAGCATATCGTCGGTAATGCCCTGTGCAAATTTAGCAATAACGTTTGCAGTAGCAGGAGCGACAACCAAAATATCAGCCTTGTTGGCAAGTGAAATGTGGTTGATGTCAAATTCCTTTACAGGCTCGAACGGATTGGTAACCACCGCCGATTTTGATAACGTTTGGAAAGTTAAAGGCGTAACGAACTCTTGGGCGTGATCTGTCATAATCACGTCCACGTTTGCGCCGAGTTTTTTCAGCCTCGACACAATTTCGCATGATTTATAAACGGCTATTCCACCGCTTACGCCTAAAACAACGTTCTTGCCGTAAAGCATATTAGTCGCGTACGATTTTGATTTTGTCGTCGTAGATTTCTTTGCAAGCAAGAGAGATTGGCTTCATACCGCTCTTCTCAAGATAATCACTTTCGCTCGTAACAAGTTCACGAGTGCGCTTTGCAACAGCAACGGTAAGTGCGTATCTGCATTCTGCATGCTTGATAAGTTTGTCGATTGGTGGATCGATCATCATAGTGTTGTTCCTCCAAATTTATGCAAATTTTGTTTTTCTTATGTTGTTGCCTATAAAGGCATTGTTGTTAATCGTTTTGTGCGTTGAGTTCCGCTCTTCTTTTTTCAAGAAATGCCACAATCTTGTCCGAGCAATCCTTTGCAATGTCATTGATTACGACAAAGTCGTAATACGGGATGCTCTTGCTTTCAAATTCTATCTCGTCAAGACGTTTCTTTAGACTGTCGGGCGTCTCTGTCCCTCTGCCGATAAGACGCTTCTTAAGTTCCTCAATAGACGGAGGATTGATAAAAACGGTGACGCTTTCGGGATATACCTTTTTCAAATTCATCGCTCCGACGCTGTTGATGTCAAGCAAAATGTCATAGCCCTCTTCAAGCAATCTGTCAACTTCACACTTGAGTGTGCCATAGCAGTTTGTGAAAGTGCGCGTATATTCCAAAAACTCATTGTTTTCCACTCTGCGTTGGAATTCCTCTTCAGTGACATAGTAATAGTCAACGCCCTCTTTCTCGCCCGGTCTGGGTGCTCTCGATGTGCAAGACACTGAAAATCTGAGATTTGGCATCGCCTCAAACATGTGTCCTATAACAGTACTCTTGCCTACACCGCTAAATCCCGATATGACAATGAGCAAACCTTTGTTCTGCATAGACTTAATCTCCGTATCGATAGTGTTTTTGTTTTCCGCCTTATCGTGTGTATATTATTCGATATTCGCAGTTTGCTCGCGAATTTTTTCAATTTCGTTCTTTATGCAAAGCACTTGTTGCGTGATGCGCATATCGTTTGCTTTTGAGCCTATAGTGTTGGTCTCTCTATTAAATTCTTGCACAAGGAAGTCCATCTTTCTTCCGACAGGCTCCTCGCTTTCAAGCAAGCAACGCATATTTGCGATATGTGTAGTAAGCCTTGTTATCTCCTCATCAATAGCGCAATGGTCGGCATAAAGCGCTACCTCTGTCGCAAGACGTTGTCTGTCCATAAGAGAGGGATCAACAACCTCTTGTATGCGAGCGTTGAGATTGTTACGATAATCTTCAACGACAAGAGGAGCAAATGTCTTGATTTCCTCAAGCGATGATGCGATATTGTCAAGTTTTTGAGATATATCCGCCTTGAGCGACAGCCCTTCTTTTGCCCTCATTGCTTTGAGGTTTTCAAGTGCGTCCGATGTCGCCTTAAGCGTAAGATCATGCAATAAATCCTCATCCTCAACCGCTTGCGCCCTTACAAGCACATCGGGTACTTTGATAAGAGATGAGAGCGTAATGTCGTTTTTAAGCGAAGTGGCATCTGCAAGTTTTTGTACAGCAGACAAATAATCCTTTGCAAGGTCGACATCGACATCAAATCCACCATTTGCAAGAGAAGTCTGCTCATAAGTGAGATAAAGGTCGACATGTCCTCTGGATAAGGTTGACGAAATTAGTTTTTTTATACCGTCTTCAACAAACAAAAAATTGCGCGGCAACTTCAAGTTGCAATCTAAAAATCTGTGATTGACCGTTTTTAGTTCGATAGTAACGGTTTTGCCGTCTGATGTGGCAACGCCCTTACCATAGCCCGTCATGCTATACACGTATGCACCCGCCTATTAATTAATTTTTAATATATTACCATAAAAAAGACTGCAAGACAAGCGTTTGTGCCAATATGAGAGTGAAAATGCACGAAAAATGTCGAATAGCAATTAAAAAAGCACACAATGGCACTTCAACTTCATTATTCGAAGATTGATAAATTTGTTTGCTCATAAAGAAAAACGTGCAACAATGTTGCACGCCTTACAAAAATCTAACATTTTACAGGTTGAGCATTCTCTTAAATTCTTCTTCATCGATGATACGAATACCGAGTTTTTGAGCCTTTTCAAGTTTTGAACCGGCGTCCTCTCCTGCAAGCACAATATCAACTGTCTTTGATACTGAAGAAGCAACCTCTCCGCCGTTTTCTTCGATAAGACGTGTTGCTTCACCTCTTTTGTATGTGGGGAGCGAGCCTGTAAGTACGACTTTGAGACCGCTGAATACGCCTTGTGCTTGTTCCTTTTCTTCAAACGTTATTCCGCTCTTGATAAGTCTATCAACAAAATCGACATTGTTAGAATCACGGAAATATGAGAAGATATTCTCTGCCAATATTTCACCTATTCCATCAACAGCCCCCAATTCCGCTTTTGAGGCATTAGAGAGATTTTCAAGTGTTCTAAACCGCTTAACCAAATCTTTTGCAGTTTTCTTACCAATGCCGTCGATGCCGAGCGCAAATATAAATCTGTCAAGAGTCGTATGCTTTGATTTTTCGATTGCTGAAAGCAAATTCGTTATCTTCTTATCACCAAACCCCTCAAGCCCGAAGAGGTCGATTGCCGTGATATTCATAAGGTCAACAGCATCTTCAAGATGTGTTTCATTATACAATAATTCCGCTGTTTTTTCACTAAATCCGTCTATATCCATTGCGTCTTTTGAGGCAAAGTGGTCAAGTTTCGACACAATTTGAGGTGCACAATTATCCCCCGTGCAGTACAAAAACGCTCCGACTTCTTTGACAGGTGCACCGCACACGGGACACACTGTCGGTTTTTCAACGGGAAGAGCATTGACATTTTCGATAGCGACGCCCATGATTTCGGGAATGACGTCGTTGCTACGTCTGACAAACACCTTATCGCCTATTTTAACCTTCTTTTTGAGAATATCGCCATAGTTGTTTAGCGTTGCTCGGCTGACGGTAACTCCGCCAATATCAACGGGTTCCAAAATTGCAATAGGATTGAGTTTTGCGCTTCTTGACACCTGCCATTCGACATCGTTAAGCGTGGTAGTCATTTCGTCTGCTTTAAACTTATATGCGACTGCCCATTTAGGGAATTTCTCCGTATACCCGATTTCCTCGCGCAGTTTCATATCGTTTATTTTATAAACAACGCCGTCTATTAAGTAATCGAGATTTTCACGCTTTTCGCCGGTGTTATCGGCGTATTTCATGGCATCTAACGCACTATTTGCGAGGTCAAAATCACCCTCAACCTCAAATCCTTGCTCTTGCAAAAACGCTCTAACATCCGCTTGCGTTGCAAAAACCTTGTCGCTATAGCCCACATTGTACGCCATAAAGGACAAGCCTCTCTCTGCCGTGACTTGTGGATTGAGGTTGCGTATTGCCCCTGCCGCCCCGTTGCGCGCATTTTTTAGCGGTTCTGTTGCGGTTGCATTATATTTTGCAAGTTGACTCAAGCGGAGTATTCCCTCGCCCTGAATTTCGATTTTGCCCTTATATTCAATGGTTTTGGGGAGTTTTTTTATAGTGTTAACCTGTGCGGTAACAATTTCTCCGACAATGCCGTTACCTCTTGTCGTAGCCTTTTGAATAGTGCCGTTTTCATACAAAATATTGAGTGTAAGCCCGTCAAACTTGTACTCACAAGTAAGCGTCGGCAAATATCCCACTGCTTTTATTATGCGATTACACCATTCGGAAAACTCCTCTTTAGACTGGCATTTGTCAAGGCTATAGAGGCGCAACAAATGCTCGGATTGTTCAAACTTGCCTTTGGGTGCGCCACCAACTCTGTGCGTGGGGCTATTCTTTAAAGAATACCCCTCTTCCGCCTCCAATTGTCTCAATTCGTCATAAAGGCGGTCGTACTCGGCGTCGGCGACGACGGGAGCGTCCTCTTCATAATATAACCTTGCCCACTCATTGAGCGTCTGGACAAGTTCTTTCATTCTTGCAAGTTTATCCATATATAACCTCGCTGAAATTATACCTTAAAGGCACCTATCAGTCAATATCCCCTTTTCCGATAACTCTTAAACTCGAAGAGGCAATCGCAAGCGCAAAGCGCTTTACGCCCAATCCTTTAAAAGCGATTGCTGCAATCTTGTCCTCGCCATCGCCCGTCGTCTGAATAATGATACCTCTACCGAATTTGCTATGTTCGACAATCGTATCTTTGATATAAACGGAGAAATCGACATTAGATGGCTTCTTTGCGCTTGAAAGAGATTGTTTTTCAAATCCGCCGGACAATGTCTTCTTGAATGATTGCGAAGACGGATTATTTGCGCCCAATTTAATACGATTCTCGTTTGAATAAGACGAGGTATCATAGTTTGAGTTGGTATAGCGCATGGTCTGTTTAAATCCACTCATCTCACCGACAAACCTACTCTTCGGATAATATTCGATATGTCCGAAACGATAGCGTTGGCGAGCGTTTAGCACAAACAATTTTTTGCGCGCGCGCGTTATTGCGACGTACATAAGTCTGCGCTCTTCTTCTATATCTCCTGCGGTAATTGACTTTTGCGTGGGGAAAATTCCGTCCTCGAGCGCAACGATAAACACGTTGTCAAATTCAAGACCTTTGACGGCATGTATCGTGGCGATTGTGACATAATCATCATTGTTCATCTCATCCGTGTCGGACACAAGTGCGACAGACTGCATAAAGTCGGATATACCTAAATCCTTATTGTCTTGTTGGAATTGTTGTACGGCATTTACCAATTCTTCGATGTTTTCAAGTCTGTTTTGGTCCTCAACGTCTCCGCTTGCCGAAAGTGCGCCTTCAAGACCGCTTCGACGTATCGCATACTGCACAAACTCCGTTGCTTGCATTTGCTTGGAAAACTTAACCAAATCCGTTGCAATCTCCGTAAACGGAGCAAGTTTCTTTCGAGTTGTCGGCGTAAGCAAATCGGGATTGATAAGCACTGAAAAATATGTCATTCCGTTGGCGGTGGCAACGTCTTGCATCTCTTTGACTGCCGTTGCACCTATGCCTCGTTTAGGATAGTTTATTACTCTCAAAATGCTATCGTTATCGCTGGGATTGATAGCAAGACGGACATAAGCAAGAGTGTCTTTGATTTCCTTTCTTTCATAAAAACGGAAACCGCCGAAAACCTTGTATGGAATTCCGTGCAAATTAAATTCCTCTTCAAATTGTCTGGTAACGGAGTTTGCTCTTACCAAAACCGCCATAGACGAATATGTTGCGCCTGACTTTTTGAGGGTGTCTATTGCTCGAGCAACGCGCGTTGCCTCATCTCGATCGCTATATGCCTCGTAATATTCCACACTGTCATCTTCATTAATCTCGCTCCAAAGCGTCTTTTCGTTGCGGTTGGAATTATTTTTGATGACATTGTTCGCCACTTTCAAAATTGATGTTGTACTGCGATAATTCTGTTCAAGTTTAAAGACTTGTGCACCGGGGAAATCCTTCGGAAAATCGAGAATATTGCGAATCTCCGCGCCTCTCCAACTGTATATGGACTGATCCTCGTCGCCGACCACAAACAAATTGCCGTGTTTTTTTGCAAGCAATTTGACAATGTCATATTGCAATTTGTTGGTGTCTTGAAATTCGTCCACGTTGATATAATGGAATCTATCTTGATATTTTTGCAAAACATCGGGACATTCTTGGAAAAGTTGCAACGTTTTCAAAAGCAAATCGTCAAAATCGAGGCTATTGCTCTTCTTAAGTTCCGCCTCATAGCGAGTGTAAACCTCATAAATATTATGGGCGTCAGCATCTTGCCCCTCTATAGCGTTTAAATACTCCTGCGGTGACATCGCAAGTGTTTTTGCACGCGAAATATGCCACAAATAATCTCCTTTGTTTTTGGGATCTGCTTGCGGATAGTCTTGCAAAACTCGCTTTACTACTCTTTCGCTTTCAAGTTCGGTATAAATAGAGAAATCTTTGGTATAGCCGATACGCTCACAGTCCATGCGCAAAATGCGCGCGCACATAGAGTGAAACGTGCTTGTCCACACGTTGGAATAGCCCAGCATTGCGTCAATACGCTCTTTCATCTCGTTTGCGGCTTTGTTTGTGAAAGTTATAGCCAAAATATTGTATGGTGAAATGCCCGTCTCGATTAAATGACAAATCCTTGCTGTAAGCACTCTTGTCTTTCCGCTTCCTGCGCCTGCAATAACCAATATCGCACCGTCAACGGCATTGACTGCTTTTTGTTGTTGAGTGTTGAGTTTTATGCTCTCGTACATACTTGCTCCCAAAATACTCTATTGACTAAACTATACCACATATTGTGTAAATTATCAATTTTTTAGGTCGAAATACACAAATTTATAAGCAAAAAAATATTGATTTACGCAAATAGTTATGTTATCATAATCGTATAATGGATTATAGAGGAGTTTTTTTATACAAAAATTCTTCTCTTTTCACGCGGAGGAATTTATTTTTATGGTAAATTTTGATGAAATTGAATTTTTGGATTGCGAAATTGTCGACGATGATCCCGATGCGCCGATGGGCACTTTGGTGTGCGTTCTCGAAGACGGCACCGTTGAAGAAGTTGTAAACGATACCGATAACAACACTCAAAACGTCTTGCCAGATGTCCAAGATGAGACTGCTCCTTTGCAAGATGAAGAGTCTCAAGACATCGTAACGACAGACGACACGACAAGCGACGAAATCGAGATTGAAGAAATTGTCGAAGAAACCGCTGTTGAAAATAGCGTTGAGGATGATATTTTCCCCGCCCTTGTCGAAGAGGTCGCAACGGCTAATGAGGAAGAACCTGTAGTCAATGAACAAGAAAACGTCGCAAGCGATGTCGTTGAAAAGGTTGAAACGGCTCAAGTCGCACCGATTGAAACAGTCGACACGACAAGCGAAAATGTAGATGTTGCTCAAGAAGATAATAGCGTAGTAGAGGCGGTTGAACAAGAAGTCACCCTCCCCGCCCAAGAAGAAAATCCCACAGACGATACGACAAATGTCACCACACAAGAAACAGTTGTCGAAGAGCCGACAAAGAAGGCTCCGAACAGAAGACCCCCCGTTAAGAGAACCACTGCAAAGGTAGAAAGAACAGAAACGCCGACACAAGCACATTCTTTCAATCTTTCAGGCACTCAAAACGTAAACGACGCGCTTTTCGATACGAGTTTTGAAATCGAACAACCTCAAAAAGCAAAAGTCGTTTCCACAAAGAAAAAACAAGAAAAGACAGAAGATTTGTGGGCTGTGGCAAACGTTGCTCCCACAAAGAAACAACCAAAAGCAAAGGCTGATGAAAAAGCACAATCGGATGACAGCGCACAAGAAGTAAGTGCTCCTGCTCCTAAAAAACGTGCAACTAAAAAGTCAACAAACGTTGAAAATACACAAAATAATACGACGGAGGAAAATACAAAAGTGGCAAAAGCAACAGAAAAATCTGTCAAAGCAGAACAAAAGACGGCAAACACTGAAGTAAAAGAAGAAAAGGTTACTAAGGCAAAAGCAACTAAAAAAGCAGAACCTGCTGTCGAACCTGTGGCAAAAGAAGAAAAAGCACCCAAAACCACCGCAAAAGCACACGACACCGATGAAACTGTTATCGTCGAGGGCGAAGGCAGAATGCATGGTAAATACGTCATCAAAAAGACGGATAAGGGCAATTTCGTGTTTAAACTCTATTCTTCAAACTATAGAGTAGTTGCTATCGGCGCACAAGCATACACCACTCTCGGTGCTGCAAAAATAGGCATTCAAAGCGTTATCAACAACGCAGAGAACGCACCCGTCGAGAACCAAACATTGAAGAATTATGAAACTCTTAAATTCCCCAAATGGGAAATTTATCTCGACAAAAAAGGCGAATATCGTCTGCGCCTCTTTGCTACCAACGGAAACCTCATTGCAACAACAAACGACGGTTATGCCGACATCAGCGGCGCAAAGAACGGTATTGCGGCAGTCGCAAGAGCAAGCAAGGGTTGCGCTATCGTAAGAAACGACAATCTTTGGTAAATAGAATATATACATTATATTTCGGGGCGCACTTTGACTACGCCCCGAAAATTTATATGTAAATACGCATAAAATATACCGACAAGGAGTGTCAATTTATGAGAAAATTCTTTTTTGACATCGATAAAAAAGATACGGCATTTACCGTATCGGACAAAGTTGCAATCAAACCAAACGGCGATATTTTAGTGCGTTTGAGCGACCACGTCGTAATGGACTACGACAGCGGAGAAATACACATGATATCCGGCTGGAAAAATGACGACGATGATAAAAAGAAAAAGAGACGTTGAAGTCTCTTTTTAATTACTTTAAATGTGATAAACTCTTTTATAAAGAATATCTTTTGTCCTTGTAAACGTGTTGAAATCAAGCACATTTGATGACATAATCATTAGCGGTACTTGCGCCCTGCCATCGTAAATAGGCGGTTGAATATACTCATAATCGTTTAGCACAAAACCGTTACGGTTGTAAAAAGATATTCGCTTCACCGCTTGTTCGGTTGTCGGCGGTTCGACCTCAAAAATAATATTGTCGTATAAAGACTTAATTCCAGTTAATATTTTAGAGCCTATGCCGTGATTTCTATATTTGCTCGAAATTGCAAAATGCTCCAAATAGCAAAACTCTTGAAAGTCATAAAGGGAAATAAATCCTTTAACATCGCCTGCTTCCTCATCTTTGTAAACGTATATGTGGAAATCCGGATTGGATAGCAGAGCAAATTCCGCCTCTTTAGGGCGTCTTTCGTCATAAGGGAAAGCCTCCGACATTATGTCGAAGACTTTATCAAATTCGTTTTTAGACATCTCTAAAAGCATTATACCAACTCCAAACCGCCAGCGAGCGATTCTTTAACAAGATTCTTGTTGTAGTCCTTAATTTTTGCATTGACTTTGTTGTTAAAATCGCCTTTGTCGCTGTTGCAGAAATCAACTTGGAATACAGGCATATATTTAAGCCATTGGTCAAAGTTCTTATTTTCAATGAGAGACACGTTGTAAGATGTTGCAAATCGTATAAGCGACCATGCTCCGATTGCAGAAATAAACTCGCCTATTCCGCTTATTGAAAACGACGCTTGCGTTTGATTGAGACGGAATTTATTTAAATAGGACGCATAGTCCGATTGGATATTGGCATAAGTTTTGTTAATTGCGGAAATAAGACGATCCTCGCCTATCGTGCTATGCCACTCATGCTCGGAGCAAGAGTCCATATCAAAACACTTATTTGTGAGCGTTGAAACACCATCCCAATCCGCGCGGAATTTGCCCTCTTCTCTGCGGTTGAAAATAACAACGCCCGGTGCTTGTCCGTTTTGAGTCAAATCATTATATCTCAACTCACCTATGCGCATACCGCCGTCGCCGATATCGAAGGTATCTGCATCGTCAACATAGACATAATCGAAGATAGATTTCCCCTCATATTCGATGCTGTCTATAAAGGCGTGGAATGTGTCGAGATTTTCGCCGTCACCAAAATACGTGACTTGGAAGAGCAATACAACTATTTCACCCTTTGCCTCATCAGACGCAAGGTACTCTAATATCTCCATGATATGCTCTGACATTTTTCCGCACAAATGCGTGTGTGAGGCATACCATTCTCCGTCATAATCGGTACATTTTATATGAAAAAAGCGTGCGCCTTGTTCAAGTTGCCTGTCAAGCCCCACCATTTGCGTTTTTGCAAAACGATAAGAAATTCCGCCCATAATGGGATCAAGTTTGCCTTGCACTTTGTCTTTATCGTGATAATCTATAGGAGTGTTTCTGCTGATAGTATCGGTAACGGCATCGTGAGAGCCGAGCATCGCAATATCTACAAAACGCGGATTGGCGTCGACAATGCCGTCAATATCCGCAAGAACCGTCTTATATTTTCCGTTAAGTTCGCCATAACCCTCATTGATTGTTACGTCGTGCAAAACAACGCAGAAAAACACTGTGAAGATGACAAAAATTATGCTTAACGAGATTAATGCTTTGACTTTCTTTTTCATAACACGTTGATTGTATCATACTAATAGTTTTAAAGCAATCCGATAGCAAAAATAACGTCCAAAATGTAAGAATTTTGCAGAAAATGAAGGCATTAAAACAGAATTTGCAATTTTATAAGATCAAAGCAAGACAAGTTATTCTTTGATTTGAATCGCCTTTGTCAATACGTCGATGTATTGGATGCTGAAATTTAGTTTGAGAGAGGTATTTTCAACAGTAAACACGTTCTGATATACGCCTACAATCTTCACTTGATGTTCCTCAACGCGCGCTTTAGATTTTTTCAAAACGACAGTAATAAAACTGCCCTGCTCATACAGAGATTGGATGGAATTTCGCATATCGACAATAGTCTTTGCATCAATAAGTTCTTCTATAATTTTTCTTGTATTTTTCATAATCACCTGACTTATTTTATCAAATCTAAAAAAATATTTCTAACGAAAAATGCAATTTATTTTTATCAAAACGCATAAATAAGTCCCTTTTTTGCAATTATCATGGATAAAAAAACAAGATAGCCGTACACGTGTATGATTAATTCGAGAAATTTTTACCGATTAAAGAAAAAATATTTACATTGGAAAATTAAAGGAATATAATTAAATTACAAAAACTTTGGAGGTTTAGTCCTATGGACAAAAACGCAAGAATTTGTATCATTGGCGGTGGTCCCGCCGGCACAAGCGCAGGTATGTATCTCGAAAAAGCAGGATACAATAACTACGTTATTTACGAAAAAAGCAGCCGCGTTGGCGGAAAGGCATTCTCCCCTATGATGAAAGTCAAGACGGCAGACGGTAAATGGGAGGACAGAACCATAGAAATGGGCGCAGTTATGGGTTGCGATACTTACTTCGCAGTACACGAGTGCGAAGAATTTGGCGGTACTACCCACCTTGACGGTCCTCCGATGGGCAGAAGATTTATGATGACGGACGGCACGCCCCAAAAGTCAAGCAAAATCGCTTTGCTCAAAAAACTTATCAAACTCAACAAACTCTCTCGTCTTTTGGACAAGAAATACTATGGCTATGACGTAAACGGTCACAGGGGCGTTGCACAAGGCAAATATGAAGGTCCTTGCCCGTCTCCCAAAATGAAACTTAAACACATCGAAGGCGAAAACCCTAACCTCAAGGAATTGTCCATGCCCTTCTCCGAGTTCTTGAAAAAGAACAAGTGCGAAGATGCAACGCTTGTGTGGAAAGGTCCCTTCACTTCATTCGGTTACGGATATTTTGATGAAATTCCGGCGGCATACGTGCTCAAATATCTCGATGCATTCACGGTGCGTCAATTCCTCTCCACCGGCAAACTCTGGACTTGGAGAAACGGCACACAATCCATCTGGGAAGGCGTAAACAACCATCTCAAACACCCAGTAAACCTCAATAGCGAAGTTACATCTATCAGAAGAACGGAAGATAAGGTATACGTCACAGTCAACGGCAAAGAAGAAGAGTTTGACAAACTCATTATCTGCACTCCGCTTGAACTCTTCCTCGGCTATGGCGATCCGAGAGAGGAAGAAAAAGAACTCTTCTCAAAGATTGTTCACAAAGAATACTTCACAATGGCTGTTCGCCCCGAAGAAGGCAACTGCCCCGACATTTCCTACTATTTCTTTGAGAATATGACAAACGAGACTCGCGGTCACCTCATGGTGTTCTATCATCGTTGGCCACAAGAAGAAGTCACCGATCAACCTCTCGTTACGTTCACATTGCGCAACCACGAAGGTATGGAAGACGTATCCTTTGAAGACGCCAAGAATACCACGATTGCCGATATGGCAAAGTGCGGACATCCCGTCGTGCAGACCGAAAGAATTGACGACTGGTACTACTTCCCCCACGTATCCAGCAAAGACTATGCAGACGGATGGTATGACAAGGTTGAGGCAATGCAAGGCAAGAGCAACACGTTCTATGCAGGTGAAGTTATGGCATTCGGCGATATGGAAGAAACAGTTGAATACAGCCGTGACCTTATCCGCAGATTCTTCAATTAATCATTCTATCAGCAATAATTTGCAAACAAAAAAGTCGCATAATTTGCGACTTTTTTTGTTTGTTAAAGCGAGATTATTAGTTACAAAAAAACCTTAAAGAAGTGCTTTTACAAAATCGGTGGCGTCAAATGGAATAAGGTCATCTATTTGCTCACCTACGCCAACGTAAACGACGGGCAAGCCGAGTTCCTCGCTGATTGCAAGCACTACCCCGCCTTTTGCCGTGCCGTCGAGTTTGGTAAGTATAATCCCGTCCGTATCGATGTCTTCGCTAAAAATCTCCGCTTGCGACACCGCATTTTGTCCAGTTGTTGCGTCAAGCACAAGATATTTTCTAAAATCGGCTTCGGGCAGTTCTCTTTCCACAACTCTGCAAATCTTTTGCAATTCCGCCATAAGGTTCTTTTTGTTATGCAATCTACCTGCTGTATCCACAAGGATAACGTCATTGCCCTTTGCCTTTGCAGAGGATATTGCATCAAAAACCACGGCGGCGGGATCTGCGCCTTCATTGTGACGTATTACTCTGACGCCTGCACGTTGTCCCCACACCTCAAGTTGCTCGCTTGCGGCTGCCCTAAAGGTATCTGCTGCGGCTACAACAACACTTTTGCCTTGTTCTTTGAACATGTGCGCCAATTTGCCGATTGCAGTCGTCTTGCCCACTCCGTTTACGCCCGAGAGCAATATAACCAGCGGATATTCATACTCGGGAATATCATAATCGATATCCTCAATCATGAGTTGAGCAAGCAAATCTTTGGCGTCTTGCGGTTTCTTAATTTTGTTCTCAAAGATTTTGTCTTTAAGTTCTTCGATAAGATTTTGCGATGCTGTAACGCCGACGTCAGCAGTCAAAAGAGCCTCTTCGAGATTGTCATAAAACTCGTCGTCAAGTTCTCTTGCAGAGAATGCGAAAAAGAGTTTCTTTGAAAAAGAGTCTTTTGTCTTTTTAATGCCCTGTGCGATTTTTTGAAAAAAGCCCATATTTTATTAGATTTTGGAATGCGCGCTTGCGCGCCAACCAAGCAAAGAATTTTGCGGAATAGTGGCAAGATTTCATATTATCTTGTTTTGATAGCAAAAATTCTTTGCGCGGTAGTAGCAAAATAATCAAGTGTGGCTTTTGGCAATATCCATAAGGATATTGTCATCGCCACAGCGACGATTATTTTGCGTGTTTCGCCGCCTCTTCAAACTCGATTGAGACAATCTTCGTGACACCCTTCTCTTCCATCGTAACACCAAAAATCGTGTCTGCGTGGCGCATTGTCGGCTTTCTGTGCGTGATGACGATAAATTGCGTGTATGTGCTGAACTTTTTGAGGAATTCCGCAAACAAGTTGACGTTGGCATCGTCAAGTGCAGCCTCGATTTCGTCGAGGACGCAGAACGGCATCGGCTTGAGTTTGAGGATTGCAAACAGGATTGAGATAGCCGTCAATGCTTGCTCGCCACCGCTCAAGAGGTTGATGTTTTGCAATTTCTTTCCCGGAGGCTGTGCAAAGATGTCGATACCTGCTTCAAGCACGTCGTCTGTCTCTTGCATATTGAGGCGCAAATCGCCCTTACCACCGCCAAAGAGTTGTTGGAACACCTCTTTGAAGTTCTCGCTTATCTGGTTGAATGCATCCGTAAATTTGTTTTGCATCTCGCCTGTAAGTTCATTGATAATCGTAACAATGTCGTCGTATGCTTTTTGGATGTCGTCACGTTGAATGGTTTGCTCTTCAAGTCTTTCTTCAGTTTCTTTGAGCGTCTGCAGTGCAAGCGGGTTGACGTCGCCGAGGCGGTTTCTCGCCTTTTTTAGTTCGGCAATTTCAGTAGCCGTGCCGTATGCCTTAAATTCGGGATCTTTGAGTTCAAGCGCGCTTGTATACGTCAAATCATACGTTTCAAGTATATATGCCTGCTGGTTCCTAATGTCGATGTCAGCATTTTCAAGCATAGCCTCGTCACGGATTTTCTTTTCGATAAGCGCAGATTTTTCATCCGTCAATCTCGTCTTTTCGGCGTCAAGAGCAACTATTTCGTCGGATATTGTGCGCTTGCGCTCGGACAAGTCCGCAATTTGCTTTTCAAGAGCGGATATTTTTGCCTCATCCTCTTTGGAGAATACCGTCTTTTCAGGCGCATTATGGATATTGTTGAGGTTCTGTTGTTCACGCTTGAGTGACGCTATAATGTCAAGTTTCTCGTCTTCGAGTTCTTGTCTATCACGACGATAACGGAACAAATCGTTGTCTATTCCGTCCAAAATGCTCTTGTGTCCTGCAAGTTTAACCTTGATTTCGGTCACTTGCTCCGCCATTTGCTCTCTTTCGCTCTTTTGGTCGGTACTGACGCTCTTGGACGACGCAAGCAAAGCATTGTATTCTTCTCTCTTTTCGCTAACAACTTTTTCAAGTTGGTCGATAGAACTAATCTTTTCCTCAAGTTCCTTAATGCGAGCCTTAACAATCTCATATTCCTCTGCATTCTTGGAGATTTCTATCTTGAGAGATTCTGTCGCCTCAAAGCATTGTTTTGCCTTGTCCTCGTTGAGGGAGTTTTCGATGCGCAATTCGCTTATCTCTTTATTGAGAGTCTCTATGCGCTCTTCGCACATTTGAAGTTCCTGTTCGCTCTCCTCTCTTCTGCGATTGAACATGACAATATTATTTTTGATTTTTTCAAGATTTGCCTGTGCTTGTTCAATCTTCTTTTCCTGTGCAAGCAAGCCTTGCGTTTGCGTTCTTCTCGAACCACCGGTGATTTCACCGCCACGAGAGAAAATATCGCCGTCAAGAGTAACGATTTTAACAGATTGATTGTATTTTTTGAAGATACGCACAGCATTATCGATATTGTTGACGACAACTGTTCCGCCCAGCAAAGTCTGGACAAATCCGTCAAACTTCTTATCATATTTGATAAGGTCGCTTGCAAGACCGTAACAGCCGGGCTCGTTGAGTACGCCTCTGTTTTCGCCGTTAAGCAAACGCGGACGGCAAGACGTGAGTGGACGGAATGTAACACGTCCATAACCCTTTTGTTTCAAATAGTTTATGAGATCGCTTGCATCACGCTCGGTTTCGACAAGCACATTTTGCATAGCACCGCCAAGTGCATACTCGATTGCCGCCTCAAAATCATTCGGAACAGTGATAACCTCCGCCAATACACCCCAGATTTTGGATGCGAGGACAGGATCATGCTTGGAATCTTGCATCAAACGTTTAACAGCCTCTTGATAGCCAGAATACTCGTTTTTGATTGACGTGAGCAAGTCCAAGTTACCTTTTGCAAGACCGAGTTTAGAATTCAAATTGACAATGTCTTCGGCATAAGACTTGATCGCCTCTTGACTTTCAAGTTTAGTTGACAAAGCCTCATTGTATTCGCTCATCAAGGTGCGCATACGCTCTTTTGTGGACTTTACGTTGCCGTCGTATATGGCAAGATTGGTAAGTTCTTCGTCAAGACGAGACTTCTGTTGATTGCAAAGCGCAAGCAATGTTTTCGCTCTTTCGTCGTTTATGCCCTTTTCTGCGATAAATCCGGAAAGATTGGATTTGAGCACACCCAAATCTTCCATAGAACGGATATATTCGCTGTTGCGAGTCTCCAAATCCGTTTCTGCACCTGCAAGCGATTTTGTAAGCAGAGAATACTTTTGTTGCAAAGCCTCAGCCTCTTTGTTTGCCTCTAAATATGCTTGGAACTCCGCCTCTTTCTTCTCTTCTGCATTGGAAATAAGTTGTGCAGATACGTCAAGTTGATTGTCGATAGACTGCAATTCCGTATTCAAACGAGCGATTTCTCCTTGTATATGGTTAATACGCTCTCTTAAAACCCCCGCTTCACCTTCAAGTCGTGCGGCGTCGACTTTGAGCGTGATAAGTTCTCCGTTGCAATCATCATACACTCTGTCGATACCCGCGCTCTCGCGTATGCAAGCATCATACTTTCTTATTGTCTCGTTGAGTTGCATCTCACGGACTTTCAAATCCTTCTCGCTGGCAGAAATGCGGTCGCAAATACGTTGTTTAGTTACCTGAATATTTTCGTAATTGTAAATATAAAGGTTAACTTCTTTGCCTTTGAGTTGCTCTGTGAGTTCGGCATACTTTTGCGCCGTCTCCGCTTGCTTGCGCAAAGGATTGATTTGACGTTGGATTTCCTCAATAACCTGATTGGCAGTTTCAAGGTTTAATGCGGTTTTTTCAAGTTTTCTCTCCGCCTCGGTACGTTGAGCGCGAAATTTAGAAATACCTGCAGCCTCCTCAAAAATCTGACGTCTATCACCAGGCTTTGCGGACATAATCTCGCCAACTCTGCCCTGCCCGATAATGGAATATCCTTCCTTACCGATACCCGTGTCGTGGAAAAGCGAAATAACGTCGCGCATGCGAACGCGATTGTGGTTTATGTAATATTCACTCAAGCCACTTCTATCGAGTTTTCTTGTGATAACCACTTCGTCAAAAGGCATTGAAGGAAAAATATGCTGATCGCTATTGTTAAAGGTAAGCGATACCTCACAATACGATGTGCTTTTTCTCTTCTCCGTACCTGCGAAGATAACGTCTTGCATGTTCTTACCGCGTAATGACTTGGCACTTTGCTCGCCCAGCGTCCAGCGGATAGCGTCTGCAACGTTAGATTTACCGCACCCGTTAGGTCCGATAATCGCAGTTACGCCCTCTTGAAAGGGTATCTCGATTTTGTCGGCGAATGACTTGAAGCCTCTCGCCTCGATTTTGACAAAATTAAGCAAAATCTTATACCTATCCTTATTGTAATACTTTACAATAATACCATAGCAGACGCATTTTTTCAAGTGGTTTTGAAAATGTTTCACAAATGTTCCACAAGATGCGTGAAACATTTCAAATAAATGGTAGCGAATTTTAACAAAACAGCAGATTAGATAGTTAAAAAGGTCACACAAGCATTGCCGTGCGACCTTTTGTGAAACATTTTCAAAATGAAATTATTTGATTCTTATACGCTCAAGTGCTTCTTTTGCGGCAGATTGTTCTGCTTCTCTTTTGGTCTTACCGCTACCGCAACCGGCAACAAAGGTGTTGACTTTTACCTCAACAGAGAATATCGGATTGTGCGGTGGTCCCTTGCGTTCGAGTTCGCAATAAGTTACGTTCAAATCATGTTTCGAGGCAAATTCGTTAAGTTTGCTCTTGTAGTCGTCAATACCAACATGTTTGCATTTTCCGTTGAGTAAATCGGCAAGTTTTGTCAAAATAAACTTCTCCGCAACGTCAATACTCTTGCTATCGAGATATATGGCACCGATTACCGCCTCGAAAATATCGGACATAATCTTTTCCTGATTGCTGATTGCTTTAGCATTCTCACCTTTACCGACAATAAGATACTTTTCAAGCCCCAACTTTTCTATCTCGTTTGCAAGGGGTTGTTTGGATACTATTTGAGCGCGCAAACGCGTCAATGCGCCCTCATGAGCGTTTGGATTGATTTCCATAAGACGTTTGGCGATAATAAAATCAAGTATACTATCCCCCAAAAATTCAAGGGATTGATAATTCTTTGTGGCATCGCTTTCTTTTGATCCGTGTGTGAATGCGCGTTCAAGCAGACCTTTGTCGCAAAAGGTATATCCAATTATCTTTTCAATCTCTAAAATTCTATTATTTTCCATATTCTAAAGCACTTAATTTGCGTTGCTTTCAGCATTTTGCGTGGCAATAAGCGCAGTTATTTCGCTTTTGATTTTTTCACATACGCCGTTCTCGGCAAGGGATTTTGCTTGCAAAATACTTGCGCATATTGAGTTTGCCTTACTTGCGCCGTGGGACTTCACAACAACCTTGTTTACACCGAGAAAACAGGCTCCGCCATGTGCGTTATAATCCATCTTTTTCTTGACAGATTTAAATACAGGTTTAAGCAATAGTGCACCTATTTTAGACTTCAAACCGCCACTGTATACGCTGTCCATAATTAGTTTCAACATTGTATTTGCAGTGCCTTCTGCGGATTTGAGCGCAATATTTCCGTTAAATCCGTCGGCAACTATGACGTCATAATCACCGCTCAACATATCTCTTGCCTCACAATTTCCCACAAAGTTAATGCCTTGTGTTTGAGAGAGCAACTCGTATGCTTCTTGCGTGAGTTCATTGCCCTTGTGAGCCTCTGCGCCGTTGTTTAAAAGCCCCACTCTTGCCTTATCGACACCGAGCATTGCCTCTGCATACGCACTTGCCATAATAGCAAAATGTTGCAAATTTATACTCTTACAATCTACGTTTGCACCACAGTCACAAAGCACCACCCCGTTGCCTTTGAGGGTTGGAAGAACGGGAGCGAGCGCAGGACGAGACACGCCCTTAATGCGTCCGACTTTCATAAACGCTCCGACAAGCACAGCGCCCGTAGAGCCGGCAGATACAAAACCGCTGACGTCATCCCTGTTGAGCGTTTCAAACGCCTTTACAAGTGAACTGTCTTTCTTTGTCTTGATTGCCATCGTCGGGCTGTCATCGTTTGTTATAACGTCTTTTGCGTCGACAATTTCAAGTCTATTGCAATCATACTTCTCACCAATAAGACAGCGACAAATTGCCTCGTCGTCGCCGACAAGCACAACTTCAAGTTGCTTATCTTGCGCAAGCGCAAGAGTTGCGCCTTTAACTATTTCATTAGGAGCGTTGTCGCCCCCCATAGCGTCAATAACGATTTTCATAAATCACCTTAAATATTTTGTATAATAATTATATCAAAATATATCCGTAAAAACAAGAGATTATCGACAATGAAAAACGGCATCGATAAACGATGCCGTCTCAAATTGCAACGATTGATTATTTATCGCTCTTTTTTTGAACAACTTGTTCGCCGTCATAGTATCCGCATTTCGGGCATACTTGGTGGCTCTTCTTAAGTTCGTGGCATTGCGGGCACTCTACAAGACCCGGAGTTGTAAGTTTCCAGTTAGCAAAACGAGAATTCGTTTTGGATTTTGAAATTTTATTTTTAGGTACTGCCATCTTCTTACCTCCAATTTTCGCAACTTATTGCTTTACACAGCGTTTTGATTATATAAAATAAAGTATAAGTTGTCAAACGCTTTTTGAAAGTTGCTCGATTTTGATTATTATTTTTTGTGTTTATGATGTTTTTAAGGCATTTGTGCCCTAAAATCGCACGCTTTATACCTATTAAAGTGCAAGCGCTTGAGTTTCTCTTGCAATAGAAAGTTCCTCATTCGTCGGGAGGATAAGCACCTTGACTTTACTATCCGCTTTGGAAATCACTCTTACTCCGTCGCCTCTGCCCTTGTTTGCCTCAAAGTCAAAATCAACGCCAAGGTATTCCATATCCTTCATAACAAGTTCGCGCATAAGGTCGCTATGTTCGCCGATACCGCCAGTAAATACGATTGCGTCAACGCCATTGAGGGTTGCGGCATAGGAGCCGATATACTTTTTGATACGATATGCAGCCACTTCAACGGCAAGGCGAGCCTTTTCGTTGCCCTCGTTGATACCTTTTTCAAGGTCGCGCATATCCGAACTCAATTCGCTAACGCCCATCATACCGCACTTTTTGTTGAGGTATTGCACAAGTTCTTCGGGAGTAAGATTGAGTTTTGCACGGATGTATTCGCTTGCAGCGGGGTCGATGTCGCCCGAACGGGTTCCCATGACAAGACCTTCAAGAGGCGTAAAGCCCATTGATGTGTCCATGCACTTACCGTCTTTAACAGCAGAGATAGAAGATCCGTTGCCAAGGTGACAGACGATAATTTTGCTATCTTTCTTGCCAAGGAGTTTGATTGTCTCTTCGCTGACAAACTTGTGAGATGTACCGTGGAAACCATATTTTCTCACTTTGTATTGCTCGTATACGGAATACGGGATGCCGTACATGTATGCCTTTGCGGGCATTGTGCTATGGAATGTGGTATCGAACACCGCAACCATAGGCACATTGGGCATAACCTCTCTGCAACTCTTTATGCAAGCGATGTTGCCGGGCATGTGGAGAGGTCCGAGTTCCGCATTCTTTTCACAAATGCGGATAACTTCGTCGTCAACAACGACGGAGGATTTAAAATCTTCTCCGCTGTGGAGCACTCTGTGTCCCACTGCGCTTATCTCATCGGTGGACTTGATTGCGCCGTACTCTTTGTCAACCATTGCTTTGAGGACAAGTTCGATTGCCTCTTTGTGGTCTTTCATATCGTGCTTGATATTGAGCACTCTGCCATCGGCTGTCTTTTGCGTAAGTTCACCGCCTTCAAAAGTGATGCGCTCGCAAAGTCCCTTGAGGAGCGGTTGCTCCGTTTGCATATCGATAAGTTGATATTTGAGTGAAGAACTGCCTGCGTTTATAACAAGTATTTTCATTTTAATCTCCTAATTAGTCTTTTACTGATTGCAATGCCGTGATTGCCGCAACAGCCGCTATGTCTTCTGCCACGCAACCTCTGCTTAAATCGTTTACAGGAAGTGCAAGACCTTGCATAATCGGTCCGATTGCCATGCAGTTGCCAAAGCGTTGAGCAAGTTTATATCCGATATTACCTGCGTCGAGGTTGGGGAAAACAAGAGTATTTGCTTGACCTGCAACGGTGCTGTCACCTGCTTTTTGTTTTGCTACGCTGTCAACGATGGATGCGTCAAGTTGAAGTTCGCCGTCAACGTCGATTTCGGGATGCTCCGCCTTGACTTTTGCATAAGCGGTACGTACTTTCTCGACGGACTCGTGATTTGCACTGCCCTTTGTCGAGAAGGAAAGCATTGCGATTTTCGGCTCCATTTCGCAAATCTTCTTTGCACTGTCCGCTGCCGCAACGACGATGTCGGAAAGTTGATCGCTTGTCGGATAAGGAATAACCGCACAATCGGAGAAAATGTATGCAGGATATTTCTTGTATTTGAAATCTTCCGGAGGAACCATAACAAAGCAACTTGAAACCGAACTAATGCCCGGCGCCGCCTTGATAACTTGGAATGCCGCTCTTGACACGTCTGCAGAACTGAACACCGCACCGCCGACAACACCGTCAACGTCGCCACGCTTCAACGCTACGCAAGCATAGAACATATTGTTGTTAGTAACGATATTGAGCGCTTGCTCCTCTGTCATGCCCTTTGCCTTGCGAAGTTCATAAAGAGTGTTTGCATATTCCGCACGATGCTCGCTTGTCTTGGGATCGTCAAAAATAACGCCCGTGAAATCGATTTCGGGGAATTTTGCCTTGATTTGCTCTTCATTACCGATAAGCACTACTTTGCATACGCCTTTCTTCGTAAGAATTTCCGACGCTTTTGCAACGCGTACATCATCGCCCTCTGCAAGTGCAATGGTTTTATTAAGTTTGCTTGCTCTCGCCATAAGATTTTCAACGAAATCTGCCATATAAAACTCCTAAAATGTTGCAATCGATTGCATTTGTTTTATTTTCTTGTATAATTATAAATAAATAATAGATAAAAATCAACAAATATGAGGGCAATTTTGAAAATTACCGCCGTTATAGCAGAATACAATCCTTTCCACAACGGGCATCTAAAACACCTGAAAAAAGCAAAACGAGAGACAGGTGCAGACGCTCTTGTAGTGCTTATGAGCGGAAGTTTCACTCAACACGGCGATTTGTGCGTGGCAGACAAGTATACTCGCGCAAATTGGGCTATACAAGCAGGCGCCGACCTCGTGCTTGAAATGCCGACAGTATATTCGCTCTCAACTGCAAGCGGATTTGCGCAAGGCGCACTCAAAACGCTTTCTATGCTGGGCGAATTTACGCTCTCTTTCGGCACCGAGAGCGACGAAATTGAAGACCTCAATATGGCGGCGGAGTTTATGCGTAGCGAGTCCAAGGATATGTCAAACCTCCTCAAGGGCTACCTCAACGAGGGATATTCCGTGGCAAAATCACGCACAATGGCTCTTGACAAAATTCGCCCTGATATATCCAATATGCTTCAATCCCCCAACAACATTCTTGCTGTTGAATACATGAAAGCAGGGGCGCAATACGCAGGCAAAGTGCAATATCACTCGGTCGAGCGCAAGCCGGATGACGGTAAAAAATTCCTATCATCAACAAAAATACGCAATATTTTGTACCAAGGCGAGGACGTAAGCAAGTTTATTCCTCCATTTGTAAACCTTGAAAAAGTTGCAAAGATTGACAAATACAATACCATTTCCACCTATGCCATGAAGTCGATGACGGCGTCACAACTAAAAGAGATTGCCAACATCAGCGAAGGTATGGAAAACAGGATTTCTCAATCCCCATTCACTTCTATGGACGAGTTTTTGGGCTTGACAAGCAAGCGTTATACTCGCTCTACAATCAAGCGTATTGCCTGTTGCGCAACACTCGGATTGAGTAAGGATCTTGTGCAATTAGCCAATGAAGAAAAGCCCTACTGCACCGTTCTTGCCTTCAAGCCATCAAAGAAAAAAGCACTCTTTGCATTGCTTGCAAGTGCGGACGGATATTTCTTCTTTAAGCATAGCGATTGTGAAAAAGACTGCCCTGTACGCCCCCTTGTTGACCTTGACGAAAAGGCAAGCAAAATACAACAACTTTGCTATTAAATAATATGATTATACGTTGGCACGCTTATGCGTGCCTTTTTATTTTGCAACTCATATTTGAACGCAAATTTACATAACAATCTATGTGAAAAAGAAAGAAAAATCGCTACGAAAAAGCAATACATACAAAGAGAACGTTTCCAAAAGCATTGCCATACTTTCGCTGTTGTTCTTCATGGCACTTATGCTTATAAAGCCATCTTATTATTTGCAATCTGCAAGCAAAGGACTTTCTCTATTTGCAACAAGCGTGCTTCCTTCCCTTTTCCCTTTTTATTTTTGTTCGCTGCTGTTGACATATATGGGCGCTGTAGGCACAATATCTCGATTTGGTGAAAAAACTATTCGCAAACTATACAACACACCCAAAGAAAGTGCGTATGCGCTTTTTCTCTCCATGCTTTGCGGTTATCCTGTCGGCGCAAGTACGATTTGCGAATTGTATCAGAGCGGAATATTTGACCGAGAGGACGCAAAATCTGCGTGCGCATTCTGTTCGACATCCGGTCCCGTATTTATGATTGGCACAATCGGCGGCGCAATTTTTTCCGACATCAAAATTGGTTGGATTGTATTAATTGCGCACTACATCGGCGCAATGTTGAACGGACTTATATATCGAAAACGCAAATCTCCTACTCAAAATACAATAAAGATCTCTTCCGCTAATGCGGAAAACGTACTATCGAGCGCAATATCCAAAGCGACAATTAATATGCTTTATGTGGGCGGATATATCGTGCTTTGCGGAATGATTGTGGATACATTGGATCTTATCGGATTTTCAAAAGTTATCGGCACATTACCAAGCGATTACGCAATAGCGATAAAATCTCTTGTATACGGAACAATCGAAATGACACGCGGAGTTTTGCAAAGCGCAAAATGTTCTAATATACATATAGCCGTACTTCTTTGCACAACGGCGGTATCTTTCGGAGGATTGTCCATTACACTGCAAAACTACACATTTCTTTCAAAATGCGACATCTCGATATTCTCAATCCTGTTGCGAAAACTTACGCAATGCGCAATATCAGCCATTATTGCATTGGCATTAAGTTTTGTTTTGTAAAATATTTTTGAAAAAAGTATGACATAATTCGTTGACTTATGAACTATCGGTTATGTATCGTATAAGCATAGGAGTTGAATTTTCAACATTATTCCGGAGGACGTATGAATAAGAATTGGAGCAACACTGCACTTGTTGCTTATTCTCATTTACCAAAAATTGTAAAAGAAATCAATTTTGGGGTTGAAAGTCGGATAAAATCGAGTTTTCAAAGCCGACATCTAAAAGCAGGAATAAGCAACGAGCAGTTAATTGGTGAAATCCTCGAATTAAACGAGGAAAAAAGAAAAATCGTAAATTTGAGATATATCGTAACGATTGCTCTCAAAAATATGAAAGAAACCGACATGCAAATATTAATTGACAGAATCGTGCATAAAAAGACTTTTCAGTCAATATCGCAAGAATACGGCTTCTCGCTACGCACCGCATTTAGACGAGTTGCAAACGCCGAAGAGGACTTCGCCAGAAACCTTCGACGATGCGGATACACCGAGAGTTGGTTTGAAAAAGAATACGGCAAAGATAAATACATATCTAAAATATATCAGCGGATATGTGACGACAAATACTACATAGCAAAAAGTTTATAATACCCACCAAAGAAAAAAAGTAAAGTGAAAATTGTTGAAATCGATATTCTAATCGGTTGTTTTGTTATACAATTTTTGTGTCAAGCAAGATATGTATTGTCAAAAACACCGATAAAAACGCATTAAATTTTCACAAATTAGGTTTCAACTCCGCCTAATAAAGTGAAAATTATTGAAAAAACAGGCTCTCTTATAGCGCAAGAATTTTCTTGCGACGCATCAAAAAACCATCTGCATTTTGCAGATGGTTTTTCTCATATTTGCAAATTTTCAATCAATAGCAATTCTTGATGCTAACGTTGAGATATGCGTCCATATCGAATTTTGTCCAAGGAGCAGTTTCCGGCGGATATACTCTAAACGTCATTTCTTTTCCACTAATCGGATGTGCGAATTTAAGTTCACAAGCCCAAAGGCAAAGCGGACAATTCTCACCCTTTCCATACTTCTTGTCTCCAACAATCGGCGTACCCAAATTGGAAAGTTGCACCCTGATTTGATGTCCGCGACCTGTAATGAGGTTGACAAGCAACAAACTTACGTCGGGTTTTGTGCAAAGTACTTTATAGTCGAGTTCAGCATACTTTGCGCCCTCTGAAAGGGACGGAACGATTTTTACAATGTTTGTATCTGCAAACTTTTTGAGATAACAAGTAAGTTTATCCGCTTTATATCTCGGCGCGCCGTCTACAACAGCAAGGTATCTCTTTTCTACGTCGCCGTTTCTGATTGCCTCGCAAAGGCGAGAGGCGCATTTGCTTGTCTTTGCAAACACCATTACACCGCCCGTAGGACGGTCAAGTCTATGCACAAGACCGAGATATGCTTCGCCTGGCTTATTGTACTTTTCGACGAGATATTGCTTGAGCATATTTACCATGTCGGCATCTCCGCTTTCGTCGGCTTGTACAGGCACGTCGTATGGTTTTACCACGACGAGCAAATGATTGTCTTCGTATACGATTTTCAAGTCTTTGTAAGTCATAAATTGTATTTCCGTTGTTTAGTCTTTTGCGCACATAGCGCAATTTGGTGTGTTTAGATGTTAGTTTTTGAAGGTTGCAAATGCCGTACATCCCTGTGGCAACACAAGCCCCTCTTGCGTTTCAAGTCCTATCTCGTCGGCATCTATAATAGCATTATCGCCCAATGCAATTTTGAGTATATTTGCCATAACAGTCGGTTGCAAACCGGTAGTATAACTGTTGAGGCACACAAAGAGCGGATTGTTACTTAACAGGTTCGCCACAAGTTCGACAAGTTCGCTAATCCCCTCTTCGATTTTCCATTTTTCGCCGTTAGGTCCTCTTCCAAAACTCGGCGGATCGAGAATAATTGCGTCATACCTTCTTCCGCGCCTTATTTCTCTTTGGCAAAACTTGAAACAGTCATCGATTATGTAACGCATACCGCTGTTGTCAAGTCCGCTTAAACGCACGTTATCGCCTGCCCTTTCAACCATTGCTTTTGCACTGTCCACATGGCAAACATTTGCGCCTGCTTTCAAACATGCAACCGACGCTGCGCCTGTATATCCAAACAGGTTAAGCACGCTAATCGGGCGATTGGCGTTTTTAATGAGCGTCGCCATTCTATCCCAATTTACCGCCTGTTCGGGGAAAAGCCCTGTGTGCTTAAACCCCATAAGTTTCAAAGAAAACTTGAGGTCTCGCCACTCGACGTTGAATTCGGACGGAATATTGCGCTTATACTTCCACATTCCGCCACCCGTCTGACTGCGCTCATATATCGCATCAATCCCCTCATAAGAGCGAAGAGGCTTTTTCGCATGCCAAATAACTTGAGGATCGGGACGTAAAAGCGTATAATCTCCCCATCTCTCAAGTTTTTCGCCATCGCCTGTGGCGATTACAGAATAATCTTTCCAATCAGGTGCAATTCTCATATTAGATTCTCTTAACGGAGAGGATAACCTTATCGCCGTTTATATCGCATTCTTTGGTGTAACCGTCAAGCGTCGGTGAGATGCCGTCTGCAAGCACGTCTTTAAGGAATGCGCCGTTTTGCAAAACTTTGAGCGAGTTGCCCTCCGCCTTATACCCGATGATAATACGATCGGTAACTTCAAATCCAGCCTCTTTTCTCAAGTTTTGAACCTTTGACACGATTTCACGCTCAACGCCCTCCATAATAAGTTCGTTGGTAAGCCCTGTATCCAAAACTACAGTCGTTTCGCCATCGCTTTCGCTTGAGAAACCTTCCTTATTCTTCATATTGATAAGCAAATCGTCCTCTGCAAGTTCAAAATGCTTGCCGTCCATATCGAATTTGAAGAGACCACTCTTCTTAACTTGCGCAACGATTTCGTTTGCACGCTCTTGCAAGACATTTCTTATCAATCCGAGTAAACTGCCGTATTTAGGACCGAGAGTCTTAAGTTGCGGTTTAAGTTCATAATTGATAAAGCCGTCGCTTGTGTCTGAAACCTCGACAGACTTGACGTTGAGTTCGTCCTCTACAAGTTCTTTGAGTTCGTTTGGCAACTCATATCTTCCGTTGTAGAAGAGTTTTGCAAGCGGTTGTCTATTCTTAAGATTTGACTTGTTTCTTGCCGCTCTACCCAAAACCACAAGTTTGAGCACGTCGTCCATACCTCTTTCGAGTTTTTGATTGATATATTCCTCATTTGCTGTCGGGAATGAGCAAAGATGTACGCTTTCAGGAGCATTCTTATCGAAATTGCGCACGAGATTTTGATAAATCTCTTCCGCCATAAACGGAACGTACGGCGCAATAATCTTACTCAAGGTGGAAAGTACAGTGTAAAGCGTCGTGTATGCCGCCTCTTTACTGCTTGTCATCTCACTGCCCCAGAAACGCTCTCTGCTACGACGCACGTACCAGTTGGACAACACGTCCACAAACAATGCGATTGCACGAGAAGTTTCGGTGATTTTATATTCGTTCAAGCCCTCGTCAACAATTTTGACAAGTGAGTTGAGCATAGACAAAATCCACTTATCCATAACCGTCAATTTCTGGTCTTCGAGTTTATGCTCCATCGGATTGAATTTGTCAATTTCTGCATAAAGCACATAGAACGCATAGGTATTCCAAAGCGTACCCATGAATTTGCGTTGTGATTCGCTTACGGTGTCGACATGGAATCTTGAAGGAAGCCACGGTGCGCTTGTGGTATAGAAATACCATCTTGTTGCGTCTGCGCCCTGTTTGTCAAGCACTGTCCATGGATCGACGACGTTGCCTTTGTGTTTGGACATCTTTATACCGTCTTTGTCGTTGACGTGTCCCAAAACAATACAGTTTTTAAAAGGCGCGCGACCAAACAATACCGTGCTTACCGCAAGCAAGGTATAGAACCATCCGCGAGTTTGGTCCACAGCCTCTGAAATGAAATCCGCCGGAAAAACCTTTTCAAATATTTCCTTATTTTCAAACGGATAGTGCCACTGTGCAAAAGGCATTGAGCCTGAATCGAACCAGCAGTCAAGCACTTCGGGCGTGCGCACCATTGTACCGCCACACTCGCAATCCCATTTGACTTCGTCAATATACGGACGGTGCAATTCAACATCTTCTGTGAGGTGTGCTTTTTCTCTCAACTCCTCTCTTGAGCCGATAACATGGATTTTTCCGCACTTGTTGCATACCCAAATCGGGAGCGGTGTGCCCCAATATCTCTCACGAGATATACCCCAGTCTATGACGTTTTCAAGGAAGTTGCCCATCCTACCGTTTTTGATGGTTTCGGGCATCCAGTTAACGGAGTCGTTTGCAACAAGTAATTGCTCTTTTACAGCAGTCATTTTTACAAACCAACTTGAACGAGCATAGTAAAGGAGCGGTGTGTCGCATCTCCAGCAATATGGATAACTGTGAGTAAACTTCATTGCCTTGAAAAGTTTGTTTTCCGCCTTCAATTTCTCAATAATATCCTTGTCGGCATCTTTGCAGAACATTCCCTTATATTCCGTTACGGCGTCTTTAAATCTGCCTCTTTCGTCCACCATTTGAACAAAAGGCAAGCCATACTTTTTGCCGACGTTGCTATCGTCTTCACCGAATGCCGGAGCAATATGAACTATGCCCGTACCGTCGGTAAGAGTGACATAGGAATCATTGGTAATGTAATATGCCTTTTCTTTAGCACCTGTCTCGTAATCAAAAAGCGGAATATACTCAGTATATTCGTACTCGCTCCCCTTTTTAGTATCAATCTTTGTATACGAACCATCTTCAAAGAGAGACGGGATAAGCGCGTCGGCAAGAATATAATACTCGTCGCCGACTTGAATTTTGGTGTAATCTTCCTTACCGTTCATACAAAGAGCAACGTTGGACGGAAGCGTCCAAGGTGTGGTTGTCCAAGCAAGGAAATACGTGTTTTGCACGTCTTTTACTGCAAATTTGACAAATACAGAAGTCTCCTCAACGTCTTTATAGCCTTGTGCGACTTCGTGAGAGGAGAGAGCAGTTCCACAACGAGGGCAATATGGCACGATTTTATAGCCTTTGTAGATAAGACCTTTGTCAGCCATTTGCTTGATTGCCCACCAAACAGACTCGATATAATTGTTGTCATACGTGATGTACGGGTTTTCCATATCCGCCCAATAACCGATACGGTCGGACATCTTTTGCCACTCGTCAGTGTATTTCCATACGGATTCCTTACACTTTTTGATAAAAGGTTCGATACCATATTTTTCAATCTCTTGCTTACCGTCTATGCCAAGAAGTTTCTCAACCTCCAACTCAACGGGAAGACCGTGTGTATCCCAACCTGCCTTGCGCAAAACATGATAACCTTTCATTGTTTTGTAGCGAGGGATAATATCTTTCATAACGCGAGTGAGAATATGTCCGATATGCGGTTTTCCGTTTGCAGTAGGAGGACCGTCGTAAAAACTAAATTCGGGATTACCGACATTTTTCTCAACGCTCTTTTTAAAGATGTCCTCTTTCTTCCAAAATTCAAGAACTTCCTTTTCGCGTTCGACAAAATTAAGATTTGTTTCAACAGGTTTGTACATTT
>CAZCKS010000005.1:0-43177 GCA_964499325.1 uncultured Bacteroides sp. | reverse complement strand
GCGGTGGTCCGACGTCGGTCATCAACAGCAGTGCCGCAGGTGTTTTTACCGAGGCTTTGAAACAGGACAATATCACGGCTGTTTACGGTCTTGAAAACGGCATTGTCGGACTTTTGAACGAAAAGTTCTTTGACATGAGCAAAGAGGACGCAAAAGAACTCGAATTGCTCAAATATACGCCGTCGTCCGCATTGGGAAGCGTGCGCTACAAACTTAAAGACGCATCCGTTGACGACACCGATTATAAGCGTATTTTGGAAGTGTTTGAAAAGTATAATGTGCGCTATTTCTTTTACAATGGCGGAAACGACAGCATGGACACTTGCAACAAAATCAGCAAATATTTGCAATCTGTAGGCTATGAATGCAACGTTGTCGGCGTTCCCAAAACTATTGATAACGACCTTTACGGCACAGACCATTGCCCGGGCTATGCAAGCGCGGCAAAGTATATTGCAACAACGACGATGGAAGTCAACCTTGATGCAAAAGTTTACGATACGCCGATGGTGTGCGTCATCGAGGCTATGGGCAGACACGCAGGTTGGCTTACTGCATCTGCGGCACTTGCAAGCGTAAACGGACTCGGCGCAGACCTCATCTATTTGCCTGAAGTTGACTTTGACGTTGACAAATTTGTCGCAGACGTCAAGGCAGTGTGCGCAAAGAACAATAACAAGTGTATTGCTGTTGTATCCGAGGGTATCCATGACAAAAACGGCACTCTCATCTGCGAGAGCCTTGGCGCACAAGCGGCGAGAGACAGTTTCGGACACGCACAACTCGGCGGTGTGGCTTCAATACTTGCAAACCTTATTAAAGAAAAGACCGGCTACAAGACAAGAGGTATCGAACTCAGCCTTATGCAACGTTGTGGTGCACATCTTGCCTCCAAGAACGACGTTGAAGAAGCGTTCAACGCAGGTGCGTTTGCCGTTAAGAGCGCATGTGAGGGCGAGACCGATAAGATGGTTATCTTCAAGCGCGAAAGCGACGAGAACGGCAACTATGTTTGCAAAAACGTGCTTATGCCTTTGGAACTTGCGGCAAACACCGAGAAAAAAGTGCCTATGGAATGGATTACCAACAATGGTACCGGCATAAGCGATGAATTTATAGAATATGCGCTTCCGCTCATTCAAGGCGAGGCAAAAGCACCGCTTGAAAACGGACTTCCGAGATTTGCAAGACTTAAAAAGGTCTATGCAGGCAAATAATGCTCGGATGCATTGAGTAATTAATATACCGTTGCGGTGCGCGCACTGCGCGCACCGCAATAAAAGTTTTGCATAAGGAGGGAATATTATGGCAGAACAAAAAGATTTCTTTGCAGTTTGGTATCGCGAAGATAAGAAAAAACTCAAAAAAGACTTTGTAAACAAGGTCGTCGCCGTGGGGGAAAGCGAAAATATTTCTCCGCAAGAGTACCGCGCAAAAGTACATGATTTGAAAGCGGAATATAAGGCTGACAAAAGTGCGTTGAAATCTCTTGATAAGCGATTTGAAAAGAAATTTAGAAAAGAATACGGAATGATGCGCCGTGCGTTTATGGCGGACGTTTTCGATATTGTGGAAGAATCGAGAGCGGTGCCAAACGGCAGAACTCCGTTTAACGACGAAATCAAAGTGTTGAAAGACGTCGTATATAAGAGTGTTGACGGAAAAGATTTGCACATGGATATTTATCTTCCGTCACGTCCCGTGGGTGAAAAATCGCCCTGCATAATGGATATCCCCGGTGGCGGTTGGGTTATTCACAATCGTCGTCGCCGTGACGGTTATGCCAGATGTTTTGCGGTGCTGGGCGCAGTTGTTGCGGTTATCGACCACAGACTTTGCCCTGAAGTGTTCTTCCCAAGCGATCTTCAAGATTGCGTAGACGCATATAACTTCCTTTGCGACAATGCAGATACATACGGTATCGATAAGAACAACATGAGCATAACGGGCGATTCTTCTGGCGGACATCTTACTTCTTTGATAGGTTGTCATAGTTCAGTTGAGGAATACGGCGAAAAACTCGGCTTGGCGCCTCTCAAATCAAAGCCGGCAAGTTTGATTACAATAAGCGGTGCGTTCAGTTTTGAGGTTATGTATCGCATACCCCTCACGCATACGTTTATGGTGCGCTATTTCTGCGGTCAAAAGACTCGTTCCGATTTCAGAAAATGGGAATTCTATAAAGAATGCGATCCGTATAACTGGCTCAATCCCGAATATCCGCCCATGTACAATAACGGCGGAATGACAGATCCCCTTTGCTTTGGCGAGGCAAAACGTATGGCTAAAGCACTTACAAAAGCAGGTGTGGAAAACGAATACAGAGTTGGCAAAAATCTCTTCCAATCAGCACACTGCTATGTGCTCCGTTTTCCGTTCTCTCCTGCTCGTCACGATATGCTTGACCTCTATGGTTGGTATGTTAAAAAGCAAGCAGAAAGGGGCGTGGATATGTCCGAGGGATATGCTCGCGTTGAGAAATTTATGTTGAATTATAAAAAGGCGTTGAAGGGTAAAATAGAGTGCTAAACGTATGCGTAGGTGACGTTATAGAAGGCGAAGTCGTTGACTTTGCAAGCGAGGGCGAAGGCGTTGTTAAAATTGACGCCTATACCGTGTTTGTGCCGTTTGCCATAAAGGGCGAAGTGGTACGAGCAAGGGTTTGCCATGCAAAAAAAGACTATGCGTTTGCCAACCTAATCGAGGTTTTATCCACATCAAACGATAGGATAAAACCCAAATGTACGTATTACGGGCGTTGCGGTGGATGTGATTTGCAACACCTTTCAAGCGGTGCGCAACTTGATATTAAAAGGCAAAGCGTTATTACCGCGTTGCGCAAGGTCGGTGGGCTTAACGTGCCCGTTGACGAGGTTGTGCGCCTCAATGACTGGGAGTATCGCAATAAGATTGCTCTGCCTTTCGGGTATAGGAGCAAGAGCGCGAGAGTAGTGCTCGGCTTTTATGAAAAACGCTCGCATTCGGTTGTGCCTATGAAATGGTGCCCCTTGCATGGCGAGTGGGCTTCTATGCTGATTGCCGACGTGACGGAGTGGGCAAATACCAACAAGATTTCCGTATACGACGAGATTACTCGCAAGGGGCTTTTAAGGCATCTTGTAGCAAGAAAACTCGATACGCTTATCGTCACGCTTGTGATAAACGGCGAACGTGTGCCTAAAATAAGCGAACTGTGTCAAAAACTTGAAGAGCATTTCAAGGACGTGTGCGTATATGTGAACGTGAATACGCAAAACACCAATGCGATATTCGGCAAGGAAATAAAACTTGTGTGCGGAAAGGAACGCAAACAAAATCTCGGTGCATACGAGGCTGTTGTGTCGCCTATGAGTTTCTTGCAGGTTAACAATGACGTGCGAGATGCAATATACGATGACGTGTGCGGTGTGCTTAAAGATTTTGACGGCGATATTGTAGAGTTGTATTCGGGCGTCGGATTGCTCACGGCACAAATTGCGACAAGACTTAAAGATTCGTCGATAACTGCAGTTGAGATAGTGCCGTCTGCGACCCAAAACGCCGATGCACTTATGAAATCGTTATCGCTTGATGGTAGAGTGAAAAACGTTTGTGCGGACGCTCTCGACTTTATGGCGTCGCTTGAAAACGACGAGGATTGCGACATTGACGATTTGCCAAATGAAATTACGTCCTCCCCATATTATTTGGGCGAACAAAGAAAAAGCATTCGCGCTCGCGCACTTATTCTCGACCCTCCGAGAAAAGGTTGCGACATGAGAGTGCTTGAGGGAGCGAAAAAAGCAAAGTTCGACAAAATCGTGTACGTTAGTTGCAATCCACAGACGCTTGCAAGAGATTTAAAAATACTCTCAAGCGACTATGACGTCGTGCGAGTTACGCCATACGATATGTTTCCGCAGACAAGCAACTGTGAGGTGCTTTGCCACCTTGTAAGGAGATAAAATGAAAAGGCGTGCGATTATACTTGTTCTAATATGTGTTTTACTTGCGTCCTGCGTGACGTTTTGTGCATGCAACGAAAGCGAGTGTGCGCACGTTTTTAATTTGACTTTTTCGTACAACGAGAAAAGCCATTGGCGCACGTGTAAAGATTGCGGTTATGCAGTGGAAGAAGAGTCACACACGCTCAAAAAGACCGTTGAAGGGGCAAGACATGAAGGGAATAAGGTAACCAGGACATTTTCGGAGTCTTGCGCCGTGTGCGGATATAGAAAGGAATACGATATTGAAGAAATCGAGATACCGCCGACAGATGATGCGATAACGGGCGAATTTGATTACTTTAAGAGTGCGTTTTTAAGTCGGGCGGAGCAAGAAAACAAGTTTTCTGTGACAGTGCAAATGGATTTTGGCGGTGAGGCGACGTCTACAAATATCTGGCGCAAACAGATTGAGCCGTTTTATTATGCGCATAGCACCGACAACAACTATTGGACTATATATAAACACTTCGGCGATAACGTATACGAATATTCCGTAATAGGATATACCTGCACGAGGGAACAATACCTTTGTCCGATTGCGGATTACAGGGAAGAGCATTACGAGAGCATTCCGCCGATAAGTTGCTTTGACGTGGATTACGACTTTACAAAATGCGCTCTTAAAAAGGACGGAGTTTGCAAATACTCGGTAACCGCTCTTGTAAAGGACGGAATGGGCGAGTGGATACAGACTTATATCGAATCGGTTGCATCTATGATGAGGCTTGACAAAGAATTTGTAGGCAACGCCGTTGCGACAACTACGTATAAATTTGAGGATAACAAAGCGGAAGTGAAGGTGGAATTAGACTTGCTTAAGGGCACGGGCGACTCCTTTAAATGCGAGATAAAACTCGTCTATGATTTTGAGGATTTTGAACTGTTGCAAACGTCTTTGAAAAGCAATGAAAATCCGCCATCACAAAATTAATATAAAAACAAACGCAAATATTGCGAGGTGTATATGAAGACAGAATTTGTAAAGACGACAAAAGGCGGTATCGACGTATTTGCCATTGAGAACGACAACGGTATGCGCGTTGAACTTGTAACTTACGGCGCACGCATTTCAAAACTTATCGTGCCCGATAAAAACGGAATAAAACTCGATGTAGTCGCAGGCTTTGACGATGAGGACGGATTTATGGGGGATAATCCATATTTCAATGCTGTAATCGGAAGAGTGGCAAATCGCATTGGCGGTGCAGGTTTCGAACTTGATGGTAAGAGATATGACCTTTTTAAAAACGACGGCGACAACAGTTTGCACGGCGGAAAAGTAGGGTTCGATTCAAGAATGTGGAAAGGCGAGGCTGTAGGAAATGACAGCGTGAGGATGTCGCGCGTGTCCCAAGACGGCGAAGAGGGGTATCCCGGCAATCTTAACGTTGCGGTAACTTATACGCTTACGGAGGATAACGCACTTGAAATCAAGTATGAGGCGGTATGCGACAGCGATACTGTATGTGCGCTTACAAATCACGCATACTTTAATCTTGACGGAACATTTGATACCGTGCTAAACCACGAAGTGTTTATAGACGCTGACGGCGTCACGGTGGTTGATGATAGTCTTATTCCTCACGGCGAAGTTTTGAAGATAAAGGACACAGCATTTGATTTTTCGACGCCGAAGAATATAGGCAAAGACATCAAGGCAAGCGAGCGTATGATTGAGATTGCGCGCGGATATGATTTTAACTATGTTCTTAACGGAAGCGGTGTAAGAAAGGTGGCAAGCGCATATTCAAACAATAGCAAAATACTAATGAGCGTGTATACTGACAGGAAGTGCATGCAATTTTACACAGGCAATTTCCTTGACGGATTGAAGGGTAAAAAAATATACAATTATCAAAGCGCATTCTGCATGGAAACTCAAGGTTATCCCAATGCTTGCAATGTGCCGTCATTTGATAGTATGACACTTAAAAAAGGCGAAACATATAGCGCATATACAAAATATCAATTTGAAATTAAATGATACAATCGGCAGTTTAAACTGTAATAATGCAAGGATAAAATATCGATATGAGTATTATTGAAGAGAAGTTAAACAAAATTCAAGCCCTTGTCGAAGAGGGGATGAACGCAAAAAATATGGTTGAGACATTGCGCCTTATAGGCTGTGAATGTTATGACGAAGAGAGTATAAAGTCTTTTAAACTCTGGGGCGATTATATGCCGATTGCGGACGAAAATCCCTATAGCGAGGAAAGACGCAATTTGCATGTTTTGTGGGAATGTATTGACAAAGTGCCGTTGGGCATCAACTGCGCTTTTGCCGTGCCGTTTAGACAAATTATTGCAAAAAAACTTTTCAAAAAATGCGGTGAAGGTTTTGTCGCAAACGAGGGGTGTAGATTTAATTATGCGCATCAAATAGAGATAGGCGACAATGTGTCATGGAACGCGGGTTGCTATATAGACTCGAAAGGTGGAGTGAAATTCGGCGACTTTGCAATGCTTACAGAGTATGTAAAGATATTTACTCACTCGCACAGCGAGCACGACCACATGATAAGAGAATATAACGGCGTTGAAATAGGCGATTATGCAAAGGTGTATACCAACGTTACAATCTTGCCAGGCGTCAAACTCGGTACCGGTGCAGTCGTTGCAACGGGTGCTATCGTAACAAAGAGCGTGGACGATTTTACAATGGTTGCGGGCATTCCTGCGAGAGTACAACGCCAAAGAAAATTTGATGGAACGCAACTTAAGGAAATGAATCAATATATGATGAAAGATCGTCTTTTCCAAAAATATGAGGACTGATAAAGATTTGTTTTAAACAAAAAAAGCACGACTGTGCGTCGTGCTTTTTTGTTTGCGATGTGATGAGTATTAATCTTGATTGTCTTGTTGCTCGATTTCAGCAGAATCAACCACTTTTGTCGGGGGATTGAAGATAATCTCTTTTTCGGCATGCTCCTTGATGAGGGCTTTGTTAAAGCCTTGTCCCGAAACTTCGCCGGCTTTTGTTATGTACATAAATGCGTTGGGATCGCAAGACGTCACAATCTGTTTGACGCGATTGATTTGCTTCTTTGAGGTAACGCACACAATCATCTTGTGCTCTTTGCCCGTGTAATATCCGATACCGCTTGTGATTGTAACACCACGATGCAATTTCTCCGCAAGTTCGTGCGCAATCTCTTCCGCATTGTCTGTGATGATTGTAAACACCAAGGAAGAAAGAATACCCGATTCAATAATATCCGCAACTTTGGACATCGTGAAGAGGGAGATGAAAGAGTAAAGCACGGGGGAGAGGATGTTGGTAAGTACGGTTGTTGCATCCGTCTCGTTCTCTATGCCGATAAGACCGAGGAAACCGGATATTATGGCAACGACGCAATCGCAGGTCATTATCCACCACTGCACGTTGGCGGAGGGGTTGCGCTTGTAAATCATTTTACCCATAATGTCCGTACCGCCCGAACTCATGTTGACGCGAAGCATAAAACCGATGCTTACGCCACAGAATGCACCGCCTGCGAGAGCGGCAATGAGCATGAGACCGTAATCGCCGTCGGCATAATATTGCGGACATTTGACTTTGCCAAGCAAGAACATAAAGCCGGAATATATCAACACGACGGCGGTGGTATTTATGGTGAATTTTTTATCGAGAATGAAAAAGGACGCAATGATAAGAGGTACGTTGAAAATCAGCGTCATAATGCCAGGATCGAACAGACTGTCGGCAAGCGAAAGAAGCGTAGGATTGCTGCTGCGCTCGATAGCGTAGTGAAGAATTGCTGCAAGACCGCCCAAACCGCCGGGGGCGAACCCGTTGGGGTTGATGAATACGTACGTTGCAAAAGACCTAATAAAGGACAATAGCACGAGAAGGAATATAAACTTTGTCAAATATATTGCGCGGTCTTTATCAAGAGTGTGTTTTTTCATACTGCCATCCGATGGGCGATATATCGCTCAAGTCAAATATTAAGAATTTCAAAAAAAATAGTCAAGCATTTTGAGAATATTGTCGAATTGTTTTATCTAAAAGATAAAGGATGTGTCGAATTGAGTGCGTTGCGCCCATAAAATCCGTCAATTTTAATGAAGATTAAATGAAAATTAAGCCTATTGCGAATAAAAGCGAAGATTGACAAATGTATAACTTTATGCAATAATATATTGTAATAACAAAGTATGAAAGCAAGTGAAGATAAAACAAACAATTTGAATGAAGTGCGAGAGTGTGCAAAAGATGTAAATCCCTTGAATGAAGAGGATGTTTTTGCATGCCAAGATTGCGATAGTGAAGACGTGGTTGTTACTGGCGGTGAGCAAGTAATCGATGGCACGCAAAGCACACAAAACGACGTTAAAGTGTTGAAAAAGACAAATAAACGTCGCATTTTGTCAAAAGCCGTTAATGACAGCGGTGTTGAGGAAAATGAGGAGCAAAGGCGGAGAGAGGCAAGAGAGCATATCTCCAAAGACCTCATTCAACAAAAATCGCTTGCCAAGAATATAGGACTGGGCACTCTGGGTAAACTTAAGGAATCTGTCATTTCCGTCTTGCCGGTTATGGTGATAGTGCTTATATTCGCACTTACGCCTATAACGGATTTCTCAACCAAAGAAATCGTTACGTTTGTCGTGTCTGCAATTTGCTTGATTTTGGGCATTGCACTCTTTAATATGGGCGCAGATATGGCTATGACGCCTATGGGCGAGTATGTCGGTGCAGGTCTTACCAAATCCAAGAAACTTCCGCTTTTGCTGGGTGTTGGCTTTATCATGGGCTTGCTTATCACGGTTGCAGAACCTGATTTGAGCGTGCTTGCAGAGCAAGTGAGCGCAGTTATGAACCAAACGGTGCTCATTGTCACCGTGGGCGTTGGCGTTGGTATATTCTTGGTTATCTCCATTGCAAAGATAGTCTTTAGAAAGAATTTGTCTTCTTTACTTTTGTTCTTCTATATGGTGTTGTTTGCGGTCTGTGCAATAATGATGGAGAACGGCAAAAGCATTTTTGTACCACTCGCATTCGATTCCGGCGGTGTTACGACGGGACCGATTACCGTGCCGTTTATTATGGCGCTCGGCGTTGGTGTCGCTTTGAACACGGGCGGTAAAAACGCAAAGGAAAACAGTTTTGGCTTGATTGCGCTGTGCTCTATAGGTCCTATGCTTGCGGTTATGGTATTGTCGCTGTTAAGCACAGGGGATTTGAGTTATACTCTTCCCGATTATTCCATAGATGCCAATCTCGGAGCAAACTTTGCGCCTGCACTCGGATCTGTTGCGCTTGAAGTGCTTATAGCACTCGGACTTATAGTATTGTTCTTTGTCATTTTGCAATGCACAATCTTGAAATTGCCCAAACAGAAGATTATACAAATCGCAATCGGCATTATATATACCTATGTCGGTCTTGTGGTGTTCCTCACCTCTGTCAGCGTCGGTTTTATGCCGATAGGCTTCAAACTGGGTGCAGAGATTGCAGAGTATAGCAAGCCGTTGTTTATAGTGTTTGCGTTTGTGATAGGTTTTGTTGTCGTTCTTGCAGAGCCTGCCGTACACGTTCTAAACAAGCAAGTTGAGGAAATCACCAATGGCGCAGTAAGCAAACGTTCAATGCTTATTGCATTGTCGATAGGCGTAGGCTTGTCAATCGGCTTGAGTGTAATAAGGATAATATACGGCTTCTCGCTGTTGTATTATCTCATTCCCGGTTATCTTATCTCATTGGGGTTGTCGTTCTTTGTCCCCAAGATTTACACGGCAATCGCATTCGACTCGGGCGGAGTTGCGTCAGGTCCGTTGACGTCGAGTTTTATTCTTCCGTTCGCCATAGGCGCATGCAGTGCGTTGTGGGGAGATTCATCACAGGTGCTAAACCTTGCATTCGGCATAGTGGCAATGGTTGCAATGACTCCGCTGATTACAATTCAGTTGCTCGGCTTTAGAGCGATTACCTCGGCAAAGGTCAAAGAGAAGATTGTTATGAAACGCATTCTCGACGCCGATGACGAGCAGATTATAGACTTTATGTAAGGAGGAGATTATGGCAGAAAGACTAATTGCACAGGCAGTCAAAAAGACTGTCAAAAGAGTGGAAGCGCAAGAGGCAAAGAAATCCGCTAAATCGCCTCAAAGAGCAAAGGTCAATTCCAACAAACTTGAACTTCTCGTGACCATAGTGCCAAAAAATAAGGCAGAGTTTTATACGGACTTGTTGCAGTCAAATTTTGAAGTCAACTTGCAATGCACGTGTAGGGCAAGAGGCACTGCAAATGCGGAAATGCTGGACATTTTGGGACTTACTGACCAAACAAAAACGGTTATTTTCAGTGTGATAAAACAAGAAAAAGTTAAGGATGCAATGTCCACGCTCGACAACAAGTTCAACACGATTAGAAAGGGGAAGGGCGTGGCGTTTACAGTGCCTATGAGCAGTGTGATAGGTGCGTCGGTGTTCGGATTTTTATCCAACAATCTCAAGACTGTCAAGGAGGACAAACAATGAACAAGTTCAATCACCAAGTTGTTATATGTATAGTAAACAACGGTTTTGCCGACGAGGCTATGGACGCCGCTCGTGACGCAGGCGCAAAGGGTGGTACGGTCTTGAGTGCTCGCGGTACGGCAAATCTCGAGGCTGAAAAGGCATTCCAAATACAAATCCAACCAGAAAAGGAAATGATAATGATTTTGGTGGACAATGACATCAAAGAGGATGTTTTGCATGCGTTGTACAAAAACGTCGGTACGCATACTCCGGCACACGGCATAGCGTTTGCATTGCCTGTGGATAACGTTGTCGGCATCCAAACAAACGACGATAAGGGAGAATAAGCAATAGGCGTGCGAGGCACGCCTTTCGTATGATTATATGAATGCATTGACACTTGTACACAATGTCATAAAGGCACATGTCAAAGGGGGCGACGTGTGTATAGACGCAACGGCGGGCAGAGGATTCGATACCGCATTTTTATGCGAGTGCGTCGGAGATAAGGGGGAGGTGCTGTCTTTCGATATACAGCAAGACGCAATCGACAGCACAAAGAAATTGCTTGACGATAGGGGGCTTAGCGCAAATCTGATTTTGTCATCCCACGCGGATATGGACAAGTATGCCAAAGAGGAGAGTGTAAGTTGCATTACATTCAATTTGGGGTATCTTCCAAAGGGCGACCACAGTATATATACGCATTTTGACTCAACCAAGATTGCGATAGAAAAAGGACTTAAACTGCTCAAAAAAGGTGGTTTAATGTGTGTTTCGGTATATTATGGCGGAGATAGCGGATATGAGGAAAAGGACGCATTGTTGCCGTATTTGCAAGATTTGGACAGCGACAAATATCAGGTGCTTGCAACTTTCTTTTACAACTGGAAGAAAGATCCGCCCATACCTATTTTTATTATCAAAAATTGAGGGGGAGAGAAAAATGAAAATTCTTTTTGTATGTTCATCAAACGTGTGTCGCAGTCCATATTGCGAGTTTGTCTTGCGTCGTCTTATACAAAACGACGATGCTACAAGGGGCAAGATAGAAGTGTCCTCTTCCGCAGTGTTCAATCGTAGCAAAAACATTTTTCCCAGAGCGGTTGATATTCTTGTAAGAGAGGGCTTTGATAAAGAGGAAGTGCTTGCTCACAAGCCATCCTTTAAGACTGACAAACAAAGATATGAAGAGGCGGACGTCATCATCGGCATGAGCAAAACGCACGGGCTTTTGACTCCACATAAGTATAGAAAGAAATATCATACACTGTCGGAGATTGCCGCGGGAAAATATAAGCCTATTCCCGATCCGTTTCTTGCCACGTCGCAAAAGGCTTATGACAAGACCATGGCAGTGCTTAAAGAGTATGTGGAAATGTATTTTGAAAAATTGAAAGAGCAGATTGACTGACAATATATCGGCGCACGGCAACGTGCGCTTTTGATTTGTCACAACAGATTTATGCTTTTGTATTGAAAGCAAACGAGTGTATTATAGCGGTATGCTTTTTTCGACAAAAAAGACTTGTTTTAATGGGAAAACGGATTGACTTATTACGTTAATTTTAATACTATAAAAGTAATGAACATTATGTAAGAAACTTTATAGACCATCGCACTTAAAATTGACAGGGAAAAGTATGAAGAAAATGAAAAAAGCAGTTTCAATAATCGTATTGTTGGTTATCGTGGCTTTAAGCACAACGCTTTTTGTGGCATGCGATAAGACGCAAGCAATAGAGCCGTCGGGAGATTTTCTTGCGGATGTGGCAAGCGTAAGCACAATGCCTGATTATGCGACGTTGTTTAGTGACAGCGATGTGACGCTTATCCGAAAGGCTATTGACGGCACCGCAACAAATGCGGAACTCAAAGATGCCGCTATGGTGATTTATAACACCGCAAACTCAAGCAGAATCACAGAAAATCAAGGGCTTTCGCTCATGGTTCAAGATTCGTTGGGCGGTAATAAAATGGGCAAAGTCTTTATGCACGGATTTACTTTGCAGAGTGGCAACAAGTGGTATTATCAACTTGCATCTCAAGCGGCTGAAGGCGAAGTCGAGGGTTTTGAGAGTTTGGCAAAGATTTTAAGTCCGATTGCAGGCAACTTGCAGGTGGCATACACCAATGGCGATGGTAAATATCATTATGCGTATATTATGGGGCAAGACACCGCACTCGATTGCTCGGTGGCTACATTCCCGTATGCAAGTTTTGTTCTTCCCGAAGGCGACGAGCCCAAGACGTATGACAGTTTTTCCGACTATCAAGCGGATAGAAACTGCCGTGACGACCAACTTGAACTTAACAATATGCGCATATACAAAAAGTTGCTTAACGACGATATTAGCATAGAGTATAATGAGACCGAAAAGTTTTATACTCTTACTTTCTCGATAAATTGCGAGGACCAAACTTGCAAGGAATTCCAAGATTTCCAAGCAATGAGCCTTCTTGACCTCGATACGGGCACATTCCTCAAAATAAATAATAAGATTGTTGGCTGGCGTGCAGAAGTCGAGGTGTGGGATAACGGCTATGTCAAGGCATTCCGCTCCTATGAAAACTGGCAAATGAGAGTTTTGGGCAATGATATAGAGTCCAATCCGCAAAATGAATTTGAATATGTGTGGAATGCGGACGAAATCGTTAAAATCATCACTCAAGATGAAAATCTCCACGCTTATATTAGGGCAAACAATCTTGATGACGATATGGATATTATCAACGCTGCAATAGAGTATTACAGCGATCCGTCCACCGTGTACGTGTTTGACTGGTATACTTTCTGGATTGCTCTTACAGGTTCCATTGTCGGTTCGATAATTATTGTTATCATTGTGCTTGCGGTGCTTGCCAAATTGGGTAAACTTCCTCGCCTTGTGGCTTGGTTTGAGAAGGTCAAGCAAGAAGATAAGGCTCGCAAAGAGGCTATTAAGGCTCGTGATTTGCAAGATAAAGAGAAGAAGAAAGCACTCAAAGCAGAAAAGAGAGACGCTCGCGCGCAAAAGCGCAACGGCGATGTCGATGAGGTCCTGGACGGTACGCAAGAGGACAATATTCAACTTGCAGAGGACGACGCAACTGTAGGCGATGAGGCAAATTGTGTACAAGCCGTTGCACAAATAATCGAACAAAATACCGATACCAATCAAACCGAGGATATAAGCGGTGTAGGTGAGGAATAAGAGTGTAAAAGATGCGTTCTTGACACCTTGATAATAAACTGATAAAATATTTTAGTTGCAGGACATCAAGACATGTCTTGCAGGGATAAAGGGAAGTTATGCAAAAGAAGATTTTTACAACGTTGCTTGCAGTCGTTATTGTTGCGATGTGCGCATTTGCAATGTTCGCATGCAACAGCGACGAGCCGACTGAATTTGTTATGCCTGAAGGCTCTCGTCCGAACTATGCAAGTCTGTTCTCTGCAGAGGATAGTGCACTCATTTATAAGGCAATAGATGGTGGCGCAACGCAAGACGAAATGAAAGACGCCGTTATGGTGCTTTACAACACGGCTAATAACAGCCGTCTCAATACGGCAAAATCGCTTGTCGTGCAAGAGAGCGATGCCGGTAGTAGTTTGGGTACTATATTGATGCACGCATTCAATTTGCGCAACGGAGACAAGTGGTATTATCAACTTGCTACGCAAGTTTCCACCTTTAATCCGGCGTTTGATTACATCGTGTCGATATGGGCAGGATTTTTGAAGATAGGCTATACGCTCGGCGACGGGGACTACTACTATTTCAATGACCACGGACAGGCATACAAAGGCGACTGTACGGTGGCGACATTCCCGTATGCGACATTCACTGTTCCCGATGATGTAACGCTTTTTGACAAGCCAATGACTCTTGAGGATTTCAATGATACAGTCAATGTGCTTGAGGGCATCCATGAGATTAATAATATGGACTTCTGCGCCGAGATTATTGCCGACGGCGCAACCGTGCAAAAACTTGAGAAGGATGGAAAGTCATATTACCGAGTTTCTTTCTCCGTGGATATGAATGCGGATAAAGACCTCATAACAAAATGGTTTGCACTTGCCAAGAAAGACGTGGCGGCGGGCGGAGAAACGCTCAAAAAATACAATTACTACAACGCTGTTCTTGAGGTGTGGGACAACGGTTACGCAAAGTCTTATGAGGCACACTCGTCAAGAGAGGCTGGCAATGCGAGCGGTGACCCCGTGGATAAATTCTCTTACATCTGGGACGAGGACGAAATAATCGCACTTGTCAAAGAGGATAAGGCGTTTGACGACATTGAGGGCGAAGTTGTGTTTGACTCTATCGATGATTGCCTTGCATATTACACCGACAAGGATAATCTCACTGTGGTAGAAGCAGAGTTGAATGTGCTTGAAATCGCAGGTATCGTAATCGGATGCGTCGTGGGCGTGATCATTGTTGTGATTGTGGTAATCGAAGTGCTTGCAAAGAAGGGCAAACTTCCCAAACTCGTGGCGCGCAGAGAGGCTAAAAAGCAAAAACGTCTTGCAAAGAAAAATGCGAAAAAGGGCATAATCGACACAGATTGTGAAGACGATTGTGTTGCTGAAGACGCAGACGATATTTGCGAAGAAGAACTTGTCGAAGATGGTGTTTTGCAAGATTATGACGAGGTTGTGTCGGATTTGGTTGCAACAAAGACGGACGAGCCTATCGACGAAGCCTTTGCTATTACGCCCAAAGAAGAGAACGCATAATTCGTTTAAAATGCAAAAACCGATAGAATTATCGATAAAAACTCAGATTTGAAATAATTGCACATATTTATGTGCAATTATTTTTAAGTTAAGTCTTTTTTTCTTTGAGGAAATGTAGTATACTATTATAGTAATAATATATAATTACGCATTATGCGCGTGTAAAAGGGGCATTTTATGAGAATGTATGACATCATTCGCAAAAAACGCGACGGGGGCGAACTGACCAAGGAAGAAATCAACTTTTTTATAGACGGATACGTAAGAGGGGATATTCCCGATTATCAAGCGTCCGCATTGCTTATGGCGATTTACTATAAGGGAATGAATTTCAGAGAAACCGCTGATTTGACTTTTGCAGTGCGTGATTCGGGACAAAAACTTGATTTCTCCGCAATCGACGGCATAAGAGTGGACAAGCACTCAACTGGTGGCGTTGGAGATAAAACAAGCCTCGTTATTGCTCCGCTTGTAGCGTCATTGGGCGTCAAAGTCGCCAAAATGAGCGGAAGAGGGCTTGGACATACGGGCGGAACTATAGATAAACTCGAGGCAATCCCCGGTTTCTGCACGGATATAAGCGAGGACAAATTCCTTGACATTGTCAACGAAATAGGCGTGTGTATTGTTGGACAAAACAAAGACCTTGCGCCTGCTGATAAAAAGTTGTACGCACTGCGTGATGTTACAGCAACGGTTGATTCTTGGCCACTAGTTGTGTCGTCCATTATGGGCAAGAAACTTGCTGCTGACGACGATTGCATAGTGCTTGACGTCAAGACGGGTAGCGGTGCTTTTGCAAAGACGCTTGAGGATAGTCGCAATCTTGCCTCAACAATGGTTGAAATAGGTAAACAAGCAGGTAAAAAGATGCTTGCTTTGATTACGGACATGGATAGACCTCTCGGTAATGCAATAGGCAACACTCTTGAGGTGAAAGAGGCAATCGAGACTCTCAACGGCAGAGGCCCTGCTGACTTTACGGAGATTTGCATAATCCTTGCGACAAATATGCTCTATCTAGCAGGTAAGGGCAATATGGAAGAATGTGAAAACATGGTCAAAGGCGCGATTGCCGACGGTAGCGCACTCGAAACTTTCAAAAAGATGGTCAAGGCGCAAGGCGGAGATGTCGAGTGCATTGACAATCCCGATAAGTTTGAAAAAGCACCGTTTGAAAGGGCGATTAAGTCGCAAAAGAGCGGATATATCCACCATGTTGACACAGAGGGTTACGGCATAGCAAGTTTGTTGCTTGGCGCGGGCAGAAATACCAAAGAGGAGAGTATTGATTTTTCCGCAGGTATAGTGCTTAATAAGAAAACGGGAGATTACGTAAACGTCGGCGATACGATTGCCGTTATGTACACTTCTGATGATAAGAAATTTGAGAACGCAGAGCGCAAGTTTATTGACTCAACCACAATCTCCGATGTGGCACCCGAGAATAGACCTATTGTGCTTGACAGAGTGGAATAATACGTCACAAATTAAATAATTAAGGTATACAAATGGCAAAACTGTATTTTAAGTTTGGAGCAATGGGCTGTTCTAAAACGGCGCAGGCGTTGATAACGAAATTCAACTATGAAGAGCGCGGAATGAGGGTTCTTCTTATGAAGCCCGCTATCGACAATCGTGACGGCGAAAGCATTACTCGTTCGAGAATAGGATTGAGTGCAAACGCTTTGGCTGTATCGCAGACGGAAGATTTGTATGCGCTCTACAAAAGGGAATATACAAGTTGCAATGTAATTATCGTTGACGAGTGCCAATTCCTTGCGCCTGAACAGGTGGACGAGTTGGGACAAATCGTCATCGACTATGATATCCCTGTGTTGTGCTTTGGGCTTGCGACGGACTTTACAACGCACATGTTTCCCGGCTCCAAGCGACTCTTTGAGATTGCCGAGTCCATAAGCGAGATTAAGTCTGTGTGTAAATGCGGTAGCAAAGCCACGGTAAATGCGCGTATAGACGATCATGGCAACATCGTCTTCAAGGGCGAGCAAGTTTGCCTTGGCGGAAACGACAGATATGTCGCAATGTGCCGAAAGTGCTGGCTTAAAAAGAAAGCCGAACAAGAAGCAAAAGGCTTGTATTTGTGAGGTGAGTATGAATAATATCGTTATCGGAATCGCAGGCGGAACGGGCAGTGGAAAGACAACGCTTGCCAAAAGAGTGCATAAGGCATTTGGCGACAACTCCGCAATGTTGAGTATGGATTGTTATTATAAGTCCAATGACAATCTTTCTTACGAGGAGCGTTGCAAGATAAACTATGACCATCCCGATTCAATCGACTTTGATTTGCTTGTCGAGCACGTAAGAGACTTAAAAGAGGGCAAAACCATTCATCATCCGACTTACAACTTTTCAAATCATCGTCGTACAAGCGAGTGGATAGAGACCAAAAGTGCAAGGGTAATCATTGTCGAAGGAATTATGGCATTTCTCAATCCACAAATCTTGGATATGCTTGATATAAAGATTTACGTCGATACCGACGCTGACGTGCGCATTATTCGCAGAATATTGCGTGACGTAAATGAAAGAGGCAGAAGTCTTGACTCGGTGGTAAGACAATATTTGACAACGGTAAAACCGATGCACGAGCACTTTATCGAGCCAAGCAAACGCAAGGCAGATGTTATCGTTCCCGAGGGGGGACACAATCAAGTCGCTTATGAAATGATAGTAAACGCAATATTGAAGAGATTGAGCGAATAACACGATGCGTGTAGCAAAAACTCGAATTAAGCCGTAAAACCGCAAATAGTTGATAAAAATATCGGATATAAAACACGAGGGGTGTTGCGCAATATACAAAATATAAACAAAACACGAAGAGTGTTTAACCGATAAAACTGCAATAAGGAAGCAAAAATGAACTTGAAAATTTCACAAGAGGTTAAAGATGCAATCGAGGCTGGAAAACCCGTCGTTGCTCTTGAATCGACTATAATATCGCACGGTATGCCTTATCCTAAAAATGTGGAAACGGCGTTGCTTGTTGAAAAAACCGTCAGAGACGCAGGCGCAATCCCTGCAACTATTGCGATAATTAAGGGCGTGCCCACAATCGGATGCTCAAAGGACGAGATAGAACATTTAGGTAAGGCGGGATTGTCTGTTACCAAGACAAGCAGAAGAGATATACCTATGGTTGTATCTCTCGGACTTGACGGCGCCACTACGGTTGCGTCCACAATGATTTTTGCGCAGATGGCAGGCATCAAGATTTTTGCGACGGGCGGCATTGGCGGTGTGCATAGGGGCGCAGAGACCACTATGGACATTTCTGCAGACCTTGAGGAACTTGCACAAACTAATGTGCATGTCGTATGCGCAGGTGCAAAGAGCATTCTTGACCTTGCTTTGACGCTTGAATATCTCGAAACAAAAGGTGTTGCCGTTATCGGTTATCAAACAGATGAATTGCCCGCATTCTTTACAAGAGAAAGCGGATTTAGTGTCAATTATCGCATGGACACACCTCTTGAAATCGCAAAGGCGATTTATGCGAAAGAGCAAATGTCGCTTAAGGGCGGTATGCTTATTACAAATCCCATTCCCAAGGAGTATTCCATGGATGCGAAGTATATCGAGAGTGTAATTCAATCTGCCGTTGCAGAAGCAAACGAAAAGGGCGTCAAAGGTAAGAATATAACGCCGTTTTTGCTTGACAAAATACAGAAAATCACGGGCGGAGAAAGCCTTGAAAGCAATATAAAACTTGTACTAAATAACGCAATGCTTGCCTCGCAAATCGCAATCGAACTTGCCAAATTAAGTAAATAATCAAAAAATCGCGGTTTTCCGCAAAGAAATATATAACAAAAAGCCATTGGCTTAAAAGAGGAAAATATGGACATTAAAGAAATTTTGAGTAAATGCGACCACACTCTTCTTGGTCAAACAGCCACGTGGGAGGACATCAAGGCAATCTGCGATGACGGTATGAAATATCAAACCGCATCCGTATGTATCCCCCCTTGCTACGTAAAGCAAGCCAAAGATTATGTTGGCGATCGTCTTGCAATATGCACGGTTATCGGATTCCCCAACGGCTACAATACCACTGCCGTTAAGGACTTTGAGACGGCAGAAGCACTCAAAAACGGCGCAGACGAAATCGATATGGTTATCAATATCGGCGCACTTAAAGCAGGCGAATACGACTATGTTGAAAATGAAATCAGAACTCTCAAACAAACTTGTGGAGAGAAAATCCTCAAAGTCATTATCGAGACTTGCCTTTTGACTGACGAAGAGAAGGTCAAAATGTGCCAAATTGTAACCAATGCCGGCGCAGACTTTATCAAGACTTCAACAGGATTTTCAAAGGCAGGTGCAACGTTTGCAGACATCAAACTTTTCTCTGAAAACATCGGAGCAGGCGTCAGAATGAAAGCGGCAGGCGGCATTTCGTCGGTGGAGGACGCAGAAGAATTTGTGCGTTTGGGCGCAAGCCGTCTAGGGACAAGCCGCATTGTAAAAATCGTCAAAAAGCAAGAGGCTGACGGCGAGTATTAATATCGGATATAAGATTTCACAACGCATGAAGTCTTGCAAATATGCGCAACTAATTAATGCGCAAAATCGCACAATCGATACATTAAGTGTGCAAATGTGCATATTTAAGTATGCGATTGTGTGACAATTAACAAAATTAACGGAGGACACCAATATGTCGGTACCAACCCCACACATTACAGCAAAACTCGGCGATTTCGCCGACACCGTTCTTATGCCGGGCGATCCCCTTCGCTCCAAATTCATTGCGGAAAACTTCCTTGAAGACGCCGTACTTGTCAACAATGTCAGAGGCGTCAACGGCTACACCGGATATTACAAAGGCAAGAGAGTTTCGGTTATGGCATCGGGAATGGGACAACCTGCAATAGGCATTTATTCCTATGAACTTTTCAATTTCTATGATGTCAAAAACATCATTCGTATAGGTTCTTGCGGTACATTCGATAAGGACTTGCACGTAAGAGATATTATCATCGCAATGGGCGCATGCACCAACGGAAATTATGCAAATCAATACAATCTTCCCGGTACCTTCTGCCCGATTGCGGACTTTGACTTGGTGCGTCGTGCGGCTGAACTGTGCGAGAAAGCAGGCGTCAACTACAAGGTAGGAAACATCTTCTCGTCTGATACTTTTTATGACGATGCAAACAGCGGAATGCAATGGGCAAAGATGGGCGTGCTTGGCGTTGAGATGGAATCTGCAGCACTTTACTGCAATGCCGCTCGCGCAGGCAAAAAGGCGCTTTGCATTTGCACGGTTTCGGATAGTTTCATCAATCCCGATGAAAACACCACGGCAGAAGAGAGACAAAATTCCTTCACCAAAATGATGGAAATTGCGCTTGAACTTGCATAAATTTATATCGCAGAATAAAGCAATAAGCATTTGTTTTGCAAATATGCGCATACGTGCATACAAATAAATAATTGAGCCGAGAATTCGGCTATGAGGTGGATATGAGCAAAAGAGTGTTCATTATCGTGCTTGACAGTTGCGGTTGCGGTGAAATGCCCGACTCGTATCTTTGGCACGATGAGGGAAGCAATACGCTGGGAGCAATAAGAAACAACGAGAAGTTTAATTGTCCCAATCTTATAAATTTAGGCCTTTTCAACGTTGAAGGCGTCGGTGGCGGTATTGCCAATCCAAAAGGAAGTTTCGCGCGTCTTAAAGAAACATCGATGGGAAAGGATACGACTATAGGACACTGGGAGATTGCAGGTATTATTTCTCCCAAACCGCTCCCGACCTATCCCAACGGGTTCCCCGAAGATGTGATTGCCGAGTTTGAAAAACGCACAGGCAGAAAAGTGCTTTGCAATATGCCATATTCAGGCACGGAAGTCATCAAGGATTACGGCAGAGAGCACGTTGAAACTGGTGCGCTTATAGTGTATACGTCTGCGGACAGCGTTTTCCAAATTGCAGCGCACGAGGATGTCGTTCCTGTGCCCGAACTTTATCATTATTGCGAGATTGCAAGAGAGATGTTGCAGGACGAACACGGCGTCGGCAGAGTTATCGCACGTCCATTTAACGGCGAATGGCCTTATGCACGCACATCCAATAGACATGATTATTCCTTGATTCCGCCCAAAACCACTATGTTGGACGTTCTCAAAGAAAAGGGTTTGGCGACAATATCCGTCGGCAAGATTTACGATATATTTGCAGGTAAGAGCGTGAGTGAATCCAATCGCACGACAAGCAACACGCACGGAATGCAAGTTGCACTGGATATTCAAAAGCGCGATTTTGAAGGGCTTTGCTTTGTGAATCTTGTAGATTTCGATATGAAATACGGTCATCGCAACGATATAGACGGCTATGCGAATGCTATGACGGAATTTGACGTGCAACTCGGCGAATTTTTGCCGAATATGCGAGAGGACGATGTTTTGATAATCACTGCCGACCATGGTTGCGATCCCGCAACTCCGTCTACCGACCATTCAAGAGAATACGTGCCGATGATTGTTTGCGGTAAAAACATCAAGGCAGGCGTCGACCTCGGCACACGTTCGACTTTTGCAGATATTAGCGCAACGGTGCTTGACTATCTCGGAGTGGACAAAAAGGACACGTCGGGCGAGAGTTTTCTTGACAAGGTTATAAAATAGGAGGGAATTATGACTGACTATAAAAGACTTATGGACATTGCAAATGCCATGAGAGAACGCTCGCACGTGCCTTATTCACACTATCGTGTAGGTGCGGTGCTTGTGGGGAAAAGCGGAAAAGAATACACGGGATGCAATCTTGAAAACGCTGCATTTTCGCCGACTATATGTGCAGAACGCACAGCGTTTGCAAAGGCTATAAGCGAGGGCGAAAAGGAATTTGAATGTATCGCAATAGTCGGAGGACGTGAGGGAGAAATATCTCCGTTTTGTGCTCCGTGCGGTGTGTGTAGGCAAGTTATGACTGAATTTTGTGACGAAAATTTTGTGCTTGTTTTGGGTACTCCAGACAATTTCAACACGTACAAGTTTAGTGAAATTATGCCGTTTACATTTACCAATAGCGAGTTGTAAAAGTTAAGAACATAGTGCTATTTATAAATCGTTTTTCACAAAGTATAAGGCGCAACCGAGAAGCGGTTGCGCCTATGTTTTTAAGAGTGAATTCTACTTGAAATTAGTTTTGTTTGTTGAGCAAAGCAAAGTTCTTTTTGTTTTGCTTATACAGGCTCTTGAACACCTCAAAGCCCTTGTCGTAAACCTTCTCTTTCAATTCAAAGTTGGGGTTAAACGTCTTTTTTGCGGGGATAAACTTCTTGATTTCGTCAAAAGAGGGGATAATACCCAAGCCTACGCCAACGCATGCAGCGGCACCGACTGCACCGACGTTTTGAGGACTGTCAACCGTCTCGATAACATGTCCGGTAATATCGGCAAGCACTTGGCAGGTGAAGTCCGAAAGTGCGCCACCGCCGACAAATCTAATGACGCCAGATGGTTTGACTTTCTTTGCGGAGGACTCAAGCATCCAGCGTTTGTGATAGCAAATGCCTTCGAGCACCGCACGGATAAGTTCCGTCTTGCCGGTTTCAAGGCTTATGTTGAAGAACATTCCTCTTGCATTTGGGTCTTCAAACGGGCAACGGTTGCCGTGTAGCCAGGGTGTAAATATAACGCCGCCGCTACCGGCTGGAATTTTGTCAACAATCTCCGTCATATAAGAGAAGAGGGAGAGATATTTGCTTTCAAAGTCTTCGGCGACGTGTTTCTTTTGCACGTAAATTCCGCACTCGTCAAGGGCGATATGGTCCTTTACCCATTCAAAGCATTTGCCCGACGTTTCAAGCTCTGCAAAATAGTTGTATTTCTTGGGTTGTGCCGCGACGACAGCCGCAATCATAGTGGTGATGTCAACTGCAGGCTTGTCGGTTATCGTGCCAATCCAGCCCGACGTACCGCTGTAAATGTGTGTGTCGCCAAGCCCCGTACTGCCTGCGCCCACGCCGATGAGGTTTGCGTCCATACCACCGCCGTAGACTTTGATGCCGGGGACAAGACCAAGTTCCTTAGCGCATTGCTCTGTTGTCGTGCCTGCGCACTCCGTCGACTCGATAAGGCGGGGGAGATGATCGGGATTGATGCCAAACGTCTTGCACATTGATTTTGAAATGCATTTATGTTTCAAATCATAAAGCATTGTGCCGAATGCCGAGTCGTGAGTCATAACAAACTCGCCTGTCATACGCGCGATGACGTATTCCTTGACGTCGAGCCACTTGTAAACTCTCTTGAAGTTTTCCGGCTCGTTGTTCTTGAGCCAATTGTATTTCCAAAGCGGATCTTTTACGCTGAGGGGAGCGGCACCCGTGATTGCAAGCGATTTGAGCACTTTGACGATATTTCCGCCTGCGATTTGAAAACCGTATGCGATGCCTTGCTTGATTTCTTTTGTGGCGCGTTGGTCCATATAACTGAATGCGCGGTGTACGGGTACGCCGTCTTTGTCCACAAGTACAAGCCCTTGTGCTTGCGAGCAAAAAGAGATACCTTCGACTTTGTCGGGAGTTACGTCGCAATTTTCAAAAATGCGGTGCGTTGTGGAAACCATTGCGTCCCACCATTCTTGAGGATCTTGCTCCGCACCGCCGTTGGGCAATACATAAAGGTTGTAGCCTTGTGATGCGGAGCGCAAAATCTTTATGTTTTTATCTATTTCGATAAGACAAGTTTTGATACCTGTTGTGCCTATATCATAGGCAAGAACATATTTTCCCATAATTCACCTCTTATAAGATAAAAATATTATAACACAAGCAAAAATAGGTGTAAATAGTCAATTTGTTTAATAAATAAAATGTATATACAACATTTGAAATTTGTATGGTTTTTTCATCGTTTAAGGTAGGAATATAATAAAAAACTGTTTACTTTACAAGTTTTGATGCTTTGAGGGCAAGCACTATCGGAGGTGTGATAAGCGAGAATGAAACAACCTCGATTGCGAAATTCAACCCAAACCATGCAAGCACGTATTCGACGGTTACGACGGTGTTTGCCGCAATAGAAGTGTTATTGAAAAACAGCAATGTGAATATTGCGACAAATAGTGTATTTGTTACAACGCCCACTGCTGTTGAGAGTGCGTAAATCAACTCATATTTCAATATGTCTTTTGCTTTTTTTGTGCGACGGTTATGCGGCCTGTGAGACGAAGCGGATTTGTCGAGAATGTTAGCGTCAAATTCTACTATGTTGTCAGGCTCAATTATATCTGATGTGCTTGCGTTCTTTTCGTCCCAGCATATTATAGGGGCATTAAGGTCTAATTCTCTATGATATTCGTCTTTTATTTTTATGACGCTACCGCAAGGAGGGAAGAGCAGTCTTTCAAGACCTTTTCTGCAGGCATACGCGGTAATTCCTATCATAAGGCGAGGGAGAATGCACACCAGCGGATTTTGGAAAATCGGCGCAACGGGCGATGGTGCCTTTGTTGTAAACCAAGCGATATAATTGATTATCCCCATCATCAACGCCATGAATGCAGATGTTGAAAAAGAGCAAGTTTGCGAAATAATCAGCGTCGGCAAAATCATAAGCGCAAGGGTAATTGCGCCAAATTGGATTGGCACAAAACAAAATATCACCGTAAGCGCAAGCATAAGTGCAAGCAGTGATATGCGTTTGATTCTGTCAAGACGAGTGGTGTTCATGATAATGAGTATATCCTTTAAGTCGATATTTGTCAAATTGTTTCCGCCGATGGTAAAAATGACGATAATTGTCGAAAAGAGAAGTTTAAATGCCAAAATACACCGTTAAACTATATGAATACGAAAAATATTGTCAAATAAAATACAAAATAATGATTATGAGTTAAAACGCGATAATGCGACAATTTATGAGCAAATATTTATGCGAGCGAAAAAAGTTTTCAATTAAGAAAAGGTATAATCGCAGTATGAAAACAAACGCTCTGCAATTTAAGAAGATGTTTGACTTTGCGCCTATAAAGTCAAATGTAAAAACCGCACTTATTATAAGCGCACAATGGCTTCTCATTTTTTTGCTTGCGTCTGTAGATAAAGTTGGATTTGCGCTTTCGCTGGCATTGACGTTTGCATTGACTTACGCAAGACAAAACGTGATAGTGCTTGCGCCGTGTTTTATAATTGCAAATTGTGTTTTTTCGCTTTCTTGGTGGATGCTTTTATATTGCTTTGTGCCTATGCTGTTGCTCTTTTGTCTATATGCGCTCTTTTATTTGCTTAAGCGCAACGTTCCGCTTTGGGCAGAGGCTATATGTGCGCTCTTATCCATGGCACCTTATGCGGTATGCACGGCGGTGTTTTATCAAGCATATATGCTGGTTGCAATCGGCTCAATATTGTGTGTGGTGTTTGTTTTTTGTTACGGCATAGGTGCGTATGCGGTTTTGGTGAGAGGTGTGTTTCATAAGGCGACTGTTGACGAAATTATATGTTTGGCAATTTCGCTGTGTTCTTTTGCTTATGCGTTATCATTTGTCGGTGGTTATTCCTTTTGGGCATATCACGTATTGTTAACGTTAGGAGCGGTGTTTTGTTCGGCGTGTTTTCCGCCTGCTGTTACGTTGATTTTCGGCGTGATATGTGGAGGAGGAGCGTCTATTGCGTTTTCAAGTGTGACTTGGCTTGCCGAGGCGGTTGCGATTGCGACGGTTGCAGTGGCGTTTTCTCCGTTTACGAGATTTTCTTCCGCTCTTGCGACAATCGCTGTCGAAGGGCTCTTGTGGCTTTTTGAGGCATATCCTGGCGCAGGGTGGCAATCTCTGATTATGTGCGCAACGGGTGCGATAGCATGTTTGTGTATTCCCAAAACGGTATTCGCAAAGGTCAAGAGCCTGTCCACCAAAGATAACAGGCGTTCTTATGCGGGCATAGTAAATAGGCGCGGGCGAGAAATTGCATACAAACTTTCATCCGCAAGCAATGTGTTTTATGATATGTCGAAAAATCTTGAAAAGATTGCAAAAAATGGTTGCGATTTGTCATCTGAAAAACTTGCCGAAGAGGTGGCAAATAGATTTTGTGCAAAGTGCAAGGACAGGGATTCTTGCTTTGGCGCATTAGGCACAAACACCTCTTCTGTCATCAAGCCCATTGCGGACGCGGTAATCAACAGAGGTAAGGCCACTATACTTGATATGCCTCCGTTTATCACAAGCAGATGCAACAATATGCACTCTCTCGTGCAAGTGATAAACAACACTGCGTCGCAATACAAATTGCGCATGGACGAGGCAAGAGGCATTGCGACGTGTAAGAGCATGATGTCGGAACAATTTGCAGGTATATCGCTTGTCCTTGACGCACTTGCAGAAGAGAGCGCAAAACAAGTTAATTTTGCAAATGACGGGGTAGAACTACTCAAAAGTGACCTGTTAAAGCACAATATTGTCGCAGACGAGGTTGTTTTAAGCGAGAACGATAAGGGTATTGACGTAACCATGACGGTAAGGGCGCAAGATGCGAAAAAGGCTATATTGCCTCGTCTCGTATCAAAGAATTTGCGTTGCAAGACAGAAGTTGTCAAGGTGTCTGAAAGAGGGGAACAACGGCTGGTGTATTTATCCTCGGCGCCTTGTTTCGAGGTGGCATACGGTATTGCTGACAAGAGGTACGACGACATTGCGTGCGGAGATTGCGTCAGCGTGCTTTGTCCATCTCGCACACGTCGACTTTTTGCGCTCTGCGATGGCATGGGGCATGGACAGAGCGCAAGCGAGGCAAGCAATAATGCCGTGAGTATGATAGAGAGTTTTTACAGGGCAGGCATAGACGGATCCATTGTCTTGAGCCTTGTCAATAAACTTTTACGCTTATGTTTTGAGGAGGCTTTTTCTACGCTGGATATTGCGGTAATAGATATGCAATCCGGTGAACTTGACGTTGTCAAACTTGGCTCGGCAAGCAGTTTTATTATACGCAAAGAAAATATTCAAATGCTCTCTTGTACGTCTGCGCCTATGGGCATTGTCGATGACGTGGAAAGTATTACGGCAAGGTATCAATTATTTGACGGAGATATGCTCTTGATGATGAGCGACGGAGTGTTTGACGTGCTTGAAGGCAAGGGAATTGCGGAGGCAATAGATAATATTGCTACATCAAATCCGCAAACGCTTGCCGATGAAATACTTAAAATGGCATTGGAAAACGGGGCACATGACGATTGCACGGTTATTGCAATGCGATTGTTTGCGACATAATCTGTTGTGTTTTTAATCTTTTTGCTGTATAATCGAAAATATGGCAAACAATATTCAAATTTATTTGAATAACTTTTTTAGCAAGTACGACTTTTCAGGCAAGAAAATTGGCGTTGCTTTAAGTGGCGGAAGAGATTCCGTTGCGCTTGCGTATGCCCTAAAAAAGGGTGGTTTCGACATTGTTGCAATCAATCTCGAACACGGAATTAGGGGTGAAAGCAGTATAAAAGACAGCGCTTTTGTAAAGGATTTTTGCCAAAGATACGATATTAAACTTTACGCATATCAAGTGGATGTTCCTACGTTTTGCAAGAGCGAGGGCTATACTATCGAGCAGGGAGCAAGAGTGTTGCGTTATCGCATTTTTGACAAGGCAATCGAGGACGGTATATGCGACGTGATTGCGCTTGCACATCATCTTGACGATCAAGCCGAGACAATTTTTATGCGTATATTGCGAGGTACCGGAATTGCAGGGCTTAAAGGTATGCAAGAAGTTAGAGACAATTATATCCGTCCTCTTCTTGATTGTCCGAGGGAAGAGATAGATGTGTATATAAAAGACAACAATCTTGAATACGTTGACGACGAGAGTAATTTCGACACGGATTACACTCGCAACTATCTGCGTAAAGAGTTGGAGAGCCTTAAAGAAAAATTCCCTCAAATAAGCAGAAGTTTTGTTCGACTTTCGCAAAATGCAAAAGAGGAAGAGGATTTTGTTGAGAAGTATTTACCCGATTTTGAGTTGATAGGGAATGAGGCGAGAGTGCGCATTTGCGATATGCAAGACGATTTTATCGCAAAAAAAATCATACTGAAAGCAATTAATGCGTTGGGGGTTAGTCAGGATATAGAAAGCCGACATTATCCGCTTATCTTCGCCCTAAAAGACGCGCAAAACGGCAAGCAAATCAACTTAACGCACGCCATTTGCGCACACAAAGAGGGCGATTTCATTGTGTTTACAAAACATAATTTGATTGAATCCGTCGAAGAAATTCCCTTTGCAATAATGTCGTCAGATGAATTGTCGGTGAAGATAGAGCCTGTCTCGCTGGATGAGTTCAGAACATCGAAAAGAGATAAAAATGTCTTGTATATCGATGCCGACAAAGTCCCCGACGGTGCAGTGTTGCGCAATAGAAAAGACGGAGATTTTATAAACAAATTCGGTGGCGGTAGCAAGAGCCTCGGCGATTTCTTGACAGATAAAAAGGTGCCTCTCCGCAAGAGAGATTCGCTTGTCGTCGTCGCCCACGGCAGTGAAATATATGCCGTGTTCGGTGTAGAAATATCTCAAAAAGTCGCTATCGATGGCGATACCCAAAGAGTGCTTAAACTTACAAATAAAATGTGAAAACAACGGTGTGTCCCAAAAACGCACCGCTAAAAATATTATTATATTCTTGAGGACAAAAATGTACGGAAAAGAAATCAAAAAAGTGCTTATCACAAGCGAACAAATTGCACAAAGAGTGCGTGAACTCGGCGAACAAATCAGCAAAGATTATGAGGGCGAATGCGTCACTCTCGTATGCACGTTGAGAGGCGCAATCCTCTTTTTTGCCGACCTCGTAAGAGAAATAAAATGTGACACCGTGCTTGATTTTATATCGGTTTCAAGTTATGGCGCGGGAACGACGTCAAGCGGTGAAGTGAAGATGATTAAGGACTTGTCCGAACCTATCAAAGACAAACACGTTATTATTGTTGAGGACATTATCGATACCGGATTGACGCTTACTTATCTTAAAAGATTGTTCTCTGCGCGTGGACCGAAGTCACTGAAAGTTTGCTCGCTTTTGGATAAGCCATCTCGCAGAACCGTCGATTGCAAAGGTGACTATATAGGCTTTGAAATCGAAAACGAATTTGTTGTCGGCTACGGTCTTGATTTCAACGAAAATATGAGAAACTTCAAGGACGTTTGCGTCCTTGCACCCGAAATGTATGGCGGTTGAGTTTGAGCAAAAACTAAAAGACTTGGCAGAGGCTTTCGCGCCTTATGCAAGATTGTATCTTGTGGGCGGTTGCGTGAGAGACGAACTGCTTAATGTTGAGTGCTATGATGTTGATGTATGCGCGCAACTCGGTGTTGATGACGTCAAAAAAGCACTGTTAAATACCGAATTTGTCGTTTCAGACAAAAATTTGCGTATGGGGACGGTGCATATTTCATCGGATAATTTCGTTGTGGAATATACGACTTTTCGCAAGGACAGTTATGATGAAAGAAGTGGAAATCACACCCCCATAGGCGTTGAATTTACAAGCGATATTACGCTTGACGCAAGGCGTAGAGATTTTAAGTGCAATGCCTTGTATAAAGACGTTTTGACAGGCGAAATCGTTGACGTTACGGGCGGTCTCGACGATATAAAAAACAAAAAAATCTCTACGGCGGATGAGCCGAAAATCGTGTTTGAGGCGGACGGATTGCGCATTTTGCGAATGGTGCGTTTCGCTTGCGAACTTGGCTTCGATATAGAGGACAACACTTTTGAAGTGGCGAGGCAAAACGCATGGAGAGTTAAAGACATTGCGGTAGAAAGGATACGCGATGAACTTTGCAAAATATTCGTTTCCGACACGCGACATAAGGAGTTGGCGCTTGTCGGTGCGCATAGAAAAGGTATCGATTTGCTTGATACACTCGGCTTAATCGATATGCTTTTGCCGGAACTTGCAAGACTAAAAGGGCTGGAACAGCCAAAGAAATATCATCTTTATGACGCGTATGAACATAGCCTCAAAGCGTTTGAGGTTGCTCCCTCGGCTATAAGATGGAGTGCACTTTTGCACGACGTTGGCAAGGCGGAAGCGGTGGCAAGATATGGCAATATGCACGGGCACGACCTCATCGGCGAGGAGATTGTAAGAGATATTTGCAATCGCTTTAAGTTCTCAAACGATGAGACAAGACGAATGTGCCGACTTGTGCGCTGGCACATGGTTGACCTTGACGGGTGTACGTCTTGGAATAAGTTGCGCCGTTTTGTTGCAAAAAATATGGATATTGTAGACGACTTGTGCGCACTCATGCGCGCGGACGCAATCGCATCGTGCGGTGCGGATAAGGCGGATATTAGGATTGCGCGCGTTGCACAAGAGTTGAGAGCGGACGGTACTCCGCTTGCTATAAAGGAATTGAGCGTGAGCGGTAAAGACCTTGTGGATATGGGCGTTGAAGAAAAATATCGTGGAAGAATACTTAACGAATTGTGGGAAGATACCGTTATGAATCTTGCGCTTAACGATAGGGACAAGGCGCTTGCATACGTTGAAAGAAAATACAAAAGCCTCAAAGAGGGGGAAGAAATATGATAGGAATTTACGTTTTGGTCGCAATATGCGTTGCTCTTTCGCTTGCAACGACTGTTCTTTGCGTTGTTTTGCTTAAAAAACGTGGCGAAAACACTGTGCAAAACGTTGCGGACGACAGTCGCGATGAAAAATTGAAAGGCGAAATCGACGCAAGCATAAAAATGGCAAATTCTATGCTTGCCGGCGTTATAAATGCGCAAAATGAAAACGTCAAGGCACTCGGCGAGCGTATGGATAGGTTTATGTTCACCACGCAAAAGGGGCTTGAAGACGTCAAGTCAACAACGGCGCAAAGCATAGCAAATCTGCGCGTTGCAAACGAGAAGAGCATAAACGAGATGAAAGAGGATAATGCCAGACAACTCGAAAAAATGCGCCTCTCAAATGAAAAGAGCATAAACGACATTAAAGAGGACAACGCAAAGCAACTTGACAAAATGCGCGAAACCGTCGATGAAAAGTTGAATGCCACTCTTGAGGCTCGCTTTAATCAATCTTTCAAAATCGTCAACGACAGACTTGAGGAAATCAACCGCACTTTCGGCGAATTGCAAAACTTGCAAAACGGCGTAAACGACCTCAACAAGATATTCAAAAATGTCAAAACACGCGGTACGTGGGGCGAAGTCGCGCTTGAAAATTTGCTTGCTCAAATACTTGTGCCTGAACAATATAAAAAGCAAGTGCGCATCAAAAGAGGCAGTGAGGACGCTGTTGATTTCTGCATAGTTATGCCCGGAAAAGGTGATGATGAAGTGTTGTTGCCGATTGACGCAAAATTCCCCATTGAGGACTATGCAAGACTTGTCGAGGCATCCGAAAAGGGCGACGCAGACGGCGTGGAGAGCGCAAGCAAGGCTCTTGCAAACAGAGTAAAAGGCGAGGCAATGAGCATAAGAGACAAGTATGTCAATCCGCCAAAAACCACCGATTTTGCGATTATGTATCTTCCCACCGAAGGGCTTTATGCCGAGATAATAAGGCGCGAAGGACTTGTTGAGGAAATTCAAAACAAATATAGAATTGTCATTTGCGGACCGACGACGATTGCCGCGTTGCTCAACAGTTTGCAGATGGGATTTAGAAGCGTTGCGGTGGAAAAACGAAGTGCGGAAATCGGCAAACTGTTACAAAGTTTCATGGCTGATTTTGCCAAGTTCAACAAATATTTGAAGCAAACTGCAGACAGAATCGACGCTGTAAAAACATCGCTTGTAAACGCCGAGGAACGCACAAGAATTATCGGCAAAAAACTTAATAAAGTCAACAGTCTTTCCGATGAGAAAGTGCCAGATATGCAGACGCTTATCGAGGGGACGACAGAGGAAGAAATAACGTTTGACGAAGAGGTCTATGATGAAGGCTGATTTGCATACACATACCACCAAAAGCGACGGCTCGAAAACCCCGATTGAGGTTGTGCATTGGGCTAAAAACAAAGGGCTTGACGTGCTCGCAATCACCGACCACGATAGCGTGGATGGGCTTGACGAGGGCAGAAAAGAGGCGGAAAAACTCGGCTTGAAATTTGTCGGCGGAATTGAGTTGAGCACCTTTTCAATATGCGAAATCCACATTTTAGGATACAATATTGACTATAAAAACCCCGATTTCGTGCAAGAATTGCGTGCGGTTAAGGATATGCGCAAGGATAGAAACAGGCGCATAGGACAAAAACTTAATGCGCTTGGCATGGATATCGATATCGACTTTGACGCGGACGGCGTAGGGCGTATGAATATGGCTCGCGCTATGGTCAAGGCAGGGTATTGCAAGGACACAAACGAGGCGTTTGAAAAATATCTCGGCGTTGGCGCAAAAGCCTATTGTGAGTGCAGACGTCTTACTCCTGTCGAGGCAGTGAAACTTATCAAAAAATATGGCGGTTTTGCCTCGATTGCGCACCCGAAAAAATACCTTCTTGACAAGAGATTGGAATTGCTTGTGGGCGGACTTAAACAGTTTGGGCTTAACGGCATAGAACTCAATTATCCGTCGCATACGGAGCAAGACAAAATCGCTTTTGAAAAATTGGCAAAACGATTCAATCTTTTGCCGACAGGCGGAAGCGACTACCACGGTGACGAGGACAAGAATTTTGTTTACGACCTCGACCCGAGAACGGCAAAGCGTTTGATATAATTTTAGGCGGATCCTTTCCAGGAGATTGCCACGCTTGCGCTCGCAATGACAAAAAATAAGATGGTATTGCAAATGCTGTTGTTTTTGTAATCTAAATTTGCAGTAATAAAGGGGGACTAAAATGATAAATAGGGAAAAGTTTTTTGAAATATTGAAGCAATTCAAGCAAGATTTTGCGGGAGAACACTGGCGCAACGAAAGGTATAAGTGGAAAGCAGTTAAGAGATTTCAGGATGTGTGGGATATAAATGCCCATGACTTTCTTGATATGTTTATGAACGCAACCGACGAGACATACAATTTGCTTGCTAGTAGGAACAATTTTCCGCGAGCAATGATTAGAGAGTATGCAACAGTCGACGCAGAGTTTACAAGAGCGATGTTTATCAATCTTTTTGATGAAACGAAAGATTTGATTGAACGTATTGAAAAATTTAGATTCGATGCCGAACAAATGCGTGTTAAGTATGATAACGGAACTTGGCATCAACATTACCAGGGCTTGAATGCAATTACAACTTATTTATGGTTGCGCTATCCCGATAAGTATTATATTTACAAATATTCGGAATGTCGTGCCGTCGCAAGAGCACTTGATGCGGATTTTGTGCCTCAAAAAGGAAGAGATGATAATAATATTTTAGGAAGTATTAAACTGTATGATGAGATCTGTGAGTTGCTGAAAGCAGATAAAGAAACGCAAGAAGTATTGAAAAAATGCGTTTCGGAGGATTGCTACAAAGATACAGAAATGAAAACACTTACTATCGACTTTGGATACTACACAAATCATTGCTTGTCGGACTCGAATGCAACCATCGTCGATATTGAAAACTCAACAATCAATTTTCCATCCGTCAGTGTGGCGTCGGGAAAATATAGCAAAGATGTTTTTCTTTCTGAAGTTTATATGACAGAGGATAAATACGATACGCTTGTAAATCTTTTGAAACATAAGAAAAACATTATTTTGCAAGGGGCACCTGGCGTTGGGAAAACATATACGGCAAAACGTTTGGCTTATTCTATAATAGGTGAGAAGGATGAAAGTAGAATTGAATTTGTTCAATTCCACCAAAATTACTCTTATGAAGACTTTGTTATGGGATATAAACCGCAGGGTGAAACATTTGTGCTGAAAGAAGGAATTTTCTATGCTTTTTGTAAAAAAGCCTCATCTATGCCAGATAAAGAATTTTTCTTTATTATCGATGAGATAAACCGTGGAAATTTGAGCAAGATTTTGGGCGAATTGATGATACTTATTGAAAAGGATTACAGGGGTACGGAGGCAACTCTTGCATATAACGATCTCCCGTTCAGTGTGCCGAAAAATCTTTATATTATCGGCATGATGAATACGGCTGACAGAAGTATTGCGATGATTGATTATGCGCTTCGCAGAAGGTTTAGTTTTTTTGAAATCGAACCTGGATTTTCTTCTGATGGTTTTAAGACATATCAAAAAGCATTGGAGAACGATACATTTGATGCGTTAATTGGTAGAATTATAGAACTTAACAAAGAAATTTCAACGGACGGCGCACTGGGACGTGGATTTTGTATCGGACACAGTTATTTTTGCGGACAAAACAACTGCACCGAGGAGTGGATGAGAGAGGTTGTTGAATATGACATTATTCCTATGTTAAACGAATATTGGTTTGACGATAGAAGCAAAGTCCAGCATTGGGAAAATAATTTGCGTGGTGTTTTCAATGATTAAAGACAGAAGCATACAAATAAAAAACATATATTACATGTTGACTTATGCTTTTCAGGTTTTAAGACAAACTGATTATGAGGAAATAAGTTCTGAAAGTTTTGATAATATCCAAAACTTGTTTGCTTCTATTCTTTCAAAAGGTCTTGCGCGACAATTGAAACAAGGACTTTACCGTGAATATATAACGATTAATGAGGATTTGCCAACGCTTAAAGGTAAGATTGGTATTAAATCTTCAATAAAACTTAAAATGCAAAAAAAGCAACTTCTTGCTTGTGAGCGCGATGAATTGTCTGTAAACAATCGCTTCAATCAGATTATAAAAACCACCGCAAATCTTTTGATACGACAAAAAGGCGTTTCTTTAGAATATAAAACAGCATTGAAAAAAGAAATGTTGTTCTTTTCAGAAGTTGATGAGATCGACACTGCGACTATTAATTGGAACACCTTGAAATATCAAAGAAACAATCAAGGATATAAAATGCTTTTGAATGTGTGCTATTTTGTGCTTGAAGGATTGCTATATTCAGATGAGAAAGGAACATTCAAAATGGCATCGTTGCTTGATGAGCAGAGAATGTGTCGCTTGTATGAGAAATTTATTCTGGAATATTATCGTTATCATTACAGGGGAATTATATCTGTGGACTCTGCGCAAATTAAGTGGAATGTTGATGATGGCGTAATTGATTTTCTGCCGATAATGCAATCGGATATTATGTTGAAGTGCAAGGATAAAATCTTGATTATTGATGCAAAGTATTATGCGCATACAATGCAAACGGGGCAATATAACAGTATGACATTACATTCTGCCAATATGTACCAAATATTTGCGTATGTAAAGAATCAAGATGTTATGAATAACGGAAGTGTCTCGGGGCTTTTGTTGTATGCCAAAACGGACGAGGCGATTACGCCGAATAATGAGTTTATTATGAGTGGAAACAAAATTTCTGTCCAAACACTTGATTTGAACTTAAAATTTTCGGATATAGCATCACAGTTGGATGAGATAGTCCAAAATCATTTTGATATTGACGTCATAGGTAACAAAAGGCATTTTGCATATTAATATTGGAAATAATATCATTGCTTTCATTGGTGGATAAGAGCAACAAGCAGATTGTGAATAAAAAGCAAGATGAAACCACCGATATTTGGTTGAGAAAGGATTTTTAGAGATAATTAAAAAGCACGGGAAACCGTGCTTTTTATGTGGGATTTTTTTGTAAATGAAATGCAGGGTTAATCGATTGCGGTTACTTCATAGCCGGCGTCGGTGACGGCACCGGTGAGGGTGGCGTTTGAAACGTCGTGGGCGCTTGTGACGGTTGCTGTGCCGTTTTCAAGAGAGACTTGAACGTCGGTTACGCCGTCGAGGGCGGAGAGGGCTTTTTGAACGTGTGCAACACAGTGCATACACATCATACCTTGTACGTGAATGGTTTTTGTCATAATGGTTTCTCCTTTATTTATATTGTTAGATTGCGCGTTTTGCTCCGATTTTATATCGTTTTGAGATGCAATTTCGCTGTCAATTTGCGTGTTATTTGATGTACTTTCATCGCCAATTTGCGGGGGTTCGTTATCCTTGTGGGGTTGCGCTTTTTGGGCGTGATTTTGCTTGATTTGGGTGATTATTTCTTCCACGTCAAAGGCTACGGGTGGTTGTTTGCGCGCGGTGTGTTTGTCGAGGTTGACAAGGTTCAAGCGAAGAGCGTTTAGCACCACGCATACGCTTGAAAGGCTCATTGCGCCTGCGCCTATCATCGGATTTAGCGTTATGTTTATCGGCTCGAAAGAAAGCACGCCGGCGGCAACGGGAATGCATATAAGATTGTAAATAAAAGCCCAGAAAAGGTTTTGTTTTATATCTCGCAGGGTGCGCCGTGAAAGGGTTACCGCGCGTGCAACGTCCATAAGAGAGGAGTGCATAAGCACCACATCGGCGCTGTCGATTGCGATGTCCGTGCCTGCGCCGATTGCAATGCCGACGTCCGCACGCGTGAGGGCGGGTGCATCGTTTATTCCGTCGCCAACCATAATGACTTTGCCATATTGTTTGAGGGCGGAAAGCACAAAATCTTTATCTTCGGGCAAGACGTCGGATATGAGCGCGTCAACACCGCAAACGTCGGCAACCTCCTTTGCGCTGACGGCATTGTCGCCGGTGAGCATAACCACGTTCAAGCCTTGATTTTGCAAGGTGCGTATTGCCTCAACGCTATCGTCTTTGAGCGTGTCGGCAACTGCGATTATTGCTTGCAACGTGCCGTCGAGAGAGAGGAAAAGAGGAGTTTTTCCACACTCGGAAAGGGAGAGCGCGAGAGGGATTTGCTCGTCTATATTTACCTTGTTTTCTTGCATTAAAGAGGCGTTTCCAAGCAGTGATACTTTGCCGTCGACAACGCCTTTTAGACCGTGCCCCGATAAGTTTTGGAAGTCGTCGGCAGGGACAATTTTCGTGTCGGAAAGGGCGGTTGCCGCCTCTAAAATCGCCTTTGCAATGGGGTGTGAACTGCCTGTTTCAAGACGTGCGCAAAGTGATATAACGTCCTCTTTTGTAAGGCCTGCAAATGTCAAAACGTCGGTGACTTTCGGCTCGCCTTTTGTAATGGTGCCCGTCTTGTCAAGCACGACAATATCCGCTTTTCCTGCTTGTTCGAGGGCGGTTGCACTCTTGAAAAGTATGCCGTTTTTGGCACCTTTTCCGTTGCCGACCATTATTGCAACGGGGGTGGCAAGACCAAGCGCGCAAGGGCAACTTATAACCAAAACGCTGATTGCGTGTTTGAGTGAAATTTCAAGATTTTTAGTGACTGAAATCCATACGATAAAAACAAGCAAAGCAACCAAAATGACACTTGGTACAAACACTCCCGACACTTTATCTGCCGTTTTTGCGATTGGAGCCTTTGAAGACGACGCGTCTTCGACAAGGCGCACAATGCCTTGAAGTGTGGTGTTTTCGCCCACTTTTTCCGCACGCACGGTAAAGAGTCCGTCAATGTTGGTTGTGCCCGAAATTACCTCGCTACCCACTGTTTTATCAACGGGCATACTCTCGCCTGTAACCGAGGCTTCGTTGATTGAACCGTTGCCCGAAACGATAATGCCGTCCGCACCGAAATTTTCGCCCGGACGAACTATAAAGAGGTCGCCTACGCAAAGGTCGGACAATGAAATCTCCACCTCGACATTGTCACGCAACACGCGCACCGTTTGGGGGGCAAGGGACATAAGACCTTTGATTGCCGACGTCGTTTTGCCTTTGCTGTACGATTCCAGCGTTTTGCCGATTGTGATAAGCGTGAGTATCATTGCCGCCGACTCGAAATAGAGATTGTGTGCAAGGTGGTCGAGATAGGACGAATTCACGCCTGCTTGAATCATAAGCGCAACGCTGTATATAAAGGATATTGCACTGCCCATAGACACGAGGGTGTCCATATTGGGCGCTTTGTGCAAAAGGCTCTTTGTTCCGCTGATAAAAAATCTGCCGTTGATGAGCATAATCGCAAATGATAAGGACATCTCGTATATTGCGATATTCATCGGCTTTGTCAAAAAGGACGGCACACGCCAGCCCCACATAACTGCGCCCATAGACACGTACATAAGCGGAATGAGCAATACGAGCGAGCATATAAGGCGTATAAGCAATGTGAGGGTTGGATTGGTCTTTGCTTTCGGCGCGGAATTGTCGCCTGCAACGCTTGCTCCGTAGCCTGCATCGGAGACGGCTTTGCATATTTGCTCAGCGGTTAGTGGCTCGTCAAAAGAAACTTGCATAGAATTGGTGAGCAAGTTTACGCTGACTTCCTTTGCGCCGTCGAGGGCGGAGACGACTTTTTCAACTCGCGCCGAGCAAGCGGAGCAAGTCATACCTGTAATGTTGAATTTTTGTTTTTCCATAAAAATTCCTTTGCGCCGAATGCTAAACACATTCGACTAAAATTTGCATGGGGAATAGGTGTAGTACTAACATATTAAAATGCAATTTCCCCTTTCCTCACGTGTTTAATAATTGCGCCCGACAAGAGTGTAGTACGAACATATTAAATTCCAGTTACCCCCCTCTTTCCGGACACGCCGGTATTTCTCCCACCACTCAAATAAACGTCATTTCTCTACAAATAGTAAGCATCGTTCGTGGGGGCGACAGCCTGCCTCCGTCCAAAGGACAATTCTCTTATTATGACTCTCGTTCGCCGATGAAAAACAACCACAGCTCATCGGCTCACTTGTACAACGAAGCCTCCCGTCGGGCAGGAAAGACGCTCGCTTTGCGAGCGTTCGCACTCCGAACAAGCACAGTTGGTTAATAAGTACGCCTTGAATAAGTGTGCGTTAGTCGTTGCGCCTCGTGTTCTGTCGTTGAATAGGGAGATTCAAATTATTTGAGTTTTTTGACGAGGTCGAGGGCTTCGTCGAGGACGGTGAGGTCGCCGTCGGAGATGTTCTCAACAACGCAGGTTTTGAGATGTTCTTCAAGAAGAATATATCCCACGTTTTGCAGTGCGCTTTGCACGGCGGAGAGTTGGATGAGTATGTCCTTGCAATAACGATTGTCCGCAAGCATATTTTTTATACCGCCCAACTGCCCAATCGCACGATTGAGTCGGTTGTTGAGGTCTTTGAGTTGTTCCTCGGAGCGAGGTGTGTGCTTGTGCGCACAGCAATCGCAATGAGTGCAGTCTGCCATAATAGTCTCCTTTTGCATACCCGTATGGGGTATATTGATATTGTATAATGCGTCGGTGTAAAAGTCAACACAATCCGCAACAAACGTAAGATAAAAATAAAAAAGTTGAAAAACTTTGCAAAACGTCCAATAAAATGCTTGCGAGGATTGTATATGTATTATAAGATTATAAAAATGCGCTATGTGCGTGTATATGTGCGAGCGCGAGCACGGAGAGTGAAATTATGAGAAATACAAGGACAAGGACGACAGTGAAAAAGACGTTGAAGATAGCGGGCAGTGGGATACTGCTTGTGGTGCTTTTTGTCCTTGTCTTTGCCGGCACGCTCTCCGGTGCTTTTGGCATAGAAGAAAACCTTGTACAAAACGGTATCATAGAAGGCAATGTTGCCGATGCCGGCTATTCGGGCGATATAAGCGTAAGTGGCAAAGGTAGATATTATTATGATGATGGTAGTTCGTTTAATAGAACTTGGGCAACTCTCGATAAAGAAAATTCGGTTACCACAGGCGACAACGATGCCTCTGAAACATGGTATTATATGGGGGATGGTTATGTGTCTTGGTTTTCGACGAAATACAATAAACTGTCCGGCTCTTTGACTTATTCCAATCACGGTTTTACTTATAAACAAGAGACAGGTACGGATAGACCGTTTGTCGGAGCATTTGATTACACTTTTTCCAACAATTCCGGAAGAAAACAATATGTACAAATAAAATACACAATTTCAGTTTATTCTGAAAAGAAAGACAACGCAAAGAATACTCTTATGGGTATTGCTGCATACGAGGGAACAAGCGGAGACCAAATAAGCAGTTATAAGGGTATAGATGGTAGCGCGAGCAATGACGCGAACCCGTGGCATACCACTGTTTCAGGGGCAAGCACCTATGCAGAGAAAAAAGGTAATAATGCTGACATTGTTTCCGTCAGTCGAACAGTTTATTATGCCATCAATAACGGGGCTTCACAACATATAACGTTTGTTTTTGGACGTAGTTCGTGTGGAAACGAGAATAATAACATTGAATACACGGCAAAAATAGATTCAGTTGAGACTTTTGCAGGCGAGGGGATAAAAGACAAACCTTATGAGTTGCAAAATAGAAACCATTTTGACATGCTTGCGGCGTTCATTACAATGGGAGAGACTTTCAGCAATGAATACTTGAAAGTTGTTCCCGATAGCACGAGCAACGGTCAAGATGGGAAATTTATCAACATGACATCAGTCCCTTATATTCCTGGGGGAATGTATAAGACATCAGAACAAGGATATTTCAACGGAATACTTGACGGTGACAACAAAGAAATACGAAACCTTTTCATTTCACTTGACACTGATCATGCACGAGCAGGACTTTTGGGAACAATAGGAGACGGAGCACAACTTCGCAATATTGTTATAAAAGGCACAGTTCTTTCTGAAAGAGGCGATGCGGGTGCGATTGTCGGGTTTGTCAAAGATAATGCGACTGTTACGATTGAAAATTGCAAAAACTATGCTACTGTCGGTTCGGCAAGTACGGCACAGAATGGCGGAATAGTGGCGAATGTCGGTAGCGGAGCAAATGTCACAATAAATAATTGTAAAAACTACGGCAAAGTGCAAGGCACTGATAGAATTGGCGGTATCTTGGGTTATGCAAGAGGCACCGTATCAATAAGTAACTGCACCAACTCCAATAACGAAAATAGCGACGTTACAATTAATGCAACGGGTGAAGGAGTTGGCGGTATAGTAGGCTATGCAGAAGGCACAGGAATAACAATAAACACCTGCACCAATGCTATGGATGTTGCTGGGGGGAAATATACAGGGGGCATCGTAGGATATTTTAAAGGTACATTAAACGGCAATTATAGGAATACTGCTGTTATTAAATCCAGTGATGATTATGTGGGTGGTCTTGTAGGCTATTGGGATATAGGCGGTATTGAGACAAATAAAACGTACGAGTCATACGGCACGGTTGCAGGCAAATCGTATGTGGGCGGTATTTTTGGATATATTAACACCAATGGCAAAGATATAACCGCAAAATTTAAGGTCGGGCTATCGTATAACAGTGTTACATACGGTATTACGGGTGAAAATGTTTCATTTTCAGGACTTTTTGGCGGTGGATTTTTCGGATATGCGGAGGGAAATAGCAAAATTACCTTTAACGACGGTACGAATACACAAGGTGAAATAGATGCTAATGAAAACGGCTTGGCACCCTCCACGGCGACAGGCTCGGTTGTCGGCGGTGCCGTCGGTGCAAACATTAATCTTGCGCTCGATTTCAGTGCTTGTACAAGTGTTCCTATTCAATCAAACATAATTCAACGCAGTTCGCACACGATGACAATAGCCGATAAAACATTCGAGAATGTTGCATTGGTTGGTGGTATTGTGGGATACAACGGTGGCACGATAACAGGTAATTCTACAACAAATATTGTCGAACATGGTTCGGTTTTCTCAACTGCAAACGGAATGGACTCTGTAACAGGGGCAGTGGGGTATGTTGGCGGTGCTGTGGGATATAACAAGGGCACAGTTGAAAACTGCAAAATCAAAACAAGTGCAGGCGTGACAAGTTGGCGTGCCGCTAAAACAGGTGGTATTGTCGGCGAGAATGTCGGAAAGATAAAAAACTGCACTTTTAGCGGAAGTGTATATGGTACGGATTATGTCGGAGGATTGATAGGGTATAACAATGGTACTCTTGAACAAGGGGCTTATACAAACAGTGCGAATGTCACTGGATATATATACGTCGGCGGTATTGTCGGATATAACGCAAATGCCTCGCAAACACTGCAAAACTTTACAAATACTGGCACAATCTCGAATGGTAGCGTGATTGGCGGTATTGCAGGATATAGCGCAGGCGCGATTTCAAAATGTAAGAACACCGGCAATATCACTACAAGCACGTCAAGCATACCTGTTGAAGGGATGGATCGGGCTATGTATGTGGGCGGTATTGTCGGCTGGTCTTCCGCTTCGATTACAAACTGCTACAGCAAAGCAGACGTGACTGCAAGCGGGAATTTTAGCAATTTGGTTGGCGGTATTGTCGGTTATGCGCAAGGCAACGTGAGTTATTGCGTTGTGGATAGTGGCAAAACAGTGGAAGGCGCAAGTGGTATCGGCGGTATTGTCGGTAAGATGGCAGGCGACCTTTCATTCAGTTACTTCTTGGGCACGATAAGCGGAAATTGGAAGAGCGGAAGTTCTGTTCTCAACTATATTTGCGCAATTCAAGAAAGCGGAAGTACAAGCGAGTGTTGGGCTATAAATGCGAGTCATGGTTCGACTGACGATGACAGAACATACAACAATAACGGAAATAGCCTCACAACAGGCGCAGGCTTGACGGTGGAACCGCAAATCGGGCTTGAAAATACGACAAATGCAAAGTGGGAAGATATTCTCAATCAAGATATAGACGGTTTTAAGGTGTACGGCACGACGAGTGACGGTACTTATATGTCGTCTTTGCACAACGATAACACCAACGGCACGTTTGCTAATGAAAATACGGCAGTGCCCGATGCGGTGGATAACGGCGGCGCAACGACTAATGCCACAAACAACGCCGGCAACAGAAACTGCGCACTTGCGGTGACGTACAAATACGGCGCGAAATACGACAAGAATTTGCTTGTGGAAATCAAGAATATCGCACAAGACAGCAAGACAAGGGAGTATTGTGCAAACAGCGCGACGTTGCTCAAACCTACCGTGCCGTATATTGGCACAAACGGATATTCATACCTTACACTTTATTATTCAAATTCGGATTTCAGCGATAATTCAGCGGAATCTAAAAGAGATA
>CAZCKS010000004.1:0-45623 GCA_964499325.1 uncultured Bacteroides sp. | reverse complement strand
AAGAGGGCAAAGCATTCCTCAAAAAGGAAAAGAGCGAATACGAGTATTCCCGCACAATTTTGGATAAACTCGTCTCTTCGGACGAATACGACTTCACCGTCCCCATTCCTTTTGTGGCAAGCGAACTTCGCCCCTACTCCAAAGTCGAGGACAAGCCGAAAGTTGTCTACAAAGATAAGATTGTTGAAAAAATCGTTGAGAAAAAGGTGTTCTTTGACCGCTATGGTAATGAGGTAAACGAAGAAGACGCCGATGCACTCAAGCAACAAGCCTTGCAAGACGATGAGCAAGCGCGCCTTGCCGAGGAACAATATAAGCAAATTGAGGAGCAATCTCGTCTCAAAGACGAGCAGATCCAAAAATCCGAAGAAGAAGCAAAACAAAAAGAGGAGCAACTGCGCCAAACCGAAGAACAGTTGCGCAAGTCGGAAGAAGATAGAGAAATCGTCAAATCCATGCTCCGCCAAATGGAAGAAGAAAAAATCCGTGCACAAGAGGCGCAACGCATCAAAGAGGAAGAGGAAAAGCGTAGACAAGAAGAAGAGGCAAAACGTCTTGAAGAAGAAGCCGAGCGCAAACGTCAAGAACAGGCTAAACCTGCTCAAACTCTTGAAGAAATGTTTGCAAAACTCGACGCAGAAAGCGAATACAAACGCCAGCAAGACGCCACTCCGCTCTATCGCTATGACAAAGTTGAGCCTGAAGAACACACATACATAAACGGCTTTACCAACCAAGTGGAACACTCTTCACGCTCACAAACCTCACTCAAAGATATTTTTAAACAACTTGACGAGAAAGAAGCGCAAATCGACGACAAACTTGCAAAGGAACAACAAGAAATTGAGATTTTGCGCGCCTATGAAGAGGCTAAAGAGGCAGAAAAACATATTCCGACAAAGCAAGAGTATGACGAATACATCGCAACACTCGAAGGTCGTAATCAAAACTTCTCTGCCCCCGGCGACAAAGGTCAATTTGTTACATCTGCAGTGGTAAATCGTCAAGAAGGCGGTTTTGACTACGAAAAAGACGATGTCAATTATAGAGAGTTTTTCGTGTCTATCGCCGAACAAAACAATCAACCGATAGAAAACGAAGAAAAACCGCAACAAGTTGACTACTCCGACAGCGACATCAAGACAAGATTGTATGCTAAGGGCTTCAAAATCCGCCCCTATGACAGAGGAAACACTTCGGAGTATTACACCTTCAATTTCATTCAATCCAACCGTCTCAATCGTGACACGTTCTTGATTATATTAGCATTTTTTGTTGTTGAAGTTGCAATTATGTGGGTATCGCTCTTCTCAAGGATAAGTTATGCATACTTTTTGCCCATCCTCTTGTGCGGAAGTGCGCTTTGCCTTGTACCGACAGTGATTTATATGATGAATCCGACAAAACGGACACGAGCAAATTTCAATTTCAAACTATCTATACTCAACCGCACAATGCTGTTTATAGAACTTACGGTTGTATGTATCTTGATAGGGTTCTTTGCACTGGGAGCAAACGTAAACGATATAGACCTTATTCTCTCGTCGATTGTTCTACCGATGGTGCTACTCACTAACCTCCCCTTGAGTTCGCTGATATACTGGCTACTTTATAGAACGCACAAGTATCACACAGCGTAACAAAATCATCACAAGTTTACGGAAGGCACACCAAATGTGCCTTCCTTTTATTTACTTGATTTTGTTACTACTACCACGTCAAAAATTTGTACTATCAAATCAATCAAGGACAAAAACTCAAACCGCAATTCCGCCAAATTGTTGACTTGCTATTGCGCACTTTCGCGCGTTTGTTAATAATTTAGAGCCTTCCTTTCCAGGAGATTGCCACGCTTACGCTCGCAATGACAGTGTGTGGTGCGCCTACGGCTGGATTCTTCGACTGCGCTCAGAATGACACTTTTGTTCTACAGTTTTCCATCACATACCGGATATAAATATACTAAAACAGTATTTTTTAGTAAATACTTGCAAATTATTGACTATTTTTATAATAATTGCTATAATCAAAACGCTTGAAAATAACCCTTAGGGGAGTGGCTCAACGGTAGAGCAACGGTCTCCAAAACCGTCGGTTGCGTGTTCGAATCGCGTCTCCCCTGCCAAGAAAAGACCTTTGGTCTTTTCTTTTTTACAACAAATTAACTATTGATCAATATATCTTGCAAATTATAGGAATTTTATGTACAATAAAAGTATGAAAAAGAAAGTTGAAATCTACACTGACGGCGCATGTTCAGGCAACCCCGGTATCGGCGGTTGGGGCTGTGTAATGCTCTACAAAAACCACAAGAAAGAAGCAAGCGGAGCGGAAAAAGCCACCACAAACAACCGCATGGAACTTACGGCAATCATTCAGGGGCTTAAAATGCTCAAAGAGCCTTGCATTGTCACCGTGTATAGCGACAGTGCATATTCTGTTGAACCCTTCCTTCAAGGATGGATAAACGGCTGGATAATGAAAGGCTGGCGCACCTCAAGCAAAGACGAGGTGAAAAATGTAGATCTTTGGAAAGAACTTCTCTCCCTCATGCAAATCCACGAAGTAAGTTTTGTAAAGGTCAAAGGGCATGCCGATAACGAACTCAACAATCGTTGCGACTATCTTGCGCGAACGGCAATCAAAGACATGCAAAAGACTTTGCCAATAGAACTACCGCCAATCCCCGACAATATCTAAAACATTATAGTATACGCGCACACGCGCGTATATTTTTATACAAAACCAGCATACAAAAAGCACCGCATAAGCGGTGCTTTCCATTTATATTTTTCGGATATTCAAATTATTCGGCATCCTCAACTTTTTTCTTGCGAGTAGTCTTTTTTGCAGGTGCTTCTTCAACTACTTCGTCTTCAAGATTGAGATTGAGGTTTTTGAACAAATCGCCGAGTGTTGCGGTTGAACTACCAGAAACCCATTCTTTAGGCTCATTGGAAGTCTCTTTCTTCGCACTGCGACGTTCACGCTTGTTCTCGCCGTCTGCGACTTTTTGTTCAAACTTCTTAACTCTGGAACTTCTCTTCGCAGCCTTTTCTTCATCGGATGCTTCAGTTTCTGTTTCAGCGTTTTGTGTGGTCTCTTCGGGTGCGGGGAGCAATTCCTTAATAGAGAGCGTAATGCGGTTGTCATCAAAGCCGATAATCTTTGCTTCAACTTCTTGACCGACTGTCAATGCCTCGTTTGCATCCTTAATCCAGTTGTGAGAAATTTGAGATACGTGTACGAGTCCGTCAACGCCGTCATCGATAGATACGAATGCGCCATACGGGAAGATTCTCTCAACTTTGCCCTTGATAACGGTACCGACGGGGAACTTCTCTGCTGCGACTTCATAAGGTTTCTTTTGAAGTTGTTTGAAGCCAAGAGAAATCTTGCCAGTCTCTCTATCCATCTTAAGGACGACAAAGTCATAACTCTCGCCGATTGTAAGAACGCTTGCAGGATCGGTAATCTTGTTCCAAGAAAGTTCAGAGATGTGTGCGAGGCAATCGAAACCGCGAACGTTTACGAATGCGCCGAATTGAGTAAATCTCTTAACCTTACCCGTGACGATGTCGTGCACATGGATGTTGTTCCAGAACAAATCTTCTTTCTCTTGTTTCTCTCTTTCGAGAATGATACGTTGAGATGCAAAGAGATATCTTGATTTCTTTTGGGGTTTATCTTCTGTTGCGACGGCTTCTTCACCCTCTGCAACTGTGTTTTCTTTATCCTTCGGAGGCATGAGCGTCAAGCGGAGCGTTTTGCCCTTGTAATCTTCGAGATTGCTTACATAACCCATTCTGATTTGGCTTGCCGGAACGAAAATCGTATATTGACCGAGTCTGCCTCTCAAACCACCCTTAACAACTTCTGTCATTGTCAAAGTAAATTCGCCTTGAGCAAGAGCCTTTTCTGCCTCTGCTTCCTCTTGACGGATAGCGTCGACCTCTTTCTTGGAAAGTGCAACATACTCTTTGTTGACTGCTGTGATGGTTGCTTGGACTTCGTCGCCCTCTTTATAGTCGGCAGGATTGTAATTGCCGTCCAAAGATGCTTCGCTCTTGTCGATGAAACCGTCTTTCTTTCCGCCGATTGCGACATAAATGCCGTTCTCGCCTGCGCTGATAACTTTGCCTCTGATGCGTTTGCCGACTTTATAGTTGGTATAACCGACAGAGTTTGCGCTCTTCATAAGGTCCGCCATAGTGGTGGGTTCTTTTTCTGCTACTTGTTGCTCTTGAAGTGTTGCCTCGTTTTGCACTTCAGTTTCTACTGTTTCAACAGTGTTCTTTTGAGTTTCACTCATAAGTTTTGTTACCTCCTGTATCAACCACGGCGGAGTCGACGCTCCTGCGACAATCGATACACTTTGAATATCCTTGAAAAAATTTTGCATTGACAACACGTCGCTTACGCTCTGCGCAAAATAAGTGTTGGGATTGACCTCTTTTGCCACCTCCCACAAACGTCTTGTGTTTGCGCTGGTATGGCTTCCGAGCACCAAAACCGCATCCGTCTTTTGAGCAAGTGCGCGTGCTTCGTCTTGTTTTGCTTTTGTAGTATAACAAATTGTATTTAAAATGCCAACTAATTTGTCGGTGTTTTTTTGAAAATTCTTTGCAAATTTCTCGATTTTTTCAAATTTTTCGGGCAAAATCGTGGTCTGAAACAAAATCGACGTCGGATTTTCTCCAATTTGCACATCTTCGCTATCGGAAAACACACGCACATTGTCTCCGCAATAGGAAAGAACGCCGACAACTTCATCGTGCTTTGCATCGCCGATAAGGATAATATCATCCCCTGCGTCTGCCCTTTCTTTTGCAAGATTTTGATTGCGTTTTACAACGGGACATGTAGCATCAAATATGATAACGCCTCTTTTGCGCAAATCATCTTCAATGCTCTTTTCTATGCCGTGCGCTCTTATAAGAGCAACGTCGCCTGCTTTGAGATTGACGGCGTCCTCCACTCTTATACATTGTGCGCCCAAATCGTTGAGATACTCCGTGACGAGTTCGTTATGCACAAGTTCTCCCAACGTGTAAATTTTGCCGTATTCTTTTGCAAGGGATATAGCCATATCCACCGCGCTCTTTACGCCCTTGCAAAATCCTGCATGCTCTGCAAGAATAACTTTCATATTCACTCCATATCAAATCGTCGCAAGCAAATGCGCTTGCGACGAAAAGCATTATTATTTTTCAACCTTTTTCTTGCCCTTATTCAAGCAATTCTCGGCATATTCGTTGCACAAGCGACGTGTTTCGTCCATCTTTTCACGGATAATTTCCGTCGCCTTGTGGTTTTCTTCCGGTGTGCGTGCGCCGTAAAACTCTTCAAGCGTAAACGGTTCGCCAACATACAGCCAGTTCTTTTGGAACGCCTTTGGCGAACGATAATAAATCATAGGGACAATCGGCACTTTTGTCTTGATTGCAAAGCGTGCCGTACCCGTCTTGAATTCCGCCATTTCTTGCGAGCCCTCTTTATTGCGAGTGCCTTCGGGGAAAATCAACAGTTGCTTTCCGCTCTTCAGCACTTTAAGCACTTGTTTTACAGACTCGATATCCGCCTCGCCTCTACGCACGGGTATCGCACCCATTATGTGCAAGAACCAACCTGCAATCGGGTTTGTGAAAAGTTCATATTTCGCAAGCGCATGCGCTTCTTTTTTGAAGAGCGTAAAATACGGGATAACCGAGTCGATTTTTGAATAGTGATTGCATGTGAAAATTGCACCTTGAACCTTCTTGGCGTTTTCGGGATTAACCACCTTTGTCGGCCAAATCACGCATTGAAGCGGACGGAGTATGAAACGCAAAAATCTATACAATCCAAAATTCTTTCTCGGCTTATAATACCCTTTTATTCTCTCAAGAGTTTTAGCGTCCATTTCGCTACTCGGAATAATCGTACTCTCGTGTTTTTGTGTATTCTGTTCGGCTGGATTGCTTTCTTTCATTTTTATATGCACAACCTCTTTTACGTGAGCGACAACATCTTCGATTGCCATAGACGTGGTGTCCACATAGTCTGCGTCATCCGCCTTTTTAAGCGGAGCAACCTCACGGTGTGAATCGTTGTAATCTCTCTGTTTTATATCATTCAAAAGCGTATCGTAATCAACGCTTTCGCCCTTCTTTTCAAGTTCTGCAAAACGTCTGTTCGCTCGCTCTTCGGGCGTGGCGTCAAGATAAAACTTGCAGTTGGCATTGGGCAATACAAATGTGCCTATATCCCTTCCGTCAAGCACAACATCGTGCTTTTGAGCAAATTGACGTTGTAAACCCACCATCTTGTATCTCACGCAAGGAAGCGCCGATATATCGCTTGCAGCCTTTGACATATAATGTTCCCTCAAGAAAGGTGTGGCATTGATCCCGCAAACGATAATTTGTTGTGCTCCGCTCTCGTCATAAGAGATGTCCATTTCAAGCGTTTCAAGCATTTTGGCGATCTTTTCCTCGTCTTTTACGTCAATGCCGAGAGAGATTGCGTAATACGCCGTCGCGCGATACATTGCCCCGGTATCGAGATAAATGATACCAAGGTCTTTTGCTACGGTTTTTGCAATGGTGCTTTTCCCTGCGCCGGCAGGGCCGTCTATTGCTATGTTAATCATATTTCCTCCGAAATCGAATGAAATTTTGTCTATTTAGTGTCTTTTTTGAGTATATCTCTCACTGCGCAAACTGCGGTTGCAAACGCAAGTTGCAAGTTAAATCCGCCCGTCAGCGCATCAATATCTATAGTTTCGCCAACAAAGTACAGTCCGTCGGATTGTCTACACTCGCAAGTGGGTCTCAAATCTTTCAAACTCACCCCACCGCTTGTGATTACCGCCTCCGTAAATGGCGCAAGCGCACTCACGTTGAAGGTGAGATTTTTGATTGTATCGACAAGCCTTGCCCTTTCCTCTCTTGTAATTTCGTTAACCTTTTTGCTTTCTGCGATATTTGCTCTTTTGAGCACATAACAGTTGAGCCTATCAGGCAAGAGAGCTCGAGTGACGTTTTTCACATCCTGATTTTTTCTTTCCTCAAAATCTCGCAAAATACGCTTGTCAAGCATATTCACATCCAAAGCAGGCTTTAAGTCAAGAGACAACCTCACTCCGTTTTTGCGATTGATATACGACGATGTCGTAAGCACTATAGGCCCCGAAACGCCTCTTCTTGTAAAAAGCATCTCGCCAAACTCATCGGATATAACTTTCCCGTTTTCGTCAAATGCGGTAAGCGCAACATTTTTAAGAGAAATGCCTTCAAGCATAGATACATTCTGCGCAAGCAACAATCCGACCAATGCTTGTTTTGGTTCGACAACAGAAAGTCCGAAAGACTTTGCAAACTTATATCCATCTCCCGTCGAACCGGTTGAGGGATAACTTACACCGCCGGTTGCCACTATGACTTTGTCGCACTCAACATCTCCGACGTCGGTTTTTACAATATATCCGCCAGAGGTTTTATCAATACTTTCAACGGTTTGATTTAGGCGCACTTTAACGCCTTGTCGGTGCAATTCTACTTCAAGCGCTTTTATTATATCGTTCGACTTCTGCGAGAATGGAAACACCCTATTTCCTCTCTCAACAACGAGTTTTACACCCAAATCCTCAAAAAATTCCATTGTATCTTGAGGAGTGAAGCCATACAAAGAAGAGCGCAAAAATTTCTCTCCGTGCACTATTGCTCGAGAAAAATCTTGCATATCGCAATCGTTGGTGACATTGCACCTGCCCTTGCCCGTGATAAAGAGTTTTTTGCCGAGTTTTTCGTTCTTCTCAAGCAAAATTACCTCTTGTTTGCCTCTTGCAAGGAATATAGACGCAACCATTCCGCTTGCGCCACCGCCGATTACGCAAATCTTCATAAATCGAACGACACTCCTTTTAGTTGATTGAGCGTGGCATAATCAGTCGAAAGCATTTGCACGGGTGTAACCGTAATATATCCCCTATCCAGTTGATAGCAGTCTCCGCCCGCTTGCTCGTCGGTGTGTTTAATGACATGACCGTCTACATAATAGACGTCATTGCCGTTTTCGTCAGATACGGAATAATACTTTTCATCATAGGGCTGAAATGCGACGGGTGCGACTTTCACTCCAAGAATATCCGATTGCAAAACACAAGGTATGTTGACATTTATCGTCACGTTTTCATTTGCGTAAGAGAGCAATTTTTCAAGGTTTCTCGCAATAAAATCGGCGGCAAACGCATAATCGTCCACGCCGTGAGTACGCAATGAAACTGCAAGGGACGGAATACGATGGAATGTCCCCTCTTGTGCTGCGCCGAAAGTACCGGAATAAATAATATCGCTACCTGCATTAAGGCATGTATTGATGCCAGAAATTACGGCATCGAACCTTTCACCTCTAAAGATGTGTTTCACTCCAAAAATCACGCAATCCGCAGGAGAACCGCTGACAGCATACGTCGGTATGCCGTCGATAATCCCCTTATCCTCGTATGTAATTCCGCTAAAAAAACTAACACTGTGCGACGTCCCGGATCTCTCGCCCATAGGAGCAATCACAACAACGTCGTGTTGTTGTTTAAGCCTGTTTGCCAATGCAATTATCCCAGGTGCAGAATATCCGTCGTCGTTTGCAATCAAAATTCTCATACGTCACCGTTAAACTTTGGAACACAAATCCAAAAGATACGCAACTTCGCCGTCGTTCAACGGACGATATGCGCCTCTTGCAAGTCCGCCCAAGCGCAATTCGCCTATAGCAACACGCTTTAGGAACACAACTTTCTTTTCAACAGCCTCGAACATACGACGAATTTCTCTGTTTTTGCCCTCAAAAATGATAACTTCGAGACGTGTAAACACGTTTTGCATGTCTTCACTCATCTCGATTGCCTCTCTTGCAAGGACATCTTTGGGGTTGATAGTGGCTTTCTTGTTTTCGCTTGCCTTTTCTATGCCGGTAACCTTAACTTTGCATCTGCCGTATTTTACACCGTCGACGACAACACCCTTGCGCAATGTAGCAAGATCGCTCTCCTCTATCGTTCCCTCAATTTTGACAATGTAAGTCTTGGGAATTTCACTTGCGGGATGCGTAAGTTTGTATGTCATATTGCCGTCATTTGTGAGCAAAAGCAATCCTTCACTGTCATAATCCAGCCTACCGACGGGATAAAGACGCTTGTTTTTGTAATCGTCACCGATGAAATCGGTGATAATCTTTCTCGGCTTAGTATACTCTTTTGGCTCCTCGACAATACCTTTTTGCGCAAGTTTTTCTTGTCTGTTGGCAATCTCTTGCAACTCTGCGTCGCTCTTTTTACGTCCGCTCTTATTGTCATTATCTTCGTTAAGAGTGGTTACGCAACCCTTCGGCTTGTAAAATAGCACGTAATCATAGTGCGTGACACGCACTACTTTTTTTCCGTCAACATAGACGACGTCCTTTGTTTCGTCTACGTCAACACCTACTTCTTTGACAACCTTTTTATTGACGCTTACACGCCCTTGCAAGACAAGTTCGTCTGCTTTGCGACGTGAACACACACCGCATTCTGCAAGATATTTGTTGATACGCATAAATTCTCCGCGCGCCATACAGCGCGATTTTAATAAACAAAGTATACACAAAATATTATAAAGTCGCAAGCGAATTAGCAAGATAGCAAATAAAAATAAAAAACGTCGCACAAGCGTGCGACAAAATTTCAAAGCAAAATTTTAAGCACTTTTAATTATCAGTTTTTCGCTTCCGTCTCGCCTTACAGGATAATAAATATCACACCAATCCGTTGTTGCGTTTTGCGGAAAAACCACGTTGATTTCCTTATCGCCACAAGATAATAGCGCATTGTCAAGCGGTTGCATAACATAGTTGTCAAATGCAAAATCAAGCATTCTAACTGTATCAATCCACATGTCAGGACAGTTAAGCACCACCGATATAAGTTGCATCCCGTCTCTTTTTGCGCCCGATACAAGACATCGTCCGCTTCTTTTCGTATAGCCGGTCTTTACTCCGTTTGCACCCGAATAGGAAGACAGCATTTTGTTCTTGTTTGCGATATATCTATCCTCGCCGTTTACAACGATTTTTCTCTTTTTAGTGCTTACAATTCGGCAAAAATCCTCTCCTTCGTATGCTTTTGCGCATATAAGCGCTAAATCGTATGCAGTAACATAGTGATTATCATCATGCAAGCCGTGCGGATTGACAAAATGAGAGTTTTCAGCACCGATTTCAAGGGCTTTTTCATTCATAATTTCCACAAAATTATCCACGCTACCGCTAGTTTTAATTGCGAGCGCAACCGCGCAATCGTTTCCGCTACGCAACATAAGACCGTAAAGCAAGTCCTCAACACTGATTTTGTCTCCGCATCTGAGGTATAAAGAGGAACCTTCGACGCCCTCTGCCTCTTTAGGAACTTCGACAATATCACTTAAGGTGCAGTTTTCAAGCACACAAAGCGCAGTCAAAATTTTCGTCGTACTTGCGGGATAACGCCTTACATTACCGTCAACGTCATAAAGCACGCGACGAGAAGATTGCTCCATTACAATTTTTGACGCACCGCCTACACTTGCACTTTGAATACTTTTCTCTAAATCATCGTCTATATGCACACTTACACCATTGCAACAATTCTCTTTTTCAACCGATTTTTTAACGGATATTTGATTGTAAGAATTATAGTTTTTGATGTTTTTTAGAATACTTTTGGGCAAAACATCGCATTTTGCGCCCGAAAAACAACCAATTAACGCACCTGTCAGCACAAGCGTAAAAACCGCCATAATTATTAGTTTTCTCATCCCCTCACTCATAACACACCCCTTTTAATCGTCTTTCTTCAGTAAATTCAATGCACTGCGAGCAAAGTCCGCCCATTTATTATCCGTCGCATTGTCAACTGATACATACTTCTTTTGCGCACCGCAAAATAGAAATCCCATTGGCATTATACTCACTCCACCGCCTCCGATCTCCGTCGGCGCTTTCATATTTTTGCCATTTTCAACTTCACTGCCACCACCTACAAAACCGATACTTATTTTACTTATCGGCAAAACAACGCTACCGTCACAGCAAGCAATAGGCTTTCCGACAACCTCAAAATCTTCCGTCGATTGTTTAATAGACTGCGACAATCTCTTTATAACATCATCAAATGTCTGCATATTACACCTTCATTTATTTAGTACAGTAACATAAAAGTTCTGCAATCTGAACAATACTTACTCTTGCGCGAACATCTCCGTCAAGGCAGGCATTTGAGCCATTCTGTAGCGCATATACATTGCTTACAAACGGAATAATAGACGCCAATGCATAAATCATCGCCTTTTGTTTTGCATCGCAAACAGAATACACAACGCTCAAATTCTCCTTTTTTAGCAATTTTTCACGCGATATATACCTTAATATTAGCGAAATACTTATTTTACTATTATGACCTTTACGCTGCTTCCCGTTAATTGTTATAAGTCCGTCAAGCACATTTATGCGCACTTTTATAAGCCGTAGTGACATTGCGCCTATATCCACTTGCACTTTTCCCGTTTGCAATACGGCGTGCGCTTTTATGGTTATCTTGAAGGGATAAAACAAAAGCAGCAACAATGCTTCCACAACAATTAAAAGCCACTCCATAGAAATAAAGTGTGCAAAATTCACATTTTTATTTATTAATAATCATCGCAAAACAAAACGCTATTAACTGTGAACATAAGCAAAATTAAAATTGAGTAAAATAAAGCGGACATATTAATGTCCGCAATAAGTTTTTTGGCATTCTAAATACGTCAAATGAAAATCAATCAAAGACCTCAAATTGCTCGCCTTCAAGAAATTCGGGGATTTCGTCGGCGTCTTCTTCCTCAACGGAATCGGCGGCAACCTGCGCAATTTGTTGTTGTTCTACAAGATTTTCATCCTCGTCAAGGATTGTTCTTGTATGGAAAAGTGTATCTTGTGCAGGCGCATTGATAATCATAAGTTTTTCAAGCACTTCGTCATAGTCAGGCAAATCGTCTATGCTTGAAATTTGAAATTTCTTCAAAAACTCATCCGTTGTCCCGTAAAGCAATGGTCTACCGACGGTTTCCTTTCTTCCAACAGCCTCTATAAGACCTGCCTTTAAAAGTCCTGAAAGCGCATATTCCGAGTTGACATTGCTTCTCATCTCATCTATTTCAAGACGGGTAATCGGCTGTTTGTATGCAATCGTCGCAAGAACTTCAAGCAGTGTTTTGGTAAGTTCCTTTTCACGAAGAGGCGTGAGCACGTCCGCAAGAGTCTCACCATATTTGGGATTGGACATAAACTGCACCTTGCCGTTAAACTCCGCAAGGACAATGCCACAATTATCCGAATATCTCTTTTGCAAGGACTTGATTATCGAATTGAGTTTTTGCGTAGTCAATTCAGGCACTTTTTCGCAAATATCACTCTTCAAAATCGCAGAACCACTTGCAAATATAATTGCCTCAACAACATTCTCAATATTTTCCATCGTCGCCCTCCTCAAACACAATCGGCGTATCTTCAGTGCCTTCTATCGCATAAATCGTAATCTCTCCGAACACTTCGTCTTGCTCCGCTCTCAATCTGCCATATTTGAGCAGTTCAAGCATAGCAAGGAACGTAGTTACAATATCGCCCTTATCGTAATCCGGCTCGAATAAATCGGTAAATTTCATTTGCTTGCGCACGCTTATCATAAGGCGGATATTTTCCATCTGTTCGTGCACGGAGAACCTGTCCTTGACAACTTTTTTGGGGATAACCGCTTTTTCTTGAATAGCGGCGTTTGCAAGAACCCTGGCAAAGGCATCAACAAGTTTTGGCAAAGAGAAATTGACAAGTGCAACTCTATAGTCCTTTTCAGTGTACATCGGTGCACGATAAAAACGGTTTATTGTCTCAATCTCTTTAAGTTTCTTACTCTGCTCGACAAGCAAGGCATATTCCTTAATCTTATTGATAAGTAACATGCGCTCATATTCGGGATCGTCCTCTGTGATTTCCTCATCCTCTTTGGGCAAAGTGCGGATGGATTTTAGATACACAAGTTCAGCCGCCATAGTGATAAACTCACCGGCATAATCAAAGTCAAGTTCCTCCTTCGGAGTATTCTTGATGATTTGCACATACTGGCTTGTAACTTCAGAAATAAAGATGTCCTCAATCTCGATTTTCGCACTTTTAATAAGTTCGTAAAGCAAAGGAATAGGCCCGTCAAAATCGCCGATATGGTAATGAATTTCAGGTTTTGCAATGACAAAATCGCCCTCGATAACTTCGGGCTCGACAACTTCTGCGCCAAGTTGCACGTCATCTTGCAACAACTCTTCTATCGCATCTTCGTTTGTCAAAATCTCTTCTGCCATACTACACCTATATTTATAACATTAAGATATTACCACACGTGTGCGAAAAAGTCAAAATAAATCGCAAATTCCGCCATTTGTAGCACAATCTATACTTAATTAATTCCTTTCACATCAAAGACGGCACCTTATAGGCACCGTCCTTAACATTACGTTATTTTAAAGATTACAATCATTCCGTGCGCAAAGCAACAACCGGTTCTTTCTTCGCAGCAAGCGCTGCCGGGATAAGCCCCGACGCAACAGTAATCACTATCGCTCCGCCCACAAGCACGAGCGGATGCCACCATGCCATTTGCAAGAGATTTGACATATTCAGCGCGTTTCTGAAAATCAAATTGCAGGGATATTGCAATATAAACGCAATCAATGCGCCAATAAGTCCCGACGCCAAGCCCAAAAGCATTGTTTCCACATTAAATATGTTGGAAATATCGCTCTTTCGTGCGCCGATTGCACGCATAATGCCGATTTCTCTCGTTCTGTCTTGCACCGAAATATACATTATTATCGCAATTAGGAACATCGTGACTATGACCGACACGCACGCAACGCCGACAAGCACATAAGTTATGGTATTGACAATCGCATTCAATTCACCGATAACAGAGTCAAGATTATCCGTCCATTCGATTACGTACGTTATGGTGGAAACATCTTCTCCTTCTTCCTCCGCTCTCTTTGCTTCTTCGTCTTCGACCATCTTTTGATTGTCGTTGAAATCCTTTATAAATGATACGATTTTGTCCTTATCGGCAACACGGTTAGGATAAAAATAGATATATGACGGGCAATTAAAATCTCTTACATTAAGATTTTTGAGAATATTCTTGTATGCGGACACCTCGATACTCTCTCCAGTAACAAGATTTTTAAGCCCCTCTTTAACCGTCAATCCTGCCATTGTTTCTTCCATATTCGGCTTATAATCGGGGTTGTCTATTCTCTTGTCCACCATGTCGGAAACAACTTGCAATGCATTAATGTATTTGTCGTACATTTGCTTATATTGCACAGCAATCGCACTTTCGTTTGCATTGTTGATAATGTAATTGCCAAGTTCCGACGTATAGCCAATAACGCCGTTTATGCAGCCGCTATACCCCTCTTTCGCTCTCACGATACCTGAAATTCTCACGGGTATAGCACTGCTTTCGATTATGTTTTTAATAGTATCTCCGCCCTTTTCTTTTACGCTGTCATAAAGTCCTGTTTCAGCATTTAGCACATATCCTGCACTCGTGGGCAAAACATAGTATTCTCTGCCGAGAATGTCGTCAAATGTTTTGTCATATTCGGAGAGTTTGTCCTCACTGCCCATAATGCTATAGATAAGCGTCGTTATATCCATATCGTTAAGAGTAACGGCGTCAAAGTCGGTAATCTGATTATATTCATCAACCACAAGCACGATTTCATTCATATTTTCAGGCAAATGCCCCTTCAAAACGTCGTATTGCGCGCTTATGGTCTCATCGTCGGCAATAATCTCGTCCCAGAATGCGAATGCGTCGAGAGCAATCTTGATTTTGTCCGCATTGCTTTGGTCCTCAGATGAACCCGTCATCATCTTCAAGAGCGGTTCAAGCGCGGAACTTTCGGAAAGCGGATTAATCAAATTGTAGGATACAATTTCCTCATTCGTCTCCTCGTCCGTGGTAATCTTCTTGCCATAAATGGTCATGTTTATGGAATAATCATATCTGACTTTCGCAAGGTCGTAATCGAACTCGCTCTCGACGTATTCCTTAAATTTTGAAATATCCGTCGTCTTGGTCATCGTCTCTTGCATGGACTGGAACAAACTTGCAAACTGTCCGTATATGTACACCCATTGCGCATCGGTATACTTCTCTCTGTCGAGATTTTCACTCGTGAGAGCCTCAAGAACGCTTCCAAGATTGAGTGAATCGCCGTCAAGTTGGTCTCCACCCAAAAACTCTTCAAACGTCGACACGACGGAATCTTCACCTGTGGATACGGTTATGGGATATTTGGACATTGACTTGCGCTCAAAATCGCTTATGTATCCGTTAAAGCCGTTGTTGACTGCAAGTATCAACGCAATACTTATAATGCCTATACTGCCTGCGATTGCCGTAAGAATGCTTCGACCTTTCTTGTTTATAAGATTCTTCCAAGAAAGTTTCACTGCCGTGAAAAAGGACATTGTCATAGCCTTTTTATGTTTTGTCCTCTTTTTGTGCTCTTTCTTATCGGATTTATTGTCAGCAGATGCTTCATTGTCCGACACTATTTCCAACGCACCTTCCGAAACGCCTTCAACATCTTTGTTCGTTGCAGTTTCACTTGTATCATCTACATTGATACCCTCTTCAAACGGATCGGTATCGTCAATAATTTCGCCGTCCAAAAATCTTACGACTCTTGTGGAATACTTTTCAGCAAGTTCGGCATTGTGCGTAACCATCACCACAAGTTTCGTCTTGGAAATCTCTTTGAGAATGTCCATAATCTGTATGGACGTATCGCTGTCTATTGCGCCCGTAGGCTCGTCGGCAAGCAAAATTTCAGGCTCGTTGACTATCGCTCTCGCTATGGCGACTCTTTGCATTTGACCGCCTGATAGTTGATTGGGACGTTTGTTCCATTTATTCTCAAGCCCGACCATTTCAAGCGCTTTTCTTGCACGCTGTTCCCTTTCTCCGCTCTTTACACCGGAGATAGTCAAGGCAAGTTCCACGTTAGTGAGAATGTTGAGATGCGGAATCAAATTGTAGTTTTGAAAAACAAAACCGATTTTGCTATTTCGATAATCATCCCAATCGTTGTCATTAAAGCCGTCCGTCGACGTGCCGTTGAGCAACAATTCTCCCGATGTCGCCCTATCCAATCCGCCGACAATGTTAAGCAATGTCGTTTTTCCACATCCCGATTGTCCCAAAACGGATACAAATTCACAACGTCTGAAAGAAATCGATATACCCTTTAACGCCTGTACCTCGTTTTCTCCCTCGCCGTAGCACTTTACTATATTTCTAAGTGTAAGCATATTTTTCTCCTTACCATAATTTGAAATGTAAGACAAACCGCTATCGCGCCTTATCTAACACTGTTAGTTATTGTAATATCTCTCGGACAATTTGTCAATAATAAATATATCTCGCTAAAACATTAAAGCGGAACAAATTTTGGCAAAGTGTATCATCAATGGCATTTTACCGCAAAAAAGCAATTTGCTTTTAAATTCTTATATCATTCACAGTCGCTGAAAACATTGCAAAATCATAAGAAAAAACCGCTTAAAGCGGTTTAATCTATAGATATTTGCAAGAGGAATTCTTCCCTCACGTCTATTAGGTTGACCATTCCTTTGCGATTTCGCCTATAGCGTCGAACAGATTTAGACGTTCGGCAGTGTTTTGTGCAATAATGTTTACGCTATCCACAACCTCGCCGTTGCGCACAAGATATGCCTTGCCTATATTGTCTCCAACGCTTATCGGAGCGGTAATTTTTGCTGGCAAATCGTATCTCACATCATAGGCATCGGCGTCCTCTTTTGACAATAACCTTGTCAAATCTCGGTCGGCGCATAACTTTATTTGCTTTGTTTTAGATCCGACAACGTCAACACTTTTATCCAGTGTTTCACCTGCCTTCAAAAGCACCTTGTTGGAATAATTGGCAAAAGCATAATCGAACATGCCGCTAACAGCCGAATTGCGCACCCTGGAACTATCCGCGCCTATGACAACCGCTATAACGCGCATTCCCTTTTTCACTGCGGTTGCGCAAAGACAGAACTTTGCCTCACTCGTAAATCCCGTCTTTCCTCCGTCGCATCCTTCATAGAAACGCACAAGTTTATTGGTGTTGGTCATGGTCGTCTTTCTGCCGTCGGGATGCAGATAATCTTCAAGCCAGACTTTGGCATATTCAAAGAATGTTGGATGCTTTATGAGTTCTCTAAACATTACGGACACATCCTTTGCGCTTGAAAAACTTTCAGGCGCAGGCAATCCCGTACAGTTTTTAAAAGAGGTATTTTGCATACCCAAAGTTTTAGCACGAGCGTTCATTTTATCCACAAAGTCCTCGACACTTCCGCTAATATGCTCGGCAAGTGCAACACAAGAGTCATTTGCAGACGCTACGATAACGCTTTTTAGCAAATCACTCACAATGTGAGTGGTGTTTGCGTCTAAAAACACTTGCGAACCGCCCATAGAGGATGCGTTTTCACTCACTCTCACCTCGTCGGCAAGACTCAATCTACCCTCGTCGATTTCCTCAAGAGTCAATAATGCCGTCATGATTTTTACCATGCTTGCAATAGGCAATCTTTCGTTTTCGTTGCGAGAATAAAGCACTGTACCCGTCGCACCGTCTATCATAAAGGCGGACTTGCCAACGCTTTTGAAATCCGTGCTTTGAGCATTGCAAATATTGCCGTCACACGCTAATGTCAAAATAGACGTCGAAAGAAACATTGCAAGTAATAGCACGGACGCCAATATCGCAAAAATTTTGTTTTTCAATAAAACGTCGCTTTTCATATCTACCTCACGTTTTTCTTATAGCGTGCGAAAGAGCGACAAAAATATACCAAAAATCAATAAACTTCGACTACTACCACTCCGTAAATTGCGCCAATTAACACAAACAACACAAAAGATATTGCTATATTAATTCCGAAAATTTTTAAAACATCGATAAAAGACTGCTTTAGAATACCGCTTTTAGCGGTATTTGCACAATTTGGTTGCATAACGGCAATCATTGAAAGCACAAAGCATACAAGCGTGGCAACAAAGAACGGAAGATATGCAAACAGCAAATTTAACAATCCCAAAGTCGAATATCTGCCAAGCAGTGCACACGCATAGCGACCAAGCAAAAATCCGTCAAGGAAAAACGGAATTATTGCAAGCAATGCGGTTTTGTTACTGCTTCCGGATATTAATATCAAGGCATAACAGACAATGAGCGCAAGCAAGGAATAAAAAAACACACGCGCGCCTGCTATGTCGGCATCTTTAGCAGGTATTTGTTCAAATTCTCCATCCACCGCCCTTAAGCACGAAAATATCCCTGATAAAGCACCGACGATAAATATTACAATCGCGCACACAATTATCTTTTTGTTGAGGGCGAAAAAGCGTTTTATTTGAGATTTTACAGAACAAAATCGCGTTGAATACGACATATAGAACTTTATTCGCCACAAAATGCAAGTATGACAAATTGAGGCAAAATGAGCGGATTTCTTTTGCTTTTTGTCAAATATTTGGTCTCAAAAAAAACTATTATATTTGCGTGAAAGAAAACGAAGCGAAAGCAAAAAAATATTTGTTGCAACTAGGGTTTCAACCCAATCTAAAAGGCTATCATCTACTGTCAAGATTGATAGCCTATGCCCTTGACGGCGAAGATATTTTACCGCTCAAATATAGCGGATATAATCATTTGTCAAAGGATTTTGGCGTCGATACACAAAGCATTGAAAAGGATATTCAAAATGCCATTTCATCTGCATGGCTTCGAGGCGACGTCAATATTTTATATAAAGAATTTGGCGAAACGCTTGATGAGAACAAGGGAAAGCCCACAAATAAACAATTTGTCTTAACGGCGCTCGAACGTATCAAATAAAGTCTGTATTAAATAACCCATGCAGTAAAGGTTAATTGTTGATAGAACATAGCCACTGCGTTAAAACATCGACAATTAGCGTTTATAATACTTCAAACGTCTTTGATTGATTATTCTAATCCCCAAAGGGAACAACCTAACAATCAGCAAGGTTGTTCGCTATGCACAAAGCATATTATTGGTCATTTCATCTTGTGTGCTATCAAGTGCATATTCATACATAAATCGAGAATGGACAGCATACCCTCTTGTCGGATCTTGTATAAAAACATGTGTAATTGCCCCAATTAGAATGCCGTTTTGTATAATCGGACTTCCACTCATTCCTTGTACGATTCCACCTGTCTTTTCAAGTAAGCGTTTGTCCGTTACACTTACAACCATTCCTTTTTCATTCACACCGTTTTGCGAGATGACCTTTACAATATCGATGTCATAAAACTGAGGAACATTCCCCTCGACGGTTGTTAAAACCTGCGCTTTGCCTATCTTTGCCTCGCCTTTGGATGCGATTTTATATAAATCTCCAGTAGCAACACCGCTGTATTCTCCGAAAATACCGATATTTGTATTACATTCCACCTCGCCTATGCTTTTTTGCAGTTTATTAACTTCTGCGATAAGACCGCCAGCCTTCCCCTTTTCGCCTTTAACAACACTCTCAACTCTTGCATTATAAATCTTTCCGTCACTCAACTGCTCGCAAAGTCCGCTCTCTCCGTCGCAAATATGATGTCCAAGTGCCCCGAATTTGCCGTCTTGAGTGATAAATGTAAGAGTCCCGACGCCCGAAACGTCCTCTTTCAACATCAATCCCAGTTTGTATTGACCGAGAGTATCCTTTGTTGCATTTACTTTTACATCAAATACATAGCCATTTCTATTAATTGAAAGCGTAACACCGCTTTCACCATACTTTTCAAGCAAATTTTTCAATTTATAAATCGATGTTACATCTTCGCCGTTGACCTTCATTATCACATCGCCAGTTTTAATGTCCGCCCTTGCCGATGGAAAAACGTCTCCTAAAGATGTGCTTACGGCGCATTTATCCACGACAATCAATCCGCCTGCATTTACACTTATGCCTATAGGTATACCACCGATATGCACATAATCTCCACCAATATTTGAATTGACTTGTAATTGAAAATTTTTCGAATAATCAATGTTTTTGCTCTTAAAATCCTCTAAAGAATTCTCAATTTTTGCATTTTTTATAGCACTTGCATTGCCAATCAGCGCGCAGGCAAAGCAAAAAAGCATAATTGCCAATAGACACCGCAATACTGCTTTTTGCGTTTTTACATATACATTTTCTCTTCTCTGCATACGCTTATCATGTGCATAATGTCAAAAATAACCTATGTAAATAATTGTAAACACAAATATGAGAAAACTATTTTTTTATAATTAGCCATATCCCTACACCAAACAAAATATTGCTGTTTTTTTATTATACAAAATAACGAGCGCAAAATTGCGCTCGTCACTTCACTGCTAATGCTTATATAAAATTATAAATTGTATTTAACGGGCTATTGCGTGCTTTGTTAACAACGCTTTGCGGTTTAACAATTATTCGCCGTCTTGTTCCAATATGTTGCGAGCCATATATACGCCCATAACAGACGCCATCATAAGCCCCCTTGTCCAACCACTGCTATCACCAAGGCAATGCAAGCCGTGGATTGAGGTATTGAGATGCTCGTCCATCTTGATTTTGTTGCTGTAGAATTTCAATTCCGGGCTATAAAGCAACGTCTCATACCCTGCAAATCCGGGGACTACCTTATCTACCGCTTGAATAAAGTTGATTATGTTGAGCATCGCTCTATACGGCATACCTGCGGTTATATCGCCCGCAACTGCATCCTTGAGCGTCGGGCGCACGTTGGAGAACCCCAATTCCCTTTGCCAAGTACGCTTGCCGTTGAGAATATCGCCATAGCGTTGCACCATAATTTTGCCTGCGCCAAGCATATTTGTAAGTTCGCCCACCTTTTGCGCATATTCGATAGGTTGTTTAAACGGTTCCGTAAATGAATGTGAACAAAGAATGGCAAGGTTTGTATTGTCGCTCTTCTTCTCTTTATAACTATGACCGTTGACAACAGCCAAATCGTTGTCATAGTTCTCTTGCGAAACAAATCCTCCCGGATTTTGACAGAAAATACGCACTTTGTTCTTGAACGGCTCGGGATAACCGATGAGTTTACTCTCGTAAAGAACGTCGTTTACCTCTTCCATAATCTCGTTGCGCACTTCAACTCTTACGCCGATGTCAACAACGCCGGGAGCATGAGCAATGTTATGTTCCGCACATATCTTTTCAAGCCATTCCGCACCTCTTCTCCCCGTTGCGATGATAGTCCTATCTGCCAATATCTCTTCTTGATTTTGTCCCTTGCTATCTTCGATATACACGCCCTTGCAAGTGTCGCCATCGAGAATGATATTGTCGCATTGTCTGCCAAAAATGAGGTCAACGCCATTGTCACGCAAATAGTTTTCAAGCGCAAGATAGAGGTCTCTTGCCTTTTCAGTGCCAAGGTGACGTATAGGACAATCTACAAGTTTCAAACCTGCTTTTATGGCTTTTCTGCGGATAGCCTTGACCTTCTCTTCGTTACCGAGACCTTCGATATGCTCGTCTGCACCAAATTCAAGATATATCGTATCAGTATAGTCGATAAGGCTTTGCGCCTTATCCGTGCCGATAAGTTGAGGCAATTCTCCGCCCACTTCGTGCGAAAGGGACAATTTGCCGTCCGAAAACGCACCTGCGCCAGAAAATCCCGTCGTAATATGACAATACGGCTTGCAGTTGCGACATTCTCCGCCAAATGTCTTGGGACATACACGCTTTTCTACGGGCTGTCCTTTTTCGATAATGCACATTTTCTTTGTGCTACCTTTACGCAAAAGTTCGATTGCCGTAAAAATACCTGCAGGACCTGCGCCGACTATACAAATATCATATTTTTTCATTTTGAAAACCTCTTATATTTAGGATAAAATAATAAATTATTTTAGCCAATTGAGTGTCGTCGCAAAAAGTTTTGCACCCCTGCGACCTGTTGGATTATAATTCTAAAACGCAAAGTTGTCAACTTATTACACACAATAAAATTTTGTTTTTTGCTTAAGTCGAATATTGTCAATTTTTCTCATCATTCGCCATAAAATATACAACGTCGGAGGGGTTATTAAAAATGGCTTTGGAGAGTTTGCTCGTTCTTTTAAAAAATCTAATCATATTTTCTTCCTATGTGACGGAGAAAAGTTCCTTTCCAAAGCCTCTCTCCAAAGAAAAAGAAAAGGAATATCTTGAAAAAAGCGCACAAGGCGACGAAAACGCCAAAGAAATACTCGTCAAACACAATTTGCGCCTTGTTGCTCACATCGCAAAAAAATATGTCAACTACGGCGATAACGACGAATTGATTTCCATAGGCTCCATAGGGCTTATAAAAGCGATTGAAAGTTTCAAGCCAGATAAAGGCACCACACTTGCAACATACGCCTCAAGATGTATAGAAAACGAAATATTAATGACGATGCGCACATCCAAGAAACACCGCTCCAACGTCTCGCTAAACGAGCCGATAGGCGTGGATAAGGACGGCAACGAACTTGTTATAATGGATATGCTCTCCGACGAACATTCCGTAATAGAGGATGTGGAAAACTCGATTATGATGGAAAAATTACTAAAAATCACAAAGTCCGTGCTTGACAAGCGAGAATATGACATAATCAGGCTTCGCTACGGGCTAGGCGGTTGCGGTGCGCTTACACAACGCGAGGTCGCAAAAAAATTTGACATATCGCGTTCTTACGTTTCACGCATAGAAAAAAAAGCATTGGAAAAAATCAGAAATTGCGTAAACAAAGAAGATTTGACCTAAAAACAGTTGAGCAAAACTCACTTATCACTTACGAATTAATAAAAAAATTGCCACGCTTATGCGTGGCTTTATCTTTGTTATATTGATGTATCTTTTGTAAAAAGTTATTTGCTTATCTCATCCTTGAGTTTGACAAGGCTTTCTATCTCGTCGAGCAAAGTGTTGATGTCTTTGAATTGGCGGTGTACGGACGCATAACGCACGTATGCAACGTCGTCAATGGACTTGAGACCTTCCATAACCATATCGCCCAATGCCGTGGACGACACCTCTTGATCAAGCGTATTTAAAACTTTGCGTTGAATATCGCCGACAAGCCTATCAATAGACGACATTGAGATAGGACGCTTTTCGCATGCTTTCATTATGCCGATTTTAATCTTATTGACGTCAAACGCTTGGCGAGAACCGTCTTTCTTCACCACCATGACGGGAGTGCTCTCAACAGTCTCATACGTGGTGAAACGTTTACCGCAAACAATGCACTCTCTGCGACGGCGGATGGACGTACCGTCCTCGTTTTGTCTTGAATCGACAACCTTGCTATCCATACTTCCGCAATAAATACACTTCATACAAATACCTCGACAATTTATGCGGTTATTATACAATATATTGTGAAAATTGTAAAGTTTTATATCAAAAAATACAACATTTTGTGTTGAAAACTCCATCAAGGCACAATCGTGCGCAATAAAAACTTAACCTCAAGCGTCATAAAAACATATTTTGCGATCTACACGCATACAATTTGGATATGAATATAAGGCAATATTCCTTTGCGGAATTAAGCAAAAAAACTGTTATCAACGTTGCCGACGGCAAAGAAATGGGACATGTTTGCGACCTCATTTTCAACAGTCAGGCATGCGTTAACGGGCTTGTCGTTCCCGGCAAAAAATCATTGCTGAAAAGCATAACAAGCCCCGATAGCATATTTATTCCCTTCAATCGAATTATCAAAATAGGCGCAGACGCAATCCTTGTGGAAATAGTCGGAATTAACGCCTGCACCCTATCTGACACGTCAGATACCGACGTTAACAGAGAATGCAATTAAACTATGCATTCATTGCACTTTTGATTTTTGACAACGCAGATTTCTCAAGCCGAGAGACTTGTGCTTGCGATATTCCCACAATAGAACTAATTTCCACCTGCGTTTTACCGTCAAAATAACGCAATTTTATCACTTCCAATTCTCTTTCCGGCACATTCTTAAGCGCCTCTCTCAATGCAAGTTTCTCCGTCCAATTTTCACTATTCTCTTTCTCATCGGCAAGTTGGTCTATTATCTCCAAGCCCTCTTCGCCGTCGTTGTAACAAGGCTCGTAAAAAGATACAGGCTCGCTTACGGCATCGAGAGCACACGCAACCTCTTTGAGCGGAATACCGATTTCCTCTGCAATCTCAATCATAGAGGGATCATTGGCATTGTTTTTGACAAGATTTTCACGAGCCTTTAACGCTTTATATGCCGTATCTCTAACGCTTCGCGAGACTTTGATTGTGGTACGGTCACGTATAGCCCTACGCATTTCTCCAATAATCATAGGCACTGCATAAGTGGAAAAACGCACGTTGAGATTAACATCAAAGTTTTCAAGTGCCTTTAAAAGCCCCACCATCCCCACTTGAAAGAGGTCGTCGGCACTCTCGCCTGATTTTGAGAATCTGCCAACACAAGAAAGCACAAGTCGCATGTTTGCCATTAAAAATAGTTCACGTGCGCTACTGTCACCCTCTTTTATCCGCTTTAACAACTCGTCGCATTCAACGCAATTTATCTTTGGAAGAGTTGCGGTGTCTATTCCGCAAACTTGAACTCTGCCCATATAAAAAGCCTCCTAAAAGTTATGTAGGAAGCCTTTTATATATTTTGAACAAAACTACGTTTTATATTCAAACAAAAAATTTGAGAGCAATCAACCAAGTTTTTTCATATCTTTTTTGAGATTCTCCACAATCTTTTTTTCAAGTCGAGATATGTATGATTGCGATATACCCATCATGTCTGCAATCTCCTTTTGCGTCATCTCCTCCTTACCGTACAAGCCGAAGCGCAATGACAAAATCTGTCTTTCTCGTTGAGGAAGTTTGTCAAACACACCATGCAAAATGCGACACTCGTCAGAAGTCTCTACATCGTTATAAACAGCATCCGCATCCGTTCCCAAAACGTCGCTTAAAAGCAAAGTATTACCCTCCCAATCGACGTTCAGAGGCTCGTCAAGAGATACCTCTGCGCGTGTTTTATTGGTCTTGCGCAAATACATCAATATCTCGTTTTCGATGCACCTTGAAGCAAAAGTGGCAAGTTTGATGTTCTTATCGGGATTATACCCTCCGACTGCCTTAATTAAACCTATCGTACCGATCGATACAAGATCATCCATATCTATGCCCGTGTTGTCAAACTTCTTTGCTATATACACAACAAGGCGCAAATTGTGCTCTATAAGTTGCAATCGAGCCTCTTCGTCACCGTCAAGAAATCGACGTACTACTACTTGTTCCTCTTCGGGCGTAAACGGAGATGGCAACATCGCGCCTTGAGAAATATAGTGCACAAAAGACGCTTCTTTGATGCCGAGCCACGCAAGCAATCTTTCAAACAACGCTCTGATTTTTCCTTTCATATATACCTCATATCATTTATAAATTATATTTAAACTTTTGTTTTACCTGATTAGAATATCGAATTTTGCAATATAACGTCATAATCTCCGAAATTTTTGCGAGAAAGTGCGCCCATTGCCTTGCATCGTTTGCCACCAACGCATATTTCATCAATGTTAACGATTGGCATATCGCATTGACCGCCCACAGTCTGCACGTTAACAAATCCGTCTATTGTCAATTTGTCAAAGCGTTTTTCCATATTGTCGGAAAATATCACAACGGGTAATCCAGTGACGTTATCCACAAGCGTATTTCCGCTGTCACAAAGCCCCGTCGTCTTTACGCAAGTTTTCCCCACTCTAATTGTTGCGTCAACCTTTTTAGTAGATAAAGATTGCCTTCGCCGTACAATTAGCCTTGCGCACAAAAGACATATAGCAATCGAAAGCGCAATAATCCCCTCTATGGCGTAAGCGTTTATATCAATGTTTAATGCAAGCGACAGTCCAAAAACTACACCTCCCGTAAAATATGTAGCAATCACAAAAATTGCAAGAGTGGATAGAAAATCGACAACTTTTGCTCGAAAACAATCTCCGCAACGCTTATCGAAAATCAAACACATTAGCGGAGACAAAAATATCTTGATCAATATCTGCAAAATATTGGGCGCAACTGCATAATAAAATGCAATTATTCCGCCTATCAAACTTGCTAAAAGCGCACGAAATATCGACATTTTTCGACGTCTTATCGTTTCAACGATTACAATCAGCGCAAAATCGATTGCAACGTTATTGAATAACACAAGTTCCACATACACTTCCACGCAAAGATAATACATCTTGTGAGGATATTATACTTTCCTTTGCTGTCGAAGCAACAAAAAAGCCTTTGCAAAATGCAAAGGCAAATTTTGTATAAATAATTTATCGATTATTAATTAATATTAAAATTTCGATATTCTAACCGCTTTAATTGTATCTTAATTAGTCACGGTCTCTCTTAAGTCTGCGCAAAAAAGCAGGCACTTGCTTGGACGACACGTCAATTCTTGAAGATTGTACGCTGTCGTTTTGTTGCGGTGCAGGAGTGACAGGTTGCGCGGGTTGTACAGGTTGTACGGGAGCAACGGGTTGAGCAGGCTCAACTTGCGGTTGAGGTCTTGTACCGAACACAGGACGATTTGCAAAAATGTCGGGATTGTAAATGGGTTTCTCGGTTTCTTGCGGTTTTTCCTCTTCGTGCTCTTCTGTGCTACTTGCTACCATTTGTGCAAACGACGGTCTTGCAGGTTGAGGTGCACTTGTTATGGGTGCAGAGTTTCTGTCTACAAAACCTGTTGCGATAATCGTGATTTCAATATCTTTCTTATCGGGAACGAATGCCGTGCCAAGAATGATGTTTGCGCTGGGATCGACAACTTGTTTGACGATGTCGCAAGCCTCGGTGACTTCGCCAAGGAGCATATCTTCGCCACCGGTGATGTTAACAATAATACCTGTTGCGCCTTCAATGTCTGTTTCAAGCAACGGACTGAACACTGCGCCTCTGACAGCCTCAATAACTCTCTTCTCGCCCTTGCCGTAGCCGATACCCATGTGTGCAAGACCTTTATTTGAAAGGATTGTACGCACATCTGCAAAGTCAAGGTTGATAAGTTCCGGATTGGCAATAACGTCGCTCACGCCTTGAACGCCTTGGCGCAATACATCGTCGGCAATCTCAAATGCACGCTTGAAGGAAATATTCTTGTCGAGGACTTCTATAAGTTTTTGGTTGGGGATAACGAGGAGCGTATCGACAAAGTTTTTAAGATTTTTGATACCCTCTTCTGCGTTTTTCATACGTTGTGCGCCTTCAAAATTGAACGGCTTTGTGACAACAGCAACAGTGAGGATACCCATAGATTTTGCGATTTCAGCAATAACCGGAGCAGCACCAGTACCCGTGCCACCGCCCATACCAGCGGTGATGAAAAGCAAATCGATGTCTTTAAGAGCGGCTTTGATGCGTTCACGTGATTCCTCTGCGGCTTTTCTGCCGATTTCGGGATCTGAACCTGCGCCCAAACCACCCGTCATATTTGCACCGAGTTGAATCTTGCAATGCGGAGCGACCAATGACATATTGAGTGCTTGCATATCCGTGTTCATGACAACGAAACTTGCACTCTTGATACCGGCGCGAATCATGTTGTTTACGGCATTATTACCGCCACCGCCGACGCCGACTACGACGATATTTGCTTTGCCGGGTTTCTTTTGAGAAACAGGTTGATAAGTCTCTTGTTCCTCAAGGTGAGTCTCCTCGACAACTTCTTCGGCAACCTCTTCCACCGTCTCTTCTACTTCATCGGTATTTTCCTCTTGAGGAGTCCAACCGAATTTTTCAAAATCTATCATTTTTTACCTCCGTTGAATATCTTTTTTATAAACGCTCCGAAATCGAACTTTGAGAGATTGTCCGCCATCACAAGCAACGACGCCTTGGAACAATCGTCAGGCTTGACAAATCCAGGAAGTTTCGGAGTAACGATTTCTATATTTTTACCGAGTTGTTCACTCAAATATTTCTTTGCGCCACGCATGGGGGCAATGCCCTCGCCCGTAAGATACACAGGCATATACGACGGTGCGTCTTCTTCTATCTCTTTAAACACGTCTGCAAGAATGTCTACAAATACGTCCAGTCTGTTTTTGGCAATCTCGCAAGCATCGGATGCGTATACGACGTTCTCGCCGTCACCCACAAGCACTGCTTCATCGCTGTAGTTGAGATTGAGATCCACAAGACGTTTTGCCTCTTCCGCCATATCGAACGGAACTTCCAATGCCTCGAAAATGTCTCCGCAGATATGTGCTCCGCCCATCGAGAAGGACTTCATATCAAGAATGCCGTCCCCCTTTGCAATGGATATCGACGATGAGAGATAACCGATGTCGATAAGCATATATACGCTGTCGCGTTGCTCCTTTTCAAGCAATGCCATGCCCTCTGCCCAGCAAGTGGCAACATAACGCACGTCATTGAACCCCAATGATTCGGCGACCTCATCAAAGGTCTTTACAAAACCTTTTTCGCAAAGCATGTAGGACACGCAAGCATCGACTCTTGTCGCTGTCATATCGCGCACGTCGTTGTATATCTTATCTTCTCCGTTTACGGAATAATATATCGCGGACGTGTTGATTGTCAAATATTTTTCAGTATCGAAATCATCGCCTTTTTTAAGCAAATAATCGATGTCGTCGTCAATCACTCTGCGTTGTCTGTCAAGACGGACGCTAACCTCTTTGGTAACAACACTGATAAACTCTGCCGGAACGCCGATAAATAGACGCTTTGTGCGAGAATCTGCCGACTTCATCGCATCAAGAAGAACGGATTTTGCCACGTCGACGGTGTCTTCCTCGTCAAACCATTCTCCGTTTTCATACCCTTGATGTTGTTTTTCGATTATCGACTTAATGCCGAAAACGCTCTGCGCCCTTTTGGAACCTACAATGGCACTTATAAGGCGAGAGTTTACGTCAAGAACGGCAATGTCTTTTGTAAAAATCGAACTCATATTCTCCTCAATCTTTATCGCGCAAGCGCGCGCATATTTATAATATAATATTATATATAAAATACTTATCGTGTCAACGCATTTTTAGTAAAAAATTATCGGATTTTGTAAAAAAATATCAAAAGTCGTCGTTTATCGTCGATATAGGCACTATCATTATGCGTTTTTGCGCAATACATATCCGCCCAGAGCGCAAAATTCGTCCTCTATTTTCTCATATCCCCTGTCTATGTATTGTGTTCCAAACACGTCGATTTCTCCCTTTATTTTCAGCGCCCCTATCATAAGCCCTGCGCCCGCACGTAAATCGCTTGCATACAATGCGCAAGGCGACGCAAGGTTAAAATTGTCTGCGAATCCTTTTCCGACAATAGTGCAAACATTGCCGTCGATTATAGTTTTCGCTCCGAGTTTTTCAAACTCTTTTGCGTGAGAAAACCTATTCTCAAATACTGTCTCCCTAATTCTACTCACTCCGTCGGCAAAAGTTGCGCAAGCAAAAATCTGCGGTTGTAAATCTGTTGGAAAAAGCGGATATGGCGACGTTGTGATATTCATCGCGTGCGTGCGCCCGTTTGAAAGAATGCGCAATGAATTTTCATCGCCGTCAATCTTGCAATCCTTTGAGCGTAACACTCCCAAAAGCGATTGCAAATATCTCTCTCCTATTCCGTCAATTCGAACATCGCCTCCACAAAGCGCAACCGCACACAAATACGTGCCCGCGACTATCCTATCCGCAACGGGCGTTATGCGACATCCGCCCAGTTTATCCACGCCGTCTATGCGTATTACCGAAGTGCCTTCCCCTTCTATGCGCGCGCCCATAGCCCTCAATCCGTCTACAAGCGACACAATCTCCGGCTCCCTCGCACAATTTATCAATGTCGTACGTCCCTCGGCAATCGAAGCGCACATAAGCAGATTTTCCGTTGCGCCGACGCTCGGATATTTCATAACGTAATCCACACCGTGTAATTTTTGAGCATAACACGTCAGTCCGTCTTGGGTATATTCCGTATGAGCGCCCATAGCCCTCAAGCCGTCGATATGTATATCCATAGGTCTTTGACCTATTTTGCATCCGCCAGGCAAAGAAATTTGCGCCTCTCCTCTCGACGCCAAAAGAGCACCGAGCATAAACATGGACGAACGCATGTCTTTGCACAAATCCTCGCTTGCGCACGTGCGCTCGGCACGCGTACACACACTTATGCGCCTGCCCTCGCGCACGACTTTAACTCCCAAATTTGCCAGCAGTTTGCACATTGCGTCAACGTCGCTTATGTGCGGGCAATCGTCAATGATTACAGTTTCGTCAGTTAATATTCCCATTGCCATAAGTGGAAGAACGGCGTTTTTTGCGCCGTGTATCGTCACTCTTCCACTCAACTCGTTTCCGCCCTTGATTTTAAAATACATACCCACCCTACATTGTGTGATTGTTTTTTTAATTGCGTGACTTGAAATCCTCCACAGAAAGATACGGACACGCATTTTTAGAAATAGACGTCAGCACTCCCGTTGCACAAAAATATGCCACAAGCGAACTTCCGCCCGCGCTCACGAACGGCAGAGGCAATCCCGTCGGCGGTATCGCCCCACAAACCACCGCTATGTTTAAAAGAGACTGTATGCCTGCAATCGCACTTATTCCGAGCGCAAGATAACAAGAAAATCTATCTCTTGCTCTCTTTGCTATACGCACGCCTCTTACCGTGAAAATAACAAACAGCAACACAACAAAGAGCACGCCTACAATTCCCGTTTCTTCTCCTATAACGGACAGTATAAAATCGCTTTCTGCAAATGGTAAAAACAAATATTTTTGTCTGGAATTAAATAGTCCTACCCCGAACAATCCGCCACTGCCCAACGCATAGTAAGATTGAATGAGTTGATACCCTTCTTCCAACGGAGAACTCCAAGGATCGGCAAAGGCAATGAGGCGTTGCAATCTGTACGGCTCCATAAGCACAAGCACAACGGCGCCGACGATTGCAGGAATAACCAAAAGCGCAAGATGTAAGGGCTTTGCTCCGCATACGAACAGCATTATAAAAATCACGCCTGCAACGCAGATAGTGATTGACATGTTTGGCTCGAGTATTAGCAAAAGACACACCGCACCGCCTATACAGAGCACTGCCAAAACATTTCTAAATCTTCGCATATCCGCCCTGCTTGCAAAGGCAGAAATTGCAATAACCATAAAAAATTTGGCGTATTCTGAAGGCTGAATTGTAAAAAAGCCCAAGTTAAGCCATCTCTTTGCGCCGTAACTCTCAACGCCGATGACAGGCAAGAAAACAAGCGCAAGCAATACTAATCCCATGATGTATAACATGGGCGCGAACTTGCGAATAACCTCTGTGTCGAGCATAGAAATTAGCGTCATTGCAAATACGCCAATAACAAGCGCAACGCCTTGTGTTTTCACGTAATGAAAAGCGTCTCCGCTCTCGATTTTCGCGCTATAACAGGACGCCGAATATATAAAAACAAGTCCAATAATCGACAAAATTAGCGCGCAAGCAATCAATATATAATCGGGTTTTCCTCTTTGCAAAATACCGCCGTTAACGCCAATATCCACGCCTACATGCGCACGCCTATGCGCACGAGTTTGCGCGCGCAGATCGCGCACGCGCGTTTTTTCGCCTCCGAGAACACCGCCTCTCATACTCTTATTTTGCCACTACGTTTACAAGTGCGTCGAATATCCGCCCCCTTTCCTCAAAGGACGAATATTTGTCAAAACTTTTGCTCGACGGTGAAAACAATATGCTTTTTGCGCCACACTCTCTCGCTTTGACAAGCGCAACAAATATGGCATCTTGCAAAGCCTCTCTTACGACAACGTCCACTCCGAACTTGGTTGCACACGCAAAAATATCGTCGGCGTTTTGACCGCAAGCGACAACATATTTGAGCGAATCTCCACAATCTCTTTTTATCCCTTCGAATAATGCGACAAAATCCTCCTCGCCCTTTTGTCCGCCGAGGATAAGCACGAAATCGCCGTCCGTGCGACTTACGCACTCGCACGCACACACGCATGCGGACACATTGGTTGCCTTGCTGTCATTGTACACCTTTATGCCGTCAATAATCTTACATAGTTGTCTGCGATACATTGGCTTTGCAAAATCCGTAATCGCCGACGCAATGTTAAAAGGCGACACTCCCTTTATCATGCACACCGCAACGCTCGCAAGCACGTTTTCTATCTCTTTTCCGACAAAATCCACATCCTCCAATGCCACAATAGGCTTACCCTTAAAGCACACAAATCCCGATGAAATATATGCGCCGTCCATCTGCACGCTTGTCATGCTAAAAGGCACCTTTTGCGCAACCATCTGTCCTGTCAGCGCACAAATATTCTCATCATCGGCATTGTAGACAATATAATCCTGCTCGCTCTGTTTTAGGAAAATATTGGACTTTGCCGATATGTAGTTTTGCATGGTTTTGTGCCTTGACAAATGGTCCGGAAATATATTCAACATCACGGAGATATCTGGAGCAAACGAGGGACTGTTTTCAAGTTGAAAACTGCTCGCTTCTATGACGGCAATCTCCGTTGCGTCAAGTTTGTCGGCAATGGAGCAAAAGGGTACGCCGATGTTGCCAACCGCATGTGAATGTAACCCTGCCCTTTTTAAGACATAATCTATAAGCATAGTCGTAGTTGTCTTACCATTGGTGCCAGTAACCGCAATTTGTTCTGCAACGCAAAGTGAGGATGCAAGTGCAAGTTCACTCATTACAATCGTGCCGTCCAACCTTGCGTCGAGAATAAAATCTTTATTTGCGTCAACACCGGGGCTTAACACAATCATATCCGCCCCGTCAAAAACACCCTTGCTGTTAGTTGCCCTATGTGCATCAATATCGTCGTCATATATAATCGCTTTCGCACCCTTTTCTCTTACCAATTCGTAAGCCGCAATACCACTCATTCCGGCGCCGTAAACAACGACGTGTTTGCCGACAAATCTCATATAGTCCTCGCAAATATCAATGTCAGCGCGCCCCCAATCATACTCACAACAAAATATATCGTAACAATTTTACTCTCGTGATACCCCTTCATTTCAAGATGATGATGAAATGGCGCCATGAGAAAAACACGTTTCTTTGTGAGTTTAAAGGAAATCACCTGCAATATAACTGATATGCTGGACCACACAAACATTATGCCTGACGTCACGATTAAAAGCGGATTTTTCATAAAAACCGCAACCGTTGCACAGCCTGCTCCCAATGCCAGAGAACCCGTATCGCCCATCATGATTTTAGCCGGATAGCCATTGAATATGAGATAACCGAGCAAGCCTCCGAGCATAGATATGCAAAAAACACACAACGAAAAAATCTCGCTTGCATACCCCTCGTCTCCCGACATACAGGCATCGTTATATTCTAAGAATATAAAAATCGTAAACCACAAAAAATATACAACAGACGTATATCCGGCAAGCCCATCAAGTCCGTCGGTAAGATTTACAGAATTTGTAGTTGCGATGTACACCAATGCGACAAAAGGGATTATCCCCCATTTTAAATCCAATGTGGAAGTTGTAAACGGCAATTCAACGCTACTTCCCACAAATTCGGACGCATACACGAAATAACCCACGGCAATGCCTAACCCAACTTGTCCGATAATCTTTTGATACGGCTTCAACCCCAAATTGCGAGAATAGCGGATTTTAATATAATCGTCCAAGAATCCCAACACGCAAAAGCCCATCGTTATCGCAATCGCAACAACTGAAAAGCGCCTCATTTCAATAAGCGAAAACACCAATGTAGGCAATAGGAATATAAATCCGCCCATAGTAGGCGTTCCGCTCTTTTGCGAGTGCTGTTTGACATAGCCCAGCACCGTCTGTTTGGCTTTAAGTTTGCTCATAAGTTTAATAACCAACGGCGCAATCGCTACCGATATGGCTATAGAACAAACAAAGTATACGAGAATTTTATTAAGCGCGCTCATCTTGCATATCTCGCCACTACGTCAAAATCGCTATAGGGTATCTTTCTGCCCTTTATTTCAAGGCAACTTTCACTGCCCTTGCCTGCAATTACAAGCGTATCGCCCTCCTCCATTTCCGCAAGAGCAAATCGCACCGCCTCACACCTGTCAACAATACATTTCACATCCTTTATGGTAACGCCCCATTCTATTTGCTTGATTATGTCAAGCGGATCTTCGTTTCGAGGATTGTCGCTGGTGAGAATGATGAAATCGCTGTATTCAGATGCGATTTTTCCCATAATCGCGCGTTTAGATTTATCTCTTTCGCCTCCGCAACCAAACACAGTTATCAAGCGTGATTTCGTTATCGTCCTTGCGGTGGAAAGCAGGTTTTTCATGCCGTCAGGCGTATGGGCATAATCGATTATAATCGTACCTTTTTCGCATTTGAGCACGGAAAATCTGCCCTTTACGCTCTTTATCTTGCGCACGGCGTGAGAAATTATTTGCACGTCGACGCCCAACTCTTTTGCCACACTCATTGCACCGAGCAAATTGTATACGTTAAACTCTCCGTACAGTTTACACTTTACATCCGCTATCTCGTCGCAAAGATTTGCCACAAACGCAATTCCGTCAATGTCCTCTCTTACGTTGATTGCAAAGTTATCCGCAGGATTATAAAGCCCGTAACTTATTCTGTCCACATCCTCTCTGCTCTCCAACCGTTCAAGAAGAATGCGCCCGCTTTCGTCATCGACGTTTACGATCGCTTTTTTGCAACCGCCGTTTTCAAAAAAAGACATCTTGACTCCTCGATACTCAGAAAAATCTTTGAAATAATCCAAATGGTCTTGCGATACGTTGGTCAATACCCCCACATCCGCCTTTATATCCCCTAATTTTTCAAGGAAAATGGCATGTGCAGACACTTCTGCAATGACAACGTCAACTCCTCTCGCTCGCATCTTAAAGAATAATTCGTTAAGTTCAAACGGATTGGGCGTAGTCAGGCTCTGTCCGACTTTTTCATCGAGAATGTAATGCCCCTCCGTGCCGATAAGCCCAGTTTTAACACCTGCAAAAGTCAAGATTGAATTTATATAATGCGCTGTGCTTGTCTTTCCATTTGTCCCCACGACCGCAACGAATTTCATTCCGTCGAGCGGATGTAAAAAATAGTTTTCACACACGAGCGCATACGCCTTGCGCACGTCTTTGACAAGCACATACTCTACGTCTATAGACGGAACCTTTTGAGTGAGCACGACAAAGGATTTATCTATCGTGTCGATATAATTATTACCGTCGTCGCGCGCCCCCTCCATACACACAAACATATCGCCGTCCTCAACCGATTGAGAACTAATCTTGATGCCGTTTATCTCTCTTGTCAAATCTGCGGTGCATTGCAATACTTCAATATCTTCGAGTAATTTTTCAAGTTTCATAAGGTAACTCCTTTAAGGATTGATACACTCATCATAATGAGTGTAGTCACCATATTCAACCCAACCGCAAAATAAGTCGCAAACGGAAAATCTTTTCAACTCACGTGAGTAGCAACACGACGTTTCTCTTATCAACTTTTACGCCTGCAACGGGATATTGCTCCTTTACAACGTCGCCCTCGCCGTCAATTTCGCAATACAAGCCCAATTTTGCAAGTTGCGCCCTTGCCGACGATACACTCAGCCCTTCAAACGACGGCAATTCAAACTCGTCGCCGATAACATCTTTCTCTTTGCCGGTATAATTTGGCTCAATATCGAGATATGCAAATATGCTTTCAAAAATGTCACCCACCATCGGACATGCCACAAGAGAGCCATAATACATATATCCTTGCGGTTCATCGACAATAAAAAGCACTCCGTAATTCGCACCCTCCGTCACCGAAAAACCTAAAAACGAAGATATATATTTCCCTCGCGCGATAGAGCCGTTTTCATACTTTTGCGCAGTGCCCGTCTTTCCGAGAATTTCATACCCGGGCACGTATGCCCCCTTTCCGCTTCCGTTGGTAACTACCCTTTGCAAAAGTCTGCGCATGGTGTCTGACGTGCTTTGCGATATTACTCTCTCGCCACCCGACAGCGTCGGCGATATGGTTTTGCCGTCAACGCTCCTTATCTCTTTCATCACATGAGGAGACACTTTTAATCCGCCGTTGACAACCGCCGAAGTCGCACTCAATAGCCCTATAGGAGTCACTGCCACCGCTTGTCCGAATCCTATTCTTGCCAAGTCCACGTTTTTGACAGAATTTTGACTTATAAATATACCGCTCGTTTCCCCCGTCATATCTATACCCGTTTTGCTCGCAAGTCCGAAAGCGCGCAAATAATCGTAAAACACGTCCGTCCCCATCCGCAATGCGCAATCCATAAAAACGCAGTTGCAACTTCCCTCGACGCCTTCACCAAAATCAATGGAGCCGTGCCCTTTGGATTTCCAACACCGAATCTTTTTACCGTCCACAATCTTGGAACCTGCGCAATAAAATCTATCGCTCTCCTTTATACTTCCGTTGTCTAACGCCGACGCCGCAGTCAAAATTTTGAAAGTCGAACCAGGCTCGTATACCGTAGAAATTATTCGACTTTTAGACATCTCGAACAACGACTGAAGATCATCTCGCGGCACATCGTTCAAGTCAAAAGACGGATACTCGCAAAGCGCGACAATATCCCCGTTTGTATAATCCATAACCACACAAGCAACCCCTTTGGGGTTGAATTTACTTACCGCATTGCGCACTGCGCCCTCGACAATGCTTTGAATACCTGCGTCCAACGTCGTAACAACGTTCATTCCGGCAATGGATGGCAAATAATATCCGCTTGTTCCGTCAATCTTGCGCCCGACCAAATCCGCCTCTGAAAGAATGTACCCGTCTACCCCTGTAAGATATTTGTTATAATATGCCTCAATTCCCGTCTGTCCGTATCCGTCGCTACTGCAAAACCCCAAAAGTTGCGTCATAAAATCGCCATACGGATAATAGCGATAATTGTCTTCAGCATAATATATTCCGTCAAGACCGCTGTCAAAAATCTTTGTAAGTTGCTCCTTGCTCACCCCCGTGGCAACCGTCACTTCGCTTGCTCTTTTGGATATTTTGGCAAGCGTGCTTTCGTATTCATAGCCAAACACATCGCATAAAGTTTGAGCGACTTTTTCCTTATCGCTCGTATCGCTCGGGCGCACATAAAGAGTGTATCTCGTGGCTGTCGACGCAAGCACTTTACCGTTTTTATCGAGTATACTTCCCCTTGACGCCTCTGTAGGAACATCTCTTAACCATTGCCCTATTGCCTTCACTTGCAACGATTTGCCCTCGACAAGCATTACTGCTATCATTTTTGCAAAAACCGCACAAAACAAAAAGACCATCAGCAATGCTATTGCCGACAGTCTTTTTGTTGGATTATAAAGAAGATTGGATTTTGCTTTCTTAATTTTAGATGCGAACTTCATATTTAGAATCTATTTCAAAAGATTCCGCATTATTCACATTTTGAATTGCGCTTGCTGACACTTTGGATGTCGGCGTCACCGCTTTGCCGTCATTAATTCTCGTTGCGTTTACTATGATTAGAGACGCAACAAGTGCAATGACTGCAAGATACACGCCAAGGATTATTTTACCTTTGGTGTTGAGTTTTGCGCGTTGTTTTTGTTCAGACACATCTTGAGTCTTCTCTGCTCTGCGAGCAAATATGGAAGTACGAGTCTTTTGCTCTTGTCCCATTGCAGGCGTTGCGCTTGAATACGTAAGTCTGTCATAAAGTTCTTGTTCGCTCAATCTCTCGCTGTCATGAGCGTTAAACTCATAATAACTTTCTGATTGTTGTGCGACAGGCATTTCAACATATTGAGGTTGCTCATACGTTTGCACGGGTGCTTGATATTGCACGGGTTGAGCAACGCTATTTGCACGCAAATTATCATAGAAAGGGTATTCGCGCGTTTGATATTCGCTCGATTGAGGAGTGACGTAAGGACGATTTGCCTCGTAATTTCTTACGCTTTCAACGCTTCTGGGGGCTTGTGCAGGTGCCATGTCAAAATTATAGCGAACGCTGTTTTGTTCTCTATTATTGTTTTGCGCATACGTATTGCGCGAGGACTTAAAGTCTTCGTATGATGGAAATTGCGTAGTGCTTTGTGTGCTTACGCTTTGTGTGTTTCTTCCCAACAATTCATCCAACGTGATTGCCATAATATACCCCTTTTTAGATTATCGATTTATCTATTTTTCACCCTGTTAGATAATCGATTTATCCCCTTTCTTTATAATCTTGTTTTTATATGTTTTATTATTGTTATTTCTTACAATCTTTCGATTATGCGCAGTTTCGCGCTTTGCGAGCGAGGATTACGCTCAAGTTCTTCTTCGCTTGCTACAATCGGTTTTTTGTTTACAAGTTCTACCTCTTGTACCTTACCACACACGCACACCGGGAAATCCGGAGGACAGGTGCAAGCAAGAGATAATTGCTTAAACGCCGATTTTACAATTCTGTCTTCGAGAGAATGGAATGTTATCACCGCCATTCTTCCGCCCTTTTTAAGACGTCTCGCCATTTCGGTTACAGCCTCTTCAAGTCGAGAAAGTTCGCCATTAACCTGTATCCTAATCGCTTGGAACGTTCTCTTTGCAGGATGCCCGAATTTCCATCTCGTCTTGGCAGGATAACTGTCTTCGACGATTTTGGCAAGTTCCAACGTCGTCTCGATCGGCTTCCTCTCTCTTTGACGCACGATGTTCTTTGCAATCACTCTCGATAGTTTCTCCTCACCGTATTCAAAGAGTATTCTCGCTATATCCGATTCTTCAAAATTGTTGACAACCTCATAGGCGGTAAGCGTCTGGTCGCGATCCATCCTCATATCGAGAGGTGCGTCCTTCATATAACTGAATCCTCTTTCGGCATTGTCCAGTTGAGGACTTGAAACGCCGAGGTCGAGAAGTATTCCGTCCACCCTGTCTATTCCCAGCATATCAAGGTTGGCTATGAGATTTTTGTAATCGTCGTGTACGAAAGTGACTTTATCAAGATAATCGTTCAGTCTTTCTTTTGACGCTTTAAGAGCCTCGCTGTCCTTATCCACGGCAATCAACCTGCCCTTATCGGAAAGCCTCTTGACAATCTCTATCGAGTGTCCTGCGCCTCCTACAGTGCCGTCGACATATATGCCGTCGCTCTTAATATCAAGCCCGTCGATGCACTCTCTCAACATCACGGATACGTGCGAAAACTCCATTGTCACACCCCGTATTTCTTGAGGTCTTGAATCATCTTGTTTATCTTATCCGGATCAAGCACTCCGTATCTTTCGTCCCAAGTTTCGCTCGGCCACACTTCAAGGTAAGTCGCTTTGCCCACAAAGACCATTTCTTTGTTGACGCCGAACTTTTCTTTAATATTCTTATCCAGCGCAACTCTTCCCTGTGCGTCTTCTTCGAGCGGACCGCTGAAAGCAAACACGCTTGAGGTAAACTCATCTATATCCGACGTGTACGGATTTTGATTGATAAACGGCGCAAACATCTCTTCAAATCTTTCTTCGGGGACAATGTAAATGCAACCATTTTTGCCGGGCATATAATAGGGATTTGCGCCAAGCCCTTCACGGAACTTGACAGGAATCCTGAACCTATTTTTCTCGTCAAGCGAATGACGATAATTGCCGAGCATGAATTTTGCCATTTTACTTCCCTTACAAAATTGCCTTTTGAGCCGTTTTTGAGTGCAATACACCCTTTACGCTTGTTATTGTATAACAATATCATTCGCTTGTCAATAAAATTTTCCACTTTTGCCCACAAAATTTTTTGCACTATTTAGAGAGATTTTTTGGTTTTGATAAAATTTTATAAGTTTACAAGTTAACTATATACAAAACCTCGTTTTTATAAAAAATCAAGACAGAAAAACAGTCTCTAAACAGTCGATTTTTTAGTAATTCTCGCAATTTTTTACATGCATAAAATGCCAAAATTCACATCAAAACGCCACATCGCATATATTGCAACAACCATAAAAGGAGGTAAAAAGATGTCTTTTTGCAACAACAATCCAACACAAGACAGATGTCCCGGGAACATCAACGGCAATCCGACAAACGGATTATGCGAAAAGGTATGCATTCAAACAGTCAAAATATTTGACGCATGCATGATGCAGTCAAGTATCGACTCCACCGTAACACTTACCAATCTTTCGCCGTCAACCCCAACCCTACCACTAACCTTTGTCAGCGGTTCATCAACGTCGTCTACGGGCACAATTACATCGCTAACAATAACGCCGATTGCCGACAGACCGGGACTATCGAGAGTAACAACAACGGTATCAATCCCCGTGCAAATCGCCTATACCGACGCAAGCGGTACGCAAGGCACAGGCACAAGCACAATTTCCGTGTCCCAAGACGTGGTGATGTGCGTTCCAAGCGGTAGCGTAATTACACCTTCCATTGGCGCAACAGTAAACATGTCCTCCCCCAGAGGCACGTATGTGAGCGAAAACACATTCTCAATTATCGCTTGCGTAACGATAATTTTAAGCGTGCAAGCCCCCGTCAACCTACTTGTCCCATCATACGGATATTGCAAAATTCCGCCATGCACGGAATTTAGCCAAGACGCCTGCCAAGGCGTATTCGACATGCCGATATTCCCAACATAACAAGGATTATCCGCTACTTAAAAAATGACGGCGCAAGTCGTCATTTTTATATAAAAGAATATTATATGTAATTATTATTCCATACACGATTTTACCAAAAGCACACCCCACTTTCAAAAGCAACCACAAATTACACCCTTACGACAAATATATAACCGCACAAATAATTGAAAAAACAAAAAACGTGTGCTAATATATATTTATGAAAATCTTTGCAATAAGCGATTTACATCTCTCCACCGCCGTCGAAAAACCCATGGATATATTCGGAGACGGCTGGGCAAACCACTTCCAGAAAATTTGTGAAGATTGGCAACAAAAGGTCACGGACGATGACCTTGTTTTGCTTGGCGGAGATATGTCTTGGGGTTTGACAATAGAGGAAGCAACCCCCGACTATAACCTTGTGTCGGTGCTTCCGGGCGAAAAGTACGTTGTAAAAGGCAATCACGATTATTATTGGAACTCTTTAGGCAAAATGAGAGCCAACTTTAAAGATTTTCATTTTGTACAAAACAATGCGTATAGAATATCGAAAAACGCCCCTCATGACGCAAAACTTTTTACAGAACAGGAGTCAAAACGCAATAAAAACACCCAACCTCCAATAATCGACGAAGACAGGGCCGTTGTTATTGCGGGCACAAGAGGATGGAATATCCCCTCAAAAGACACAACGGAAGAGGATGAAAAAATATTCAACAGAGAATTGACAAGGCTCAATCTGTCACTATCCAGCGCGAAGTCTCTTCTGAAAGAAGGCGATACACTTATAGTCATTCTACACTATCCACCGTTTGACGCAACATATCAAAACACTCCGCTAACCGATCTGCTTGAAGAATACAATGTCAATTATGTTCTTTACGGACACCTGCACGGAAAAAACGTCCGAGTTACACCTCGCCTTCAAAAAAACGGTATAGAATATATATTGACATCTTGCGATCTTGTCGATAACAAATTAATCGAAGTTTGCGCGATTTAAAGGCAAAATTGCGCAAAGTATTTTATATTTTGTTGTTTTTTAGAATTGTTTTTAAAGAAAAATCGCCAAAATCGATGTTTTATTCGATTTTGACGATTTTAATCTTGTCAAAAATTTTGTCTTACTAAAACGTCAAATCTCCTCTTCACCGACATTTTGCTCCTCATCGGTGTGTTGTTTAACATTTTCAATAAGCATATCTATTCGAGCATTTACAGCCTCTTTGCCAATCTTTGCAGAAGACGACGTAACGATAATATCATTTATTCCAACACACAACGCAGAGGCGATAACCGCCCTGCATTTCTGCTGTTGCGCACGTGAAAGTTTATCCGCTTTGGTTGCGATGATGGTAAAAGGAATATTGTATGTATACAGATAATTGATAAGCATCTTATCATCGTCCGTCGGCTCGTGGCGCATATCCACAAGTACAAACACATTGATAAGATTATTGCTTGTGCGCAGATAATTTTCTATAAGTCCGCCCCATTTTTGCTTTTCTTGTCTATTTACTCTCGCATAGCCATATCCGGGCAAATCCACAAAATAATATTCGCCTTTATTTATTTCAAAATAATTGAGCAATCTTGTGCGTCCCGGCTCTTGCGATGTTTTGGCAAGTTTGTTTTGATTCACCATAAAATTGATAAACGAAGATTTGCCGACATTCGATTTGCCTGCGATAGCAATCTCGGGTACTCCGTAATCGGGTACGCTTTTAGCATCAGCAACAGATATAACAAATTTTGCTTGTTTAATCATCTCGCCCTCCTCTCTTTTTACAAATGGCACAAAAACAGCGCATTAGATGCGCTGTTTTGACGTTATGCAATAATTTGACCGTTTAAATCGCCATCTTGTTGTTTGTATACAACGATTGGTTTTTCGCTCTTTTCAATGGACGCTTTTGTCACAATAACCTTGTCAATATTCTTGTTTGACGGAATATCAAACATGAGTTCAAGCAAAACATCTTCGAGAATTGCCCTCAAGCCTCTTGCGCCCGTATTAAGTTGTATTGCCTTATTCGCCACCGCTTTAAGCGCGTCGTCCTCAAATTCAAGTTTTACGCCGTCAAGTTCAAACTGATACTTATATTGTTTTGTAAGAGCATTCTTCGGCTCGGACAAAATCTTTACAAGCGCGCTCTCATCAAGCGCATTGAGTCCGACAACAATAGGAACACGCCCCACAAATTCGGGAATAAGACCGTATTTGATGAGATCTGCCGGTTGCAAAGACTGGATGAGTTCATCATATCGATAATCGACAGTACCTTTGACAGCAGAACCGAAGCCGAGTTTTGAATTGTCTTTGCGTTGGTCAATAATCTTGTCAAGGTCAACAAATGCGCCACCACAGAGGAACAAGATATTTGTCGTATCAAGTTGATAGCACTCTTGATTGGGGTGTTTTCTTCCGCCTTGAGGAGGTACGTTCGCGACCGTACCTTCAATGATTTTGAGCAATGCTTGTTGCACACCCTCTCCGCTTACATCACGTGTAATGGACACATTCTCACCTTTCTTTGCGATTTTATCGATTTCATCGATATAAACAATGCCGATTTCTGCACGTTTAAGGTCTCCGTTGGCGGATTGAATGAGTTTGAGAAGGATATTCTCGACATCCTCGCCGACATAACCTGCCTCTGTAAGCGTCGTTGCGTCTGCCACAGCAAAAGGCACGTTGAGAATTTGCGCAAGAGTCTTTGCAAGCAAAGTTTTACCCGATCCGGTAGGTCCGAGCAAGAGAACGTTGCTCTTTTCGATGACTACGTCATCGTTCTTCTTGTTGCGCATTTGATTTACACGCTTATAGTGATTGTATACGGCAACCGAAAGCACGCGTTTTGCGCTGTCTTGTCCAATGATATACTCATCGAGTTTCGCCTTAATTTCCTTTGGCGTGTAAAGACTTACGCTGTCGTTAGCATCCTTTTGGTCTTTGCCGAGCAAATAAACGCACTCGTCAATGCATTCGTTGCAGATGTTTATGCCGTTGGGACCGCTGATAATCTTTTCGACCTCGCTTGCGCCCCTTCCGCAAAAACTACAATGTTGTTCTTTATGATAGTTTTCCATACCTATTTTATACTCCGTTAAGACGAACTCGCCTTTGCGCGATCGTCTTACATTTGCCCTATAAAGTCAGGCAATTTGGCGTAATTATTTATTCTTTGCCAAGAAAACAGCCAAAAAACAGGATTTTACCAATCTTTATGCTTTTTTCTTGAATTATTTTCTCGAATAGAAAATCTTGTCCACAAGACCGTATTTTTCCGCCTCTTCGGCAGTCATATAAAAGTCCCTGTCAGTATCGATTTCAATTTTTGAAAGCGGTTGAGACGTGTTTTGCGCAAGAATATCGTTTATGCGCTTTTTGGTCTTGAGAATCTCGTTTGCTTGGATGGCAATATCGCTTGCTTGTCCTTGCGCACCGCCCAAAGGTTGATGTATCATCACCTTTGCATTTGGAAGAGCATATCTCTTGCCCTTTGCACCAGAAGAAAGCAAAAACGCTCCCATCGATGCCGCCATACCTATGCAAATTGTAGACACATCGCACTTGATATAGTTCATCGTATCGTAAATGGCAAAGCCTGCCGATACCGAACCGCCCGGGCTATTAATGTACAAACTAATATCTTTTGTGGAATCTTTGCCCTCAAGATAAATAAGTTGTGCAACGACAAGGTCTGCGACGTTATCGTCTATTTCGCCTGTCAAAAAGATAATTCTGTCTTCCAAAAGGCGAGAATAAATGTCATAAGAGCGTTCGCCTCTACCCGTTTGCTCGACAACCATAGGTATAAGTTGATTTCTGATGTTCATAATGTCCTCCGTCGGATGCTCTCACATTGGGAAAATCCGATTGTGTGAAAATCCTTTACGCGATTTTCAAAACGTATTGTTTATACGCTTTCCGCTTGCAGTTTTGCAAGCGGAAAGACGAGCATATATGTTTTTGTCAAAACACTTTAATTTTACACAAAGAGAGATAAACTTATTCCGCTTTATCTTCAGCCTTGGTAGCCTTTTTTGTCGCTTTTTTTGCGGCGGGTTTCTTTTCCTCTAGAACTGCGTCATCCTCTGCGGATTCAGCCTTCTTTGCAGGTGCTTTCTTTGCAATGTTTGCTTTGGTAAGCATGTCGAGAAGTTTCTCATTCATGATAGAGTTGACAATATAATCGACTTGCTCTTTGTGGAGCGTCTTCTTGAACTCTTCAACTGTTTGAGAACTTTGTTCTGCAAATTGAGCCATCTTGTCCTCGATCTCTTTGTCTTCGATCTTGAGGTCTTCAGCCTTAATAAGCGCTTCCATAACAAGACGCACTTTAACAGTCTTTTGTGCTTGGTCTTTGTATTGCTCAACAAGTTGTTCTCTCGTCATGTTGAGATATTTGAGATAATCTTCGAGTTTGAGACCTTGATACATGAGGCGATATTCAAATTCATGAACCATATCGTCCGCTTCGCGCTCTACCATTGCGTTCGGAATCTCAACCGTTGACGCGTCGACAATTTTTTCAACCACTTCGTCCTCAAAATCTCTATCTGCTTTATCTTGAGCCTCTTTTGTGAGTTGAGCCTTGACGTCTGCCTTGTAATCCGCAAGAGTGTCAAATTCAGAAATTTCTTTTACGAATTCGTCATCAACTTTGGGAAGTTCCTTAACCTTAACAGCCTTAACCGTGCATGCGAATACCGCTTCTTTACCTGCAAGATTTTCTGCTTGATAGTTTTCGGGGAAAGTGACTTTGACATCTTTTACATCGCCTGCTTTCACGCCGACAAGTTGATCTTCAAAGCCCGGGATAAATGTGTTGCTACCAAGTTCGA
>CAZCKS010000003.1:0-59390 GCA_964499325.1 uncultured Bacteroides sp. | reverse complement strand
GGCAATTAGAAAATAGTTTTACGCTGAATTAATAATAGGGTTAAAGAAAGTAAGTATCAAGTGTGATGATAATGCAAGAAAAATTGTTATTTGGAGTGATTAGTTTGTAAATGTTTGTTGCAACCATTGAAATATAATTCGATTTTCGTTACCGATTCTCCGCCAAGTGGTACCCAACTGAACCTACAAAGTTTAGTTGGGTGCTTTTCTATTTTAGGCAGTTTTTTGCACAAATTATTGTGTGGAAAATCAGCGAGGGCGCAAGCGCAAATCATTGGGATCGGGGGCGCGGAACGTTAGTTGCCTTTTTGTTTTGTCAAGAAGATTGTATTTTGCGATAAGTTCGTATGAAACTTCGCGCAATTTGTCAGAATGTGTGTCCAGTCTGAAAAACGGGGCATTGTTGGGGATGCCTAAATCTTCGACTATTCCTTTTATCATGCGAGCAACATCCGAAAAGGCGTTGTATCCAACGCTATACCGAGGCTTATCCCAAACGGAGACGACGACACGCATTATATAGTCACGTTTGACAAGTTGGGCGGAAATGAGAGTGCGCCGAGTTTGCCGAAAGAAATTTATCAAGACCATACAGTAGCAGTTGACGATTGGTGCGGTTCGCTCGATTGCCCTGCGCAAAACTTATGCGATACAGTTGATGGATTTGCAGGGAGTATGCGTGAATTGGGTACGGACTACATCACTGTGCGTGCGGAAGAGGGAACTGTTGGTTCAGTGTATTCTTCGTCGACGGAAACAGCCGATTATAATCAGTCGTGTGATGGTGTGTCGGGTAGTTTGATTTCGTTGTAATTTGAAAAATGTCGGATATTTTTTTCACAGACGGTTTTTCTGTGTTTTGCGGGGGAGATACCATATACTTTTTTGTATTCGTAGTTTAGTTGTTCTCGGCATCCGAAGCCACATTGAAGAGCAATATCTGCGATACTGAAACTGCTTTTTTCAAGTAGATTTTTGGCTTGATTTAGTTTTTTCTTTGTTATAAAGTCATGTACGGTTTTCCCGTATTGATTTTTGAATAATTTTTGCAAATAAACTGAAGATACACCTGCCGCTTCAGAGATTTCTTTTACTGTAATATTTTTTGAAAGATGTGAATTTATAAAATCGACGGCAACATCAACATGTATGATTCCACTTTTTTTGTTTGTTTCAAAAGAAGGGCAGTGCGCCATGTTCATAAACAAATATGCAGTCAATAAAGATACACATAGGCGTTGTTCGAGAGAATGTTCGTCACCGGATATTTTTTGAATAATATCTTTCATTGTGTTTTGGATGTTGCACTCGTCGATAAAAACATAAAAATCTTTATCCTTTGATATAAGACGAGAGAGATCTTTGCATGTGGGAAACAATGATTTGAGCGGTTGGCAAAAAATATCCAAATCCGCTGTCATAGTAGGATTGATGTATTCGAGATTTATTATCGTGGTTGACGGTGATAAATTTGCGATCTTGTGATAGTAGCCGGTGTTTACCAAAATAAAGCGGTTTTGAGAAACGGTGATTATTTTTGGTTCGTCATTTATATCTGTTTTATAGTAGAAGTCGAATTGTCCGTATGAACAATACATAATTTCGATTTGCGGATGCAAGTGATATTCCATTGAAAAATTTGGATGAAAAGTTTCGATATACCAATTTTTCAACACAAACGGTTTGTTTGCCGCATTTATCAGTCGTGTGTCTTTGTCGTTAATAATTGTTTCGTTACTCATACTGTAAATATAACATATTTAGTCCAATCGGTCAATTAATGCACACTTTGTTTTCAAATTTCAACATATTTGTAAAAAATGAAAACAAAATTGGGGGGGGATCTTGAATTGGGGATTTTTTATGAGTAAAATTGACTTGGAATAATTAGAAGGGGGACAATATGAAAAAGTTCTTTATTGTTGCAGTCTGTTTAATAGTTTGTTGTTGCGCATTATTTGTTGCGTGTGACGAACAAACTCCAGTGGTACCCGATGAGGACCAAAAGCCGACAGCAGAAAACAATAATTATACAAATCCCATATATCCTCTCGTTGACGGCGAGCGAAAGATGACCTATCAGGCGGATCCGTATATCGTGCGCGATAACGGGACGTATTATATGTATTGCACCCAAACTGATGTTTATACTCCGACAAAGGCATTTAAGCGTGGGCCGATATGGAAATCTGACGATATGCAGAGTTGGGAGTATGTGGGTGATGTGTTTGCAAATTATACACCTAATTGGGGCACTAGTGGTGCCGGTGTTTGGGCTCCTACTGTTGTTAAAGTCGGGGACACTTGGAATTTTTACTATTCATTATCCACGGGCGGAGATGAAAATCCTGGAATCGGCGTTGCGACATCTCCTACGCCTTATGGCCCTTGGACACATTACGGAAAGTTGTTCAACAGCGAAGAAATCGGTGTAACCAACTCAATCGATCCGCATGTGTTTTGGGATGATGATAGATTGTATATGGTTTTTGGTTCGTACGGTGGATTGATTACACTTATTGAACTTTCACAAGACGGACTTTCATTGAAAAACGGCTTAGAGCATCAAAAAGAAAATAAAGTTGCTCTTGGCGGTTATGAGATTTTTGAAAACAACAATTACGAAGCTAGTTTAATCATTAAACGAGATGGCTGGTACTATCTCTTTTTGTCAACAGGCTCTTGTTTGAGTGGAAACAATTCGACATATAGGGTTGTTTGTGCACGTTCGCGTAATGTGGCTGGTCCATATCTTGATTCACAAGGAAGAAACATGTTTGCGCCAAATAGAGGAGATGCAGTGGTTACGCCTTCCATGGACGGAGCAATGGGCGTCGGACACTGCTCGGTAATACAAGATGACCTTGGCGATTATTGGATGCTTTATCATGGCTATAACACACAAAACAATTCCGGATATAGAGTCCTATATTTAGACAAACTCATTTGGGATGATGAAACCGGTATGCCTCATGTCGAGGAAACAATGGCTTCAAACGAAGTTGAAAAACCCGGTCCGTATATCAACGCATTGGAGGGACAGAACTAAGATGAAAAAGATACTGACGGTATTGTTGGTGTTGATTGTCGCAACAATGTTTGTTGGGTGTGGGCTGATAACGCCACCACAACAGACAAAACCGGATGATAATGATGGTGACACTACACCTTCTCCGACGCGTGAATATACAACGGAAACATATCAAAATCCGTTGAGATTTCACAAGCAAGACGGCTCTTTGTACGACATCGCAGTAGCGGATCCCGATATATATAGGGATGACGAAAGCGGATATTTTTACATGTATTGTACAAATACGCAGTGTGAAATGGGCGATAAAGGGATGATGTATGACAGAGGTCCTATATTCAGAAGCACAAACCTTGTCGATTGGACTTGGTGCGGAAGTGTTTTTGACGGCCATCCGGATGCACTGAATTGGCATGATAAAGACGCGGGTGTATGGGCACCTTGTGTTGTTAAGGTAGGTAATACTTATAACTATTATTATTCATTATCACTTTGGGGGGATAGCAATCCTGGAATAGGCGTTGCAACATCTCCTACACCGTATGGTCCATGGACGCATTACGGCAAATTGCTTGATCAGGAAATGACTGGCGTGCGCAACGGTATCGATCCGCAAGTGCTTTATGACGGCGATGATTTGTATATAGTTTGGGGAAGTTTTTTCGGAATCGCATGCACGCTTCTCACGGATGACGGCACTGAACTGTTTTATGCAAGTGATGTCAAACAACATATAACATACTTGATTGACGACAATACTGACGGCAATATGAATGTCGATATCAATTATGAGGGAAGTTATATTATCAATCGCAATGATAAATGGTATTTCTTTGGATCACAAGGTACATGCCTCAATTCAATGGCATCAACATACAAAGTTAGAGTGGGAGTTGCTGAAAACTTTGGAGATAAGTTTGCAACACATGACGGAATAACACTTGATAAGGAGCCATACGGAGAAGAAGTGGTTTCACCGAGCGAGAAAGTTGTCGGTGTGGGGCACAATACAATCGTGCAAGATTTTGCCGGAGAATATTGGATTTTCTATCACGGATACAATGTCGAAGGCTCGTTTGGCGAGCGCATAGCGTTTTTGGACAAATTATTGTGGGATGAAAACGATATGCCCTATGTCGAAGGAAAGGTAGCATCTATAGGACAAGAGAAAACTGGTCCTACAATAGTCAAATTTTAATATGGAGGAAATACCATGAGAAAACGTTTATTTGTTTTGTTTTTGATTGTAGTGCTCGCAATGACATTTACATTGTTCGCATGCAATCCTGTCGACGATACCGATGCACCGCTTGAGGGGGATGGAGATATCGTTAGAGATGAGAACGGAAATATCGTTTATGACAATGTAAAACTTACAATGTGGAGTGTTACGACAGGTGATGATGCAAATACGCAAGACAGCATTATCGCTGAATTTAACGAAATGTATAAGGGAATGATAAGCGTCGAGACTCGTCACATTTCTCGTTATGATTTGGAAACGCTCTTGAGCAATACGATGCAATTTGACAAGAAAAACGCACCAGATATGTTGTTCAACCACGGCATGCATACTACAGAATATGTGGATAACGGTTGGCTTCAACAGGTTGATTTCTTCTTTGAAAAAAGCGGAGCATCTTTTGATAAAGACGATTATGTCGATTCATTGCTCGAATCGGTTACTGTGGACGGAACGTCATACGGTGTGCCTATCGATTGTCACTCCGCAATCCTTTGCATTCGTCAGGATATTTTGGAAAAGAATGGTCTTGAGATTCCGACAACATACGAAGAGTTGGTTGCTGTGTGTGATCAAGCCGCTAAACTTGCAGCAGCAGGTAATTTGTGGATTCGCGGAGAGAATTCCGTTGGAGTATCTGCAACGGAGTGGAGAAAGGCATCGACAGCAGAGCCGTATACAGCATTCCCGATTTCTTATGGCGATATGTGGGTACATGAGTTTGTCGATTATACTGCAGCAGTGCAGAACGGCGGACAAATTGTCGGTGCAGACGGTATGCCTGCCTGGAATTCGCAAGAGGTTGCAAACGGGTTGCAAGTGCTCAAAGATTGGATTTTCCCGTCTGCATCATCATCAAATGATTATGCAATGAGCAAGGATTACGGTTCCTCCTATGACGTCGGTGATGCTCCGTTCAACAAAGGCGACTGCATTTTCAAGTTGCAAGGACCGTGGGCATGGCAAAACGAAGTGTCAACATTTGATTCGCTTCTCAACAAAGACGGCGGTTCGTCAAACATCACAACACGCTCTTTGTCTGGATTGTTTGCAAAAGATTCATCCAAAGAATATGCAAGCAAAATCAAGGGCGAAGGACACTCCATTTCACTTTTGAAAACAACAACTAGTTACACAAAGGCTTGCGCAGCAACAATATTCATGGAATATATGGCAAATTATAGTGGCATTAAATGGGCAAAGAGAGGACATCTCCCCGCGGTTATTTCCGTTGCCAATTCCACTGAATATAAGTCGGATCCCGCATACTCTGCCTATGTGCAATATTGGGGCGATGTAGAGGATTATGTGGTTGTTCCGCCAACAAAATATTATTCGTACGTAGATCAATATTTTAAACAAGCAACACAAAAAGCAATCTCATCGACACACAACTCCGCCAACATTATTGATTTGTTGAATAGAGAATACAGAGATTGTGTCGATTACATCAATCTTTACAGATAATAAGTTTATTTTCAGCTGTTGTTTTGCACGCAAGTAAAAATTGCTTGCGTGCAAAGAGAATAGTTTGGAGTACAAAATGAAATATAACAATCTTGTCGATATCAAAGAATATGCCGTAAAGCGCGAGCGTACAAAAAGCAGAGCAAGAAAAGCGTTGTCTGTGGGCGGTTTTTTAGGTCCGTATACGATAAGCTTTTTGATGTTTTTCGTATTCCCGCTTATTTTGGGCATTGTGATGTCGTTTTCAAAATTTTCATCCAAGTCGTTTTGGCCGATAGAATTCGGAACGCTTGACAACTACAAAGTTTTGTTTACCGATTCTGCAATTTCGCGCGACTTTTGGAACTCGGTATGGACGACAATAAAGTTTTGTGCATGCATAGTTCCGCTTTCAATCGTGATACCACTTGGATTGGCATTGCTTATCAACCTTAAACCTCCGGGATACAAGTTTTTCCGTGCAGCGATTTATGTCCCAGGCATTTTTCCACTTACCGCAACCGGTTTGATACTTATGAGAATGTTCGATTCGCATTATGGCTGGATCAATTCTGTGTTTAATCTCACGGTTGATTGGTTCGGAGAAGTGAATGCTTGCTGGGCGATGATAGGTCTATTGTGCATTTGGTGCGGTATAGGCGGAAACTTTATCATTTATTGTGCCGGTTTGGAAAATGTGGATAAAACATTGTATGAAGCCGCGAATGTTGATGGTTGTTCGGCTTGGAAAAAGTTTTTGCATGTAACATTGCCGGGTATTCGTCCGCAAATATTCCTTACGCTGTTCACAACGCTCATAGGCTATATGAACGTTTACGGACAGATATACATGTTGGGTAGCAACAACCCCGATTTAGGCGATATGAAATCAGCGGTATACCGTATCAAGACTTGCTTGCCGGCTCAAACACGAGAGCGTTTGGATATGCAGCGGCAATGGGTATTTGTTTGGGATTGATTATTGCCGTGATTGCAATTTTGCAATTAGTGTTGGACAAAGAGAAAAAAGGAGGTAATAAGCGTGCGCAAAAGTATAAACAGTGGAAAGAAAACAGGTAAAATTATTGCGTTTGTAGTGCTTTTCATTATCTCGGCGTTTTTCTTGTTGCCTTTGATATGGGGCGTTGCAGGTTCATTTAGACAAAGTAGCGACTTCTTTTCTAATCCTGACAAATTTTTCCCATCAAGTTGGGATGCGTTCACTTTGGATGGATATAAAGAACTTTTTTCAAAGACGGAATATATCCCAAGCCAAGCGAACGAATGGTATCCGATTTGGAATTGGCTACTTAACTCATTGATAGTTTCACTTGGCGGAACATTGGCGTACTTGCTGATCGCTTCACTTGCGGCGTATGCATTTGTGTTTCTCGATTTCAAATATGCAAACAGGATATTCTATTTCTTGATTTGCACAATGACCATTCCGGGAATAGTTTCTACAACGCCTCAACTTATTAACATGAATATGTTGGGGGCATACAAATCGCTTTTAGGTTTGATTTTGCCGACATTTAGCGGTGTGTACGGGGTGTTCCTTATAAGACAATTCTTTATGGGAATTCCAAAAGATCTCGTGGAAAGTGCGCGTATGGACGGTGCAAGCAACCTCAGCATATTTGTAAAGGTTATATTGCCTCTTGGAAAATCGGCATTGTTTGTTGAAGGACTCTTTGGCTTTATGGGGGCATGGAACGATGTTCAATGGTCGCAATTAATAATCGGAAACGCACCCAGAAGCACTTGGACATTGGCGTATGGATTGAAAGTTATTTCCGACCAATGTGAGTCGTATGAGGCAATAACGTTGTCGCTGGCGAGTGCAGTAATTGCTATGATTCCTATATTTATTGTGTATTTGATTGCACAGAATAAAATCATAGAAGGCGTAGCAAGCACGGGAATTAAACGATAAGGAGATTTGAAATGGAAGATCTTGTTACAAAACAACAAGCAAAACAAATACTTAAAGATAACAACAATAGGCTTGTGGACGACTCTTTGACGTCGTTTGTATCCCTTCGAAATATCAATAAAGTTTATCCGAACGGAGTGCATGCGGTTTATGACTTTAACTTGGAAGTTAACAAACACGATTTTATTGCACTTGTTGGTCCCAGCGGATGTGGAAAAAGCACAACGCTTCGCATGATTGCAGGGCTTGAGGATATCAGCGCAGGCTCATTGTATATAGACAAGGTATACAGTAACTTTTTGCAGAGCAAAGACCGCAATATCGCAATGGTTTTCCAAAGTTATGCGCTTTATCCGCAGATGAACGTGTATGACAACATTGCGTTCGGACTTAAAATACGCAAATTACCCAAGTCGGAAATAGAGGAACGTGTTTATAAAGCGGCGGAAATTCTCGATTTGGGAGACTATCTTGATAGAAAACCCAAAGAACTATCTGGCGGACAAATGCAACGTGTCGCTTTAGGGCGTGCAATCGTCAGACAAGCCGATTTGTTCTTGATGGATGAGCCATTAAGCAACCTCGATGCAAAACTGCGTGTGCAAATGAGGTCTGAAATCATCAGAATTCACAATGAAGTCGGCGCAACCACCATTTATGTTACGCACGACCAGACAGAAGCCATGACGATGGCAAATATCATTGTGGTTATGAACAAAGGCTTTATTCAACAAATAGGCAAAGCAATAGATGTATATAATCATCCAAACAATTTGTTTGTCGCAACATTTATCGGAAGCCCCGCCATGAATGTGTTGGAAGCAGATTACAATGACGGCAAAATCACGCTTGACAATGGCATGGAGATTAAATTAGGGGACGAGTTTAAGCAAAGGTATTCGTCGTTTATTCAAAGTAGAATAGATGAACTTCAACAGGCGATAGATGGATTCGATGACTTATCGGATGAGACTATTGCAAGGATGAAGGCTGCGCAAATCTATAGAAAAGAAGAGAAACGCATTGCAACTGAAACAAAGAAAAAATTCAAATGGTTCAGTAGTAAAAAGGATAAGTTGCAAGAGGCTGAAGAGAAGCGTAAAGCATTGTATGATGAACTCAATTTGTTGCTTGTCCATTACAAGTCTTCTTTGAACGAAGCAAAGGTCAAAGTCGGTATTCGTCCTGAAAATGTATATGTGGATGATGTCGATAGTAGCAACAAATCTCAAGAGATTGTTGCAAAACCGACACTTGTTGAGTTGCTTGGAAATGAAAACATACTCCATTACAACTTGTTCGGAGTTGATTTCCAAGTTAAAACACAAAAGACCGACATAACCGTTGAAGATGAAACGAAACTTGCTTTTGATGTGTCGAAAATTCACATTTTCGATTGCGAAAGTGGGTTGGTTATAAAATAACAAAGGAGTATTGATTATGAGAAAAAAGCATTTGATATTAGTGCTTGTCTTGCTCTTGGTGTGTGCAATGCTCGTTGTTGCATGCGATAAAACCGAAGATCCCGATCCGCAAGAACAACCGCCAGCGTATGACGGCCCGTGTGCGATTAGATTGACTGCCATAGGAGCAACGACAATCAAAGCGGGCAAGACATTGCAGATTAGAGCATCTGTAACGGGCACCACAAACAAAGATGTCGTGTTTGAATCAAGTGACGAAACAATCGCTTCTGTTAGTGAAAAGGGTTTGGTCACAGGAAGGAAAGCGGGCACAGTGACAATCTTGTGTAAACTTGTTGAAGATACTCGTTGTCAAGCAAGCATTAATGTTACGGTCGAACAAGCGGTTTTGCCGACGAGCATTTCCATCGAAAATGCCGATAACACAGTTCAGTGGGTTGGCGAGGATTTGCAGTTGAGTGTTTCTGTGGAGCCGTCCGAGGCATCATCACTGGTGACGTGGACTTCGTCATCAAGCACGATTGCAACTGTTTCAGAATCTGGTTTGGTGTCATTCTTGGAGAGTGGAGAGGTTACAATAACCGCAACTTCACAAGATGCGACAACAATTAGCAAGAGTGTTACATTCAATGTTAAGAAAGGTTTGTTCAGAAGCGATTTGGGCTCACCGTACTGGGATATTGCAGATCAATGTGACGATGAAAACCCGCACGTGTCATTGACCATCGATGAATCTCAAGCAGGTTACCATTCTTTGTATTTGTCAAATGTGAGCGCAACGCGTTACTACGTTGAGGCAAACTTCCGTCTTGTGTCACAAGTTTCGACTTGGGTATGGCAGGGCTTCGGTCTTGGTAGCGGATTGAGTGAAACATCTACAAGATATTTCATTTTCAGCCCAAGAGTGGACGGACAAGGTAATAACTACAATAAATTTATTGTAAAAGATTTGCCAAATGAAACATGGGGCGCAATCACAACACGTTCCCAAACTTGGGGCGAAAACGGATTGGACAGTGTGGATTATACAAATTCCGCTGTTAAGATCGGAATGCTTAGAGATGGCAATAAGTATTATTATCTCATCAACGACAAATTGATGTATGTCGACGAGTCAATGGCTTATGACGATGTTCCGACAATGCCGATAATCGTGGCAATCGACGAATGTGTCAACGTTACGGATTATGTCATTGAAACAGATGATACAAAAATTGATGCAATTCTTAAAAAAGACAATATGAAAAAGTCCTTCTATGCATCCAATCCCGACATTATAGAGTATGAGAGTGACGATATGTTCACATTCAAATCCAGCAATGTTTTGTCAAAGGATAACAAGGTTAAAAGCCTTGGCGACTCTGCAAAACTTATCGGCGATTTTGAAATTGAATTTGATATTGAGGATATGTTGTGCAACAACGGACATACAAACTCTATTGCAGGTCTTACAGTGAACTTATCAAGATATGAGTCTGCAGATGCGGTTGAAACATTTGTGATAGGCAAATCTGCAAATCAACCTGGAATAGAAGGCATTGTGGGCGGCTTCCTTAATTGGAATTATCAAAAGTCAATGGAAGACAGTTCTGCTGTGAATTATTGGCTTGAAAGTTCCAAGGCGGTGTATGAGAATACCCGAGTAACTCATCATGTTAAGATCACGAGAACTATAACCAACAATATTGCGACATTCAGAATGTGGATTGATGATACCGAGGTTGAGTTTGATACAAAGTCTAGCCAGTGGGTTGATATGACAAGCAAGTATACCGGAGCGTATATTTTGTGGATAGGTGGAGAATACGCCTCTGCTCAAGTAACAAATTTCAAATTCTCATCGAATTTGAATAAATAAAGAAAACTTTTAGGAAGCAATTCCAAAAAAATAAATAAAAAGGGGTAACTTTATGAGAAAGATAACAAAAGCAATCATTGCAGTGTTGTGTCTTGTGCTTTGCACGAGTGTCTTCTTCGCGTGTGACGACGCGCCTAAACACGAGCACAATTACACAGCGCTCAAGAGTGATAGCACAAATCACTGGTATGAGTGCCCGGATGATGGAGAAATCAAACCGGACTCCAAGGTCGCACACGTAGATACAGACAACAATGAAAAGTGTGATGTGTGTGGATATGATATGCACGTACACACTTATTCCGAAGATTGGAAGTCCGATAATATTAATCACTGGAAAGAGTGCACATGTGGAGCAAGAAGTGTAGAATCCGCACATGTGGATGCAAACAATAATGACGTGTGTGACATCTGCGAATACAGTTGGCACGTACATAACTACTCTGAAGATTGGAAGTCAAATGATACCAATCACTGGAAAGAGTGCTCATGCGGATCAAAAAATGAAGAAGCAGTACACGTGGATGCAGACAACAATGAAAGGTGTGATATTTGCGGATATAGTTGGCACGTACATAACTACTCTGAAGATTGGAAGTCAAATGACATCAATCATTGGAAAGAGTGCGCGTGCGGATCAAAAAATGAAGAAACTGCACACGTAGATGCAGATCTTGACGGCAAATGTGACGTGTGCGATCATTCTATGAATTATGCAATCGCAATTACAGATAAGTCTGTCAGTGTGCTTTATATCACAAAGACATTGACACTTACCATAACAAGCACTCCAAAAGATGCTGCGGTTACTTATAGTTCTTCCAATCAAGAAGTTGCAACTGTTGACGACTGTGGCGTTGTAACTGCTCTTAAAGCAGGCACCGCAACTATAACAGTGTCCTTTGCAAATGTTTCCGACACAATCGAAATCACTGTAAAAAATACGATTGTAAATGCAACAACCAATGCAGATAACTTTGATTTTAGCGGCGTATATCAAGATGATGCAGTTGTTAAGTCCAACGGTAAACAAAATTCATTTGTAGTATTCAACGGCGATGCAGGCAAATACTATATTGCAACGGCAACCGCAAAATTGACAGATCCTGCAGGGGATGACACATGGTCAAGAGTGGGTATCTCTCACTATAACGGCACAGATTCATACTACGGATTGCAATTATCTCCAGGTCCAGGCTTCAATGCTCGCAAAACAGTCACTATGGTTATCACAAATGGTAACGTGCAATGGGGCGCTGTAACCGACAGATCTCAAGTGTGGAGTCAACATAATCTTTCTGCAATCGATTTTGAAAATGTTAAATTGACTGCAGTTCGTCAAGGCAATGCATTCTATGCATACATCAACGATCAACTTTATTATGCAGACGAGTTCGTAGATGGCTTTGACGGCGATACAATCCCAGTTCTCAACCTTGGTTCAGTAACGGCAGAGTTCTCTAATATGAGCGTTTCATACGGCGAAAGTGCTGTAAGCGAGTATCTTGCAACGGCAGACAACTCAAAATTCTACGCATCCAATGATAAGACAATCATCGGTGCGGATGGTTCAATCAAATTTATCGGTGCATCAGATTCTTCCTGCTCACTCAACGCAAAAGATCACGGTGCAAAGAACATCGGTACACAAGTAGTTCTCAATGCAAGTGTTGAAAGCACTGTTGAGTTTGATCTCACAATAGATTATGTTGGTTCAAGAGATGCACTTCCTGCATTGGCAGTGACAATCAATCGTTATGATTCAAATTGCAATGAGGCTCGTTCACTTGTTATAGGTCAATACAAGGCAGGTTGGACAGGTTGGGTCGTAAGCGGCGACTTGAATGCAGGTATCGGCTCCGGCGGAAAAAATTACGATGACGGTAATGCTCGTCTTGAAGAGGGACAAACCTATCATGTGGTGTTCACTCGTCTGATGTATACTGATGGTCAAGATACACAACTTAAAATCACAGACAAAGACGGTAAGGTTTTGCTTGAGGACGCACACGGCTGGCATGATGGTTATACCGGTAGAGCAGTTGTAAGTTTCCTTTCAAGAGATCTCGATTGCACAATTTCTAACATCGTTATAAGTAGTGCAAACGCATAATTTAATCTTATAACAATTTTTCACACTTGTTTGCGGGGAGAGGAATCTCCCCGCAAACATAAAAACCGATAGGAGTATCAAAAAATGTCAATTGTATTTTTCAAAGACGAAAACATATTCCATTTGTCAAGCGAAAAATTTTCAATGTTTGTACAGATTCACGAAAGTGGAATGGTGCTGTGCCCATACTTTGGCAAACACTTGTCAGAACTGGATGCTGAAGCGATAAATTCGGCAAGTCCTGATTGGTATAATACATATTATGATGCTAATTGTTCTGCTGAAAATTTATATGATAATCTCTGGCTCAATTCTACATCATTTTTAATGCCTACATCCAGGGGGATGGATACAAGAGCATCTGCTATAACAGTTGAGGGATTTGAGGATAATAAAATAGATTTCCGTTATGAATCTCATCGTATTTATAGCGGAAAGCCGACATTTGACATAATGCCGTCTGTGCGTGATGACGGCAGTGCTCAAACGCTTGAGCTTATTTTGCGTGACAAGTATAAGAATTTGGTGTTGGTACTTTCTCTGACCATTTTTGAAAAATACAACTGCGTTATTCGCAATACACGACTTATCAACAACACTCAAAGTGATATGTGGTTGACAAATGCCGCAAGTTTAGTTCAGGATTTCCCGCGTGCGGATTTGGATATTTTACATTTCCCGGGAGAGTGGGCATTTGAAAGACAACTGCGCAGAGAACACCTTGTTGAAGGAAAAAAGTCGTATCTACAGCATCGGGACGCAGTTCGCACGAGCATAATCCGTTTGTGATAATTTCCGAACCGCATACCGATGAAAATCACGGCGATGCATACGCATTTTCAATAATGTATTCAGGCTCGTTTAAATGCGAAACAAGCGTGTCTAAAACAGGTGTAACGCGTGTCGCAATGGGGCTAAACAACGAGGATTTCCGCTATGAAATCAAGTCGGGAGATGCGTTCTCTTTTCCCGAAGGTATATGCGTTTTTTCGGATTGCGGATTTGGCGAATTGAGCCGTCAATTACATGACATTGTTCGCAAAAACATAGTTAAAGATGGCAATTTGAACGCTTATCGTTCGATTCTGCTAAATTCATGGGAAGGATGCTACTTTGATTTTGACACGCAAAGAGTGGTGGAATTGATAAAACAAGCATCTAGTGTAGGAACAGAACTCTTTGTTTTGGATGACGGATGGTTTGGAAAACGTGATAGCGACAGTTCGTCTCTTGGGGATTGGTATGTAAATACCGACAAGGTGGACTTGAAGATAATTGCCGACGAGTGCCACAAAAACGGGATGATGTTCGGCTTGTGGATAGAGCCGGAAATGGTCAATCTGCATTCAAACCTGATTGAGGAACATCCTGAATTTGCGGCGGTTGATTTTGGCACGGATTTTGGATTGTCAAGGCATCAAGTACCGCTTAATTTTGCGAATGATGAAGTTGTCAACGTTATATATAGACGCATTTCAAATGTGCTTAGGGACTATGAAATCGATTATGTAAAATGGGATCACAATCGTTCGCTTGAGGATTGTTATGCTCAAAATCTTGACGGAGCACATCAAGGGGAATTTGCTTATAGAAATACGCTTGGGTATTACAAACTCGCAAAAATGTTGACAAGCGAGTTCCCCAATATTCACTTTCAAGGCTGTGCAAGCGGAGGTGGGCGTTTTGACTTGGGAACGCTGTATTATTTCCCAGAAATTTGGACAAGCGATGAGAACGATCCGATTCAAAGATTGTTTATACAATATGGCACATCTTTTGCATATCCGCCCGCTGTTATGGGAAGCCATGTGAATGATAGCAATTCTACCTGTTACAGGACAAAAGCGGAAATTGCGCTTTTTGGCTCATATGGGTTTGAATTGAATCCTGTTTGTATGTCGCAAAGCGATAAAGATGAGGTTATAAAAGTAAACGATATTTATCACAAATATCACAACGATGTTGTTTTGGATGGCGACTTGTATAGACTTGTATCGCCATTTGATGGCAAAGCGTTTGCCATTGATATGGTCAGCAAGGATAAATCAAAATGTCTGTTTTTATATGTGAATTTGTTGAAACAAACACGCAATCGCCGTTTCGTAAAATTGCAGGGACTTAAGCATGATTCTTATTATAAGAACAGTATGGATGGCAAGATTCACAAGGGGGAATTTTATGAAAATGTAGGCATAAATTTGTCTTGGGAGATGCCTGCTTTTGATTCATATCTGGTGGCGTTGGAGGAGATTTGATATGAGGTTGGATGATATTGCTATAAGAGATCCGTATGTGTTGACGGATACGCATACGGGCAAGTATTATATGTATGCATCAAGTCCGTTGCCATTAAGCAAAGGCTTTTGTGTGTATGTTTCTGAAGATTTGCAGAACTGGCAAGCACCGCAGAGCGTTTTTGTTGCCGACAAAACATTTTGGGCGCAAGACGATTTTTGGGCGCCCGAAGTGCATTATTATTGCGGGAAGTATTATATGTTTGCAACGTTCGGAATGAGCGGTATCGGCAGAACATCGCAAATTTTGGTTTCGGATAGCCCAATGGGACCTTTTGTTGTACATAGCGGAGCCTTGGCTCCTAAAGATTGGTTTGCATTGGATGCGACATTGTATGTCAAAAACGGAGAGCCATATGCTATTTTCTCACATGAATGGGTGCAAATAGCGGACGGGGAAATGTGTTGTGTTAAGTTGAAAAACGATTTGTCTGCTACCGAAGGAAAGCCTGTCACAATGTTTAAGGCTAGCAATAGCGGATGGGCAAAAGTCCCGGGGTGGAGCAGAAATAAGCATGATGTATATATCACAGACGCACCGTATTTTTACAGTATTGACGGCACTGAGTTTATGTTGTGGTCAAGTTGGTCTGAACCGATAGACGCAGCATATTCCGTTGGTATCGTTTATCCTTGTGATGGTGATTTGCTTGGTGGAAAATATAAACATGGTCTGTTGAATTTGCCACATAAAGATGCTGGGCATGCAATGATGTTTATGGATCTTGAGGGAAATCATCGCATTTGTTATCACAAAAATAATTCGCAATCGGGGTGTGAACGCGCCGTAATTGCATACGCCAAAATTGAGAATGGAGAACTGTGCGTTTATGAAAAATAAAATATTAGGATTGGTTATTTTTATGTGTATAATAGCAAGCACTCTTCTAGTATCCTGTTCGTCAAAAAATACGACGCCACCCGACGGTACACCTGGTGGTGATGTAAAAGAATATTCTAATGAGGTGCAGGTCGTGCTGCTTCTTGGACAAAGTAATGCGGAAGGTCACACACATAGCAGATTTTTAAATAAAACTGTCGGAGATGAGAAAACTGCTGAATATACGGCAGGATATGACAATGTCAAAATTTCCTATGCTTGCACTATAAGTGAAAACACAAGTGATGGTAAATTTGAAAGCGTAAACCTTGGTCAAGGACATAGTGCGACGCAATTCGGACCCGAGGTTGGCATGGCAGAAAAGATATCCGCAATCGATCCTTCAAAGCAAGTATACATTATAAAGTATGCTTATGGTGGAACCACTCTCTCAACACAGTGGCGTTCACCGTCTAGCAAGAATACAGGATCGCTGTATAGAGGTGCTGTCGATTATGTTCTTGAACAATGTCGCGCACTTGAACAAATGGATTTGTATCCCGTTATAAAGGCAATATGCTGGATGCAGGGAGAGTCGGATGCTAGCGGATTGAGTTATAACTCTTATGAACAATTGGAGCGTAATCTTATCAACGATTTGAGAGAAGATCTTGCTTATTATAAACCAAGCGACAGTGAAATTGGCTTTGTGGATGCAGGTATATCTGATTGCGTTGCATGGACGCATTATGAGACTGTCAACCTCGCAAAACAAACTCTAGCACAAAACGGCACAGCGCATGTTTATATCGATACAATAGCGCAAAATCTTCGTTATAACGGCGAACCTGTTGGGGCGGTTGATATTTATCACTATGATTCATCCTCAATGATAGAGTTGGGACATCTGTTTGGTGATGCACTATTGGCAGATTTTTTAGAAGTATAGTACAAAACTTTTTTACAACTTATTTTTATAGGCTTTTTGAAATTTGCATGTATTTGCTTTGAGTTTTTCGGTGCTTTCCGTCTTTTTGCCGAAAGGCAATATATACTCGGAGGTAACACAAATGATTATGTTGATTACAAAGTTCTCAAATGGCAAATACGGAGATGAAAGCGCATTGTTTAATGAATCATCTCTAATGAAAACGTTAAACTTATGGGCGAAATGATATTAGACCGCATAACCGAACTATATATAGCAGATAAAAGCAAGGAAAAAGCCGAAGATTGACTTCGGCTTTTATCATTGATTTTGGACTATTTCAGTTTAACTATTAAACCAAAATAATCTCTTGTAAAAAATAAAACGAACTTCGATTTCTCAAGGTTCGTTTTATTCCTGTGTGGTGGAGATAAGGGGATTCGAACCCCTGGCCTTCGCATTGCGAACGCGACGCTCTACCAACTGAGCCATATCCCCGATTAACTTTGCTTGCTTATTATAGCACATTATTTAGATTTGGCAATTAGTTTGACAAATTTTGTTTGCAAGAAAATTTAAATACACAGAGTTAGGTATAAACGGCAATCAAGAATAGAGATAAATAACGCATGCGTTGATTTTGTGTAAGGCTTTTAGCGGGTGGGGGATTTAATGTCATTGTGCAAGGACAAATAACATGCTATTATTGTGGAAAATCGGTAGTCGGCAGATATTGTTTGAACCGATGCTGTCGAGTGTCGCGGCGAATATGCGAAAAACGAGTCTGTAGATGGTGTATAAGAGAGGAATGATTGCTTTTGATAGACAAGTTGCGGACAAAATGATAATATGTATATAGAAAAATAAATGGAGGCATTTATGGCAAATGCAACGATAATAGCGGTCGCAGGCAAGGGCGGAGTGGGCAAAACTTCCATTGCGGCAACAATAGTGCGCACACTCGTGGAGAATTATCCCCCAAAGCGTATTTTGGCGATTGACGCAGATCCGGCAGTCGGACTTTCCACGGCACTTGGTGTGGACGTCAAAATAACGATTGACGATATAAGAAAGAGCATAATCGAGAACGTCGAGGACGGCAACAATCGTCAAGCGATCGAACTTTTGAACGAAGCGCGCTTCCGCATATTCGACGCGATGGTGGAAAAGGACGGATATGCGTTTATCGCAGTCGGTCGCCCCGAAAGTGCGGGTTGCTATTGTAAGATAAATTCTTATCTCAAAGATGTCATAAGCATATTGTCTGAAGAATTCGATTACGTAGTTATTGATGGTGAGGCGGGTATTGAGCAAATCAACCGCCGTGTTATGGAAAAAGTCACGCATCTCATCCTTGTTACGGACCAATCCAAGAAGGGTAGAGACGTTTGCAAGACTATAAAGGACGTTGCGGACGAACTTGTTATGTACAAGCAAATCGGCATAGTTGTCAATCGCGTTACAGATGAGGAAATCGTGCGCGGACTTGACTATGATGGCGTGGAATTGCTTGCCACGATAGGCGATGATAGAAATCTTGCGTCGTTTGACCTTAACGGTGAAAACGTATTTGATTTACCGAGCGGTTCAAAAGTGGTTGAGGGCGTCGAAACGGCACTTAAAGCATTAAAGGTGATTGCATAAACGCTCGATTGTGTTGCGATATGCAAACGGTAAGGATATAAAAGACAGTGATAAACATTTTTGACCAAGACATACGATCTCTTCGCTTGGCATTGGCGACGGAATCCGCCAGAGTTTTTGCGTACGATGAAAACAAAGTGTTGCCGACAAGCGAACATAGCGAACTTGTTATGCTTCGCGATTGTGCCTTTGAACTGGGCGGAAGTGATATGCCGTGTGCATGCGCAACGGTGGTTACGGACGACATTCCGCTTGAAAATCAAACGATTGTGATCGGCAAAGAATTGTCCGAAATAAAGGGCGACTGTAATTATGCAAAAATCGTTTTGCTCAACCTCAACTACAGCCCCGAGGGCGAACAGGAGATTTTCGACCTTATAAAATCCCTTGAATACGCAAAGTATAAGGAAAACGTGACAGGCTTTATGATGAGAGCGTCCGCTATTTCTCGCAGGGAGCAAGTGCGAGTAAGCAAACGCGCGATAAAAGAAGGATTGTCCTTTGAGAAACTCGGCGCAACGACGATTGCAAATTATCTTTCAAAAGACGTTGTCAAGTCGGTAAGCGTTATTTATGTTGCGGACAGCACCGCCGATTTTGATGCGATAACGTCTTTTGCGGAGCATACCAACAAAATACTTGGCGCATTCAACCACATTATGGACAACGTGCTTGTGGATTGCGCACACTGCAATCTCAAGCAAATATGCGACGAGGTGGAAGGTATGAGAGAGATGCATATCCGCATGTCAAAATAGCGTTCGCTTGAGCGAATAGTAGTCAAATGTAACGTTGCGATAGTCAACGCAGAACCAATTCATTTACCGACAGTACGGCAACCCGTGCTGTTTTTAATTTATGGATTTTGCGTGATAAAAGGCGATGGTAATCCTGCAATAGTGACATGTAGCGAATGATGGGGCATTTGCTGTGCAATGTAATGATAAATAATAGAAGAAAAGCGGAGATTTTTAATATGTAAAATGGAAGCATATTATTTTTTATAAGAAATTGATGTATAAATGCAATGGAAACAAAAGGTGGAATTTGTTGGTGTGGGGTGATTTTTTATTCATGGGAGATAATATTTATGCAAGAATGATGTGTTTTTGTATAAAGTTGACTTGTTTACAATGTGCAAAATCGTAAAAATTAGGCGATTTTATTGCGATGTGAGTTGATGAAAAATCACAAAAAGTTATTGAAAATTGCAGAAATTTGGGCAAAAATGTAGGTTTTTTGAGCAAAACAGGCAAAAATTCGGCTGTTTAGGCGTTTTTTGAATTTTGGCAAAAACACGAAATGTGGCTTTAAGATTTTATGCATAAAAATAAAAAATTTAAAATTTAGAAAAAAATTTCTTGACGAATTGACAAACTGCCTTTATCCTAAACACAACACAAAACCTTAAACAAACATTAAAATATGTATTGTTTATAGGTAATATATAAAATATATAAAAAATAATAAGATTCCAAATAAAAAAGAAAATGGAGGTAACAAACAATGAAGCAAAGAAAGGTTATTGCTATATTGGCTATGATTTTGGTTCTCGTGCTTTCAGTGGGCGTCCTTGTCGCATGCAATCCAGACGAAGAAGATCCGATGAATTATACATTGAGAGATTATGCTGGTGCAGGTCCGACCAAATTTAACCCACACACATGGGAAACCGACGCAGACAGTATGTTGTCGTCATATACAGAAATGGGCTTGGTAGATGTTACCATTGACGAAAGCGGCGAAACATTTGCTTGGGTATATGAAATGGCAGAGTCCGTCACGGACGTTACCGCAGAATATCTTGCCGATGCGACAAAAGTTGCAAAATGGGATATCGATACTGCAAAAGAAACAGAGGGTAAAGTATATCGTATTGCACTTAATAAGGATGCAAAATGGGCAAACGGCGATGTTATCAATGCAGACACCTACATTGACTCAATGAAAGCATTGCTTGACCCGAAGATGCAAAACTATCGTGCAAATACATATTACGACGGTTCTTCCGCAGTTAAGAACGCAAAGTTGTATTTCAACTCTGAATCCCCGATTTATGACGCGGTAGTTCCGGCATATGGCAAAGAAGATACCCCGAATTATTCGTTTGATTTGAATTCAAAGCCGGTATATCTCAACTTCAACTTGCCGATGACATTTTCCTCCTATACGTTTGCAGTCTTTAATAACAGTTATAATGCGTTTTCTGACCATGCAAACGAGTACAATACTCTTAAAAAATCCGCAAACGCATACGGTTATATCCAAGTGACCAATGACAACAAAGACGCGGTCTTGGCTGTTATGAACGATTATTTGGGTATGTGGGGAATGTCGATATATGACAGCGAAAGCGGAGAAGTTATTCAAGAATACTTTATGGAATTCTTGTTCTACAACACGGGTGCATTCTCCGATTCTTATGATTTTGCAAACGTTGGCATTATCAAGGTTGACGATTACACCTTCGACTATGTTTGCGAAGGCACCGAGACGGAATTCTACTTCCTCGTCAGTTTGACAAGCAACTGGATTGTTTATCTTCCGACCTACAATTCTCTTAAAGAGCAAGTCGGCGAGTTGACAACCACCAAATACGGCACGAGTGTAGATACGTACATGAGTTATGGCCCGTATAAACTTGTCAGTTATGAAAAAGACAAACAAATCAAGATGGAGCGCAACTCTAATTGGTATGGTTGGACAGATGGCAAGCATGAAGGTCAATTCCAAACAACGCACATTGTTATCGATATCGTTGCTGACGAAGGCACGGCAGAAGGTCTCTTCCTCAGCGGTAAAGTTGACTCTTTGAGCCTCAACTCTTCACAACTTGCAACATATCGTAACTCTGAAAACCTCCTCAAAACGGACCAAACCTATACGTACAGATACGTATTTGCAACAGATCTTGCGAGTCTCCAAGCGCTTGAAGCGAAATATGACAACGGCAAGAACCTCCAAGTGTTGAGTTACTCTGATTTCCGTAAGGCAATTTCTCTTGCGATGAATAGAGCGGAGTTCGTACAACAAACGACAGGTGGATACAAACCCAGTTATTCTCTTTATAGTAGTCTTTACTACTATGATGTAGAGAACGATTCAAACTCTATTTATAGAAACACCGACGAGGCAATGCAAGCAATCGTTGACCTTTATGGCGTAGAATACGGCGAAGACAAGACCTATAAGACGCTCAAAGATGCATATCAAGCAATCTCCGGCTATGACGTTGAAGAAGCAAAGGTGCTTTTCCAATCTGTTTATGAGCAAGCAATCAAAGACGGTCGCTATACAGCGGGACAAGAAATTCTTATCCATTGCGACGCAACCGCTTCACAAACACTCTCTGAAGACGATCTCGCACAACAAAGATTGCTCAACCAATACGTTGCAGCGGCAACAAGGGGAACGGGCTTTGAAGGTAAGATTAGTTTTGAATTCAGAACAAACACCGCCGACAGATATGACGATGTTGCAAGTGGTAATGTCGAAATGATTCGCGGTGCATGGGGCGGTGCGGCATTCTATCCGTTCAGTGCAATCAGATGCTATGTCGGTGTTGATTATCAAGATGGTATCGAGAATATCCATGAGTCTTGCGGTTGGGATCCGAGAGATGTTGATCTCGAACTCACGTATGATTTCTATGGCACGGGTGCTACAACCATGACATTCAACCTTGAAGACTGGTCAAAGCTTATCAACGGCAGTAAAGTCGGCAATGCGGCTGCAATCAACGATGTAAAAGCAAAACTTTACATTATGAGCAAACTTGAGCATGCTGTTCTCTCTGCATATCAATGCATACCGTTTGCAACGCAAACCGTTTGCTCGCTCTTCTCGCACAAGATAAATTATGCAACTCTTAACTACAATATTATGTTCGGATATGGTGGAATCCGCCTTATGACATACAACTTTACCGATATGGAGTGGGATGCATACGTGAAAGAGCAAGGTGGTACACTTAACTACTAATTAATAAAAATTACAATACCTCTTTAATAGGTATTAACAAACGCAAGTTGCAAGCGGGAAAACCCCGCTTGCAACGTCGTATATTTAAAATAATATACGAAAGTGATTAAGGAACATAATTATGGCAACATTAAAGTACGTTATAAAAAGATTGCTCCTTATGCTTCTTATCTTTTTGGCTATAATGGTCATCTGTTTTGTTATGATCAAATCTTTGCCGAATCCTATGACGCAAACAGGTGCGCAGGCGGCAATAGAAGAAGCAAGAAGAGAGGCGTTGGGGTATAATAAGCCCATTATGGAGCAGTTGTTTATTTATGCAAAGAACGTGTTTACAGAGTGGAACTGGGGCGTTTCTTGGCGTATAGATTACATGGCAAATGCAGCAGACGTCGTATCTGATAGAATTGTGCCGACTCTGCTTATAAATATATATTCGCTTTTGATAAGCGTCCCGATAGGAATTTTATTCGGGGTTCTCGCTGCGCTCAAGAAAAACAAATGGCAAGACCAAGTGATTTCAACCGGAGTTATGTTGTTTATTTCGGTGCCGAGTTTTGTCTACGCTTTCTTGGTGCAAAGCATTTTTGCGTTTAAATTAAATTGGCTTCCGGGCATAGCATCCTCGTTGTCGGATGCGGGAGGCAGTTATTTTAGCCCGATTATGACAAAGAGTTTGATCTTGCCGGTTATGGCGCTTTCGTTTGGAACGATAGCGGGACTTACTCGTTCTACGCGTGCAGAACTTACAGAGGCTTTGACAAGCGATTACATGCTTTTGGCAAGGACAAAGGGCTTGACAAAGGGACAGGCAATCGTGCGTCACGCACTTAAAAATGCAATGGTGCCGATATTGCCGGGCATTATCTCCTCCTTTGTAGGAATTTTGTCGGGGTCATTCATTATAGAACAAATTTTTGCAGTGCCAGGCGTTGGCTCGCTTTATATTAGTTCTATTCAACTTAGAGACTATGATGTGTTTGTGTATGTTACCGCGTTTTATACGTTTATCGGATTGGCTGCAAACATTTTAATAGACTTGAGTTACGGATTCCTTGATCCGAGGGTAAGAATGGGGTCGAGAAAATGATGGATAATATTTATGATATACCACAAGAAAAGTTTCAACTTGTCCAAGAAAACGAGAAACTTTCTGATCAAAAACTAAATACGAAACCCGTCGGATATTTTAAAGACGCATGGAACCGCTTTAAGAAAAATAAGGCGTCGGTTGTTGCGCTTGCAATTATAGTATTGATTGCGGTTTTTGCGATTATTACACCGTTTTGCTCAAAATTCGACATGGACGAGGCGGACGGTTACTATGCAAAATCGAGACCGAAAATTGATGTGCTTTCCAATTCAAACAGCGGTTTTTGGGATGGAACTTATGAGGTTGACCAACCAAACAATGGTCTGATTTATTATTGGAGCATAGGAATTGGCGCAATGGATGTTGACGGAAAAGGAAACGTCAAGTGGGACGACGCCGAAGATTGCGAGACAAATCCAGTGAGAAAGACGCTTGAGGTTTTTGAGCAACAAATAGGCAAGAAATCACAGCAATATCAAACACTGCGCATTGATTCGTACTATGAAGTCGGCTTCATTAATATTGAAGGTATTACGCAAGAAAAATATGACGAGATTGTAAAGTGGCAAAAAGAAACGGGGAAACAAGTCTTATATCCGCTGATAGATGAATGGAATGAAGAAAAGTATGACCCATTCAATAGGAATACAAGTATCGGTGCAAACATGTGGTATGCACACGATTCCCGTCAAAATCCGCTTGATGAAAACGGAAAAATAATGACACTTGCAGACGTTCAGAAAAAAGGTCTTACCCCCAACTACCTTATGGTGTTAAAAACCGATGAAAACGGGAATGCCGTTAAGGATGAAAACGGAAACGATGTCTATGAAGTAGCCTATCGTACTAAGACGGGCGTTTCAGAGACTTATAAGATAAGAGTTTTGTATTACAACTATTATCAATATCTCAATGGACATACACCGTCTCACACATTCGGTGCCGATTCACAGGGCTATGATATTATTATTCGTCTTGCTAAAGGTGTTGGATTGTCCCTGTTGCTCGCTGTTTGCGTATCGGTAATCAACCTCACGATAGGTGCTATTTATGGTGCAATCGAGGGTTATTATGGTGGTGCGGTTGATATGATTATGGAGCGCATTACGGATATTTTGAGTGGTATACCGTTTATCGTGCTTGCTTCCTTGTTTAAACTGCATTTTGTCGATACGGGAAAAACGAGCGCATTAGGCGGATTGTTGTTTGTGTTCGTTTTGACGGGATGGATTGGCACGGCGTATAGTGTTAGAATGCAATTCTATCGCTTTAAGGGACAAGAATATATACTTGCCGCAAGAACGCTTGGCGCTAAAGATGCTCGTCTTATGTTCAGGCATATTTTCCCGAACTCGCTCGGTACGCTTATTACAAGTTCTGTTTTGGTTGTGCCCGGTGTTATCTTTAGTGAAACATCGCTTGCATATCTTGGAATAATTAACTTCAATGGTACCGATATGACTTCGCTTGGGACAATGTTGTACAACGGGCAGTTGGCAGGTATAGACCGCTTCCCACACGTTATATTATTCCCGGCAATAATTATTTCATTGTTGATGATTTCATTCAACTTGTTCGGCAACGGATTGCGCGATGCGTTCAACCCGTCATTGAGAGGATCGGAGGGCTGATATGGAAAAGAAACTCGAAGTTAAAAATTTGCGTATCTCATTCCGCACGGACGCAGGCAAGGTGCAGGCTGTCCGCGGTATAGATTTTGACCTCTACAAGGGCGAAACGCTTGCAATCGTCGGCGAATCAGGCTCCGGTAAATCCGTCACAAACAAGGCGATTATCGGTATCTCCGCACCCAACGCAATCGTTGAGAGCGGTGAGATATTGTACGACGGAATGGACTTGCTCCAAATATCCGAAGACGACTTCCATAAGTTGCGCGGAGACAAGATTGCGATGATTTTCCAAGATCCGCTTTCTGCTCTTGATCCGATAAATCGTATCGGTATGCAACTTACAGAGGCTATGATTCTCAAAAACCGCGCCAATCGCAGAGAGTCGCGCAAGGAATTCAACACCAAGATGGCGTTGCTTCTCAAGGCGATGAATGAGGCTATGGGCGTGGATGAGAAGTCCGAGCAGGGCAAAATCAATGCTCAAAAAACAATGGATTTTGACAAGTTTGAGACATATCATCTCAAACTCGAAAATGCCTACAATACTGCGTATGAAAATGCAAACGTTGGTCTCGAAGACGTGGAAGATTTGCTTTTCCATATCGAAAAGAACGCTGTAACGGAATTTAACAAGAGCATACGCGATATTATGCTCGACGCAAAATACTCTGTGCATGAATACGTTTGCGACAGCCACGTTGTCGAGGTCGCAAAGGAGTTCCAGGAGGCGGCAAAACAAGTTAAGGCGCAAAAGGGCAAGGTTAAGGACTATTCTGCTTGCGTGAAACCGCTTCAAGAATTGAAAGACATCTTTGAAGAGGCGTGCGCAAAGGAAATGCCGAACTATTTTGCATTTGCGTATTATCTCACTTTCGGACACGGAGAGCCGCTGCCCGATGGCGGTGTGGACGAACTCAATAAGTTCTTGCGTAAATACCTCGATGACAACTTTATGCTTGATTTTATCGAGAACGCGAAGAAGGGCGTTGCGTATTCTTTCAATCAATCCATTGAGAAGAAGAAGGGCGTAATCGAGTTGATCGGTGCAAATCGCGCGGTGTTTGCCGAGGCAGAGCCCGATAAAAAGGCGTATAAGGCCACTGCAAAGGTGCTTGCAAGCGCAGTCAACGATTCTATCGACAGACTTGCCCTTGTCAAGGATAGTGCCGCTTACACCTTCAAATCCAGCCTTACGCGCGCTATCAACACGTATTTTGAAGCCATACCTAACAATGCGAAGGAACAAAAGCGTTTTGATAAGGAGCAAGCGAAGTACGACAAGATTGTCGCAAGAGGCAAGACACCGGATTATAAAGTTATCCCCGCCAAAATCGTTGACCTCGAGATGGCGAGAAACAACATCGTCGAAATACTCGACAAAATTGTTGAGTCTTATACAAAGGCCGTTGAGAATGCGCCCTCTTACGACGCAGACGCAAACGCTGTGGCAATGATAGATTTCCTCAAGGAGAAAGCGCAAGCGGTGGCATATCGCGTTACGAGAATGATTGCCAAAAACAAGGCGCTCAAACTCATGGAGGAAGTCGGCATTCCCGAGCCAAGAAAGAGATACCGTCAATATCCTTTCCAATTTTCAGGCGGCATGCGTCAACGTATCGTCATTGCAATCGCACTTGCAGCAAACCCGGATATACTTATCTGCGACGAGCCGACGACTGCTCTTGATGTTACAATTCAAGCGCAAATCCTTGAACTTATCAACAAGATTAAGCGCGAAAGAAATCTCTCCATCATATTCATAACTCACGACCTCGGCGTCGTTGCGAATATGGCGGATAGAATTGCCGTTATGTATGCAGGTAAGATTGTTGAAACAGGCACGGCAGAAGATGTTTTCTACTCTCCGGCGCACCCGTATACTTGGGCATTGCTCTCATCTATGCCCGATCTCGATACCAACGAAAAACTTGAGGCAATTCCCGGCACTCCTCCGAATATGATTTATCCGCCAAAGGGTGACGCATTTGCCGCAAGAAACAAGTATGCTATGAAGATAGACTTCGAGCGTCAACCTCCGATGTTCAAGATAAGCGAGACGCACAGCGCGGCAACGTGGCTTTTGCATCCGTCTGCGCCAAAGGTTGAAATGCCCAAAATCGTATCCGACCGCATAGCAAGAATGAAAGCACTTGCAGAGCAAAACAATGCTCAATAACAGAGGAGGAAAGAATATGGATAATAACGTAAACGAAAAAGAAACTCTTCTGAAAGTCGAGCATTTGTGCCAATACTTTAAGTTGGGACAATCCACGCTCAAGGCGGTAAACGATGTCAATTTCGACATTAAAAAAGGAGAAGTATTCGGTCTTGTTGGCGAGTCCGGTTGCGGAAAAACAACGACGGGAAGAAGCATTATCAAACTGTATAACTGTACGTCGGGCAACGTTTATTTTGACGGCAAGCGTATTTGCGCAGGCACTCTGTCCTATAAGCAAGAAAGAAGTGGTGCTATCAAGGCTTTTCTTAAAGATGTGAAGACATCCGTTTTCAACAAAAAGGACGAGGAAAATAAAGTTGACCTCAAGGCGTCCTTTGCTCAAATGCAGAGCGTCGTTAAGGAACAAAACAAGCAAATTCGCCTTGCAAAACACGACCAAAAGAAGTGTGATAAGGATTATGCAAAGGAGCAAATAAAGCAGGTTATGGCGGAATATAAGCCAAAACTTGCAGAACTCGACAAAAAGAGCAAAGAGTACAAATCTATGCTTTGGGAATATGTCAAGGCACTCAATTTTGCTCGCAAAGCAAGGCTTGTTACTAAAATTCAAATGGTTTTCCAAGATCCTATCGCCTCGCTCGATCCTCGTATGACCGTGCGTGAAATCATTGCAGAAGGTCTTACCATTAGAGGTATTAGAAACAAAAAAGTCGTTGACGAAAAGGTATACGAAGTTCTTGAAAAAGTCGGACTTGTAAGAGAGCACGCCGGCAGATATCCGCATGAGTTTTCAGGCGGTCAAAGACAGCGTATAGGCGTTGCAAGAGCAATTATCATGGAGCCGGAACTCATTATCGCTGACGAGCCTATTTCGGCGCTTGACGTGTCAATTCAAGCGCAAGTCATCAATCTTTTGAATGATTTGAGAAACGAATTGGGACTTACGATACTCTTTATTGCGCACGATTTGTCTGTTGTCAAATACTTCTCGGACAGAATCGGCGTCATGTATTTCGGCAATATGGTGGAACTTGCGTCCAGTGACAGATTGTTTGCACATCCGTTGCATCCTTATACAAAATCACTGCTTTCTGCAATACCGCTACCCGATCCGATATATGAAAAACAACGCAAACGTATCGTATACAATCCGCTTGCAGATCACGATTATTCCGTTGACAAACCTCAAATGAGAGAGGTTGAGCCGGGACACTTTGTATCTTGCAACCAAGCGGAATATGAAGAATACGTCAAGATTTGTAGAGGTGAATCCGTGGCAGAGGACAATCACACCGACGAGGCGGTAGATGTTGTGCAACCCGAAAATCAAGTCGAAGAAACGGTTGTAGACAATCCTGTTGAGGCGGATATGAACGCATCCTTGCTCAAACCGGAAGGCACCCCTATCGGCGATGCGGATATCGTTGTCGAAGAGAGTGTACAAAACACTGCAGACGAGGAAAATAACGACCGATGAGGCGCAGTAAGGTTGTATTATATATAGTCGCTTTTGCTGTTGCAATCGGGATGTTGTTGCTTATCTGCGGATTAAGAGGCTTATTAACGGAAGATGTCAGCCCAAGAGAAACAATCGTTATCCTTTGCGACGCCTTCTTTGTGCCGGGCATTATATTTGTATGTTTCGGTGCTCTGGGCTGGGCGTCGGACAAGGGGGCGTTTGACGGTCTCGGATACAGTATGTCGTCGTGGTTCAATCTCCACAAGCCTGCCGGCAGAGGTCTTGATTGGAAAGAAAAGGAATCCTATCAAGAGTATATCGAAAGGAAACACACGGCGCGAAGCAAGGCGAAATCAAGCACGTTCCTGTTTGTTATAGGAGGAATGTTTGTGCTCATATCGCTTGTGTTTCTCATCATAAATTCGGTATGTTGATTGCAGAATGTTTTAATTAATTGCATATAAAATACGGAGCACGTGCTCCGTATTTTTATATGCCAAAGATGGTATGTGACAAAACAAACGGAAGTGCAAAAACAACAAAACTCCGCTTTTATTGCGGAGTTTTGTGTGTATAAACTGTGGATTTTGTTAAATTGTGGTGATATTCATCTTTGCCACCGCAAGAGGCGTGTCATAGCGGAACAACCCCTTATTGCTTGCTCCGATGAAGTCATCTCCCAAGAAATCTTTTACGTTTCCGAAAAGATTGATTTGGGGCACTCTGCCAACAATTTTGCCGTTTTCAACCAATAGGGCAACTTGGCAAGGCGTTGCAAAGTCTCCGCTTGTCGTCATATCTCCGCCCGATGCGTCAAGGATGTAAATGGCTTTTTCGCCAAGCAAATCTTCAATACGCTCTGCGGTGTTTTTAAATCTCAATCCTTGTGCTCCGCTTGATGGAATCGAATCGTATTGCGCCACGGAGCCGAACGCTCTGGGCAGATTGTATTTTTTTGCGATTTTCTTATTTGCGATAACTCTTACGAATTTACCGTTTTCAACCAACAGATTTTTGCTTGAAGAGATTGTGCCTTCTGCATCGAAGAATGGGGCGTTGAGCAGGTGTTCTCTATCTGCGCCGAGGGATATTTTCTCTGAAAGAACTTTTTGTCCGAGCATATCTTTAAACAGCGATGCGCCTGTTGCATAACTTTCGCCTGCAAAGTGGTCGGCGATGTTGCCATAGAACAAGTCTTGCGTTGCAACGACGGTATATTTGCCGTTTTCAAGAGGGACGTCGTTGTTGTAAGCGTTGCACAGCGTTTTTATATCGTCTACGACTTTTTGTTGGTCATAGCAATCAAAGTCTATTGCATAGGCAAAGTCCATAATATTTGCGCTGTCTTTGCTTTTGACGCAAAGCACGACGTCCATTTTGTTGCCGAGATGTTTTAAAGAGGTGTTTTGTGTGTTTTTATATGTTGTTTCGCTCTCGTAATATTGGATTTTATTGCTGAAAAGGAAGTCAGGAATTTCCTTCTTGAGTTCAGATAGCAAGTCTTTTGCCACTTGCACGAAATGCTCTTTATTGACGATGTTTTTTTGCGTGTTAAGTTCTATCGTTATGTCTTGTGTAAGTTCACACGGATAGTCAATTCCCAAAGAGAGGTTGTCGACTGCTTGTTTTTCAAGCGCAGTCCAATCCGTCTCGCCCACTTGTCCGGCAACGCCGATATTGCCGTTGTCGTATACGCGCACGGTGGATGTCGTCTCCACCACTTTACGCAGAGATTCCACCTCTGTTGCGACGACGTTGATTGATAGAGAAGAGGTCTTTTTTACGATATATTCCTTTTGCATAATTGCCTCCTTATTGCACGTTCATTTCTTTGACGCGGACAAACGGACCGCCGTCCAAGACGTGAAGAGGGAATTGCTCCATTTTTCCGCAACCGCCAAATACGCCTTCTTCAAATATAGTTTCGTTGCTCAATCCGTCTATGAGGTTGAGAGTTTCGAACACATCGCCCGTAACTACTGAAATTTTTACAGGAGCGCCTATTTTGCCGTCCTTAATCTCGTATGCGATAGAGGGGGCGATTGTAAAGGTTGAACCGCCAGAGCCGTGCGATACGGTGTCGATGAAATAGCCCTCGTCAATGCCTGCAACAAGTTCCTCAAAGGTGTTGTTGCCGGGCTCGATATAGGTGTTTGTCATTCTGACAATAGGCTCAAACTTGCAGTCGATTGCTCTTGCGTTGCCGGTGAGTTCCTCATTGAGGGCGGCGGCGGTAGTTGCGCTGTGCAGTCTTCCGCAAAGGATACCGTCTTTTATGAGGTAAGTCTTTGTGCATCTTGTGCCCTCGTCGTCAAAGGGAACATATCCCGATCCCGGCTCCGTGCCCGTATCGACGATTGAGAGGATGTCGCTTCCAACTTTTTTGCCGAGAACCCACTCTTTTGCCATTTTTTCGTCGCCGAGCATAAAGTCCGCCTCGCTCTTGTGTCCGAATGATTCGTGAGCGAACATGCCTGCCGCCATAGGCGAGAGGATAACGGGGAATTTGCCCTTCTTGCATGGTTTTGCATTGATGACAAAGTTGTCTGCGTCTGCCATGCGTTTTTCAATCGGCGTTTCAAAATCTTTGATGTCGTCAAAGAAGGGATGTGCTTGTTGATATACAGCCTGCACGAAATCGCCGGGTGCGGCGAGCACGCCGACAGCCAAAATACCGCACATTTGATAGTCGTATTTGATGTCAGCACCTTTAGATGAATAAAACTCATAGCGACTGTTGCGGTCTTGATATGCGACTTGTTGCATTGCAAGGAAATTGCTCTTTACATGCGGTTGAATGCGCATAAGCAAAGCCTTTTTGTCGTCAACGGAGACGTCTCTTGCGTTGCGCTCTTCAAATCTCAAGTCCGTTGCGACGTTTACTTGGTATCTTTTTACGATAGGATTGTTTGCAATATCGTCGCAGGGAGTTGCTTGGTTGTAAAGATTGTCCAATTCGGATTGAATTTTGTCGGTATCAGACGTGGATGTGTAAAGCCATATTTGTCCGTCGAAAACGCGGATAAAGGCACGTTTTTCACTGCGCACGCGACAAGAATCCAACACGCCGTTCTTATATACAATGGCAGTGGTCGCTCTGTCCTCGATGCGCACGTCTGCATAGAATTTGGGGTTGAAACGATACATAAGCGCTCCTTTTTATTATATAATAATAAAATTATAAGCCCATATCGCAATATTGGCAATTCTTTTTTTGTTTGCGCGCGCAATATTGTATACATGAGAGAATTAGAAATTGATTTCTGTGATTGCTTGTGTTAAAATATCGATATGAGTACGAAAAAATATGACGTTATCATTATCGGTGGCGGTGCAAGCGGAATGTTCCTTGCGTCGCAGTTGCCCGTTTCTCTGAAAGTTGCGATACTCGAAAGCAATGATAGGGTGGGTAAGAAACTTCTGGCAACAGGCAACGGAAAGTGTAATCTTACAAATCTCGACATGAACATCGTACACTACAACAAACCCAACGTTGTAGAGGACTTTTTGGATAGATTCGACGCGCACGATACGATAGCGAGTTTTGAAAAAATGGGGCTTGTGACAAAGGTCGCAGATAAGAGAGTGTATCCTTACGGAGAATGCGCTTCTCAAGTGCTTGACGTGTTGCGCCGTGCGGTTGAAAGATGTGCGGTGGATGTGCTTACAGCACACGTGGTAAACAATGTCGACGCATTTAACGATTCTTTTACAGTAAGTGGTGTCATACGTAAGGAGGACAAGCCTAACGAGGCGTTTTCATACACTGCAGACAACGTAGTGCTTGCGACGGGATCGCCCGCAACGTTTGGCAAAGACAGTCTTGCGCTTTATCAAAGGCTGGGACATACTGTGCGACAATACACGCCGTCGCTTGTGCCAATCAAAACAAATAAAGAACCGCTCAAAGGCTTGCAGGGCGTGCGTGCCAAGGCAGGCGTGAGAATAGGTTATAGATATGAAGTGGGCGAGGTGCTGTTTAAGGACTTTGGCGTGAGCGGTATTGCGGTTTTCAATATGTCAAGCGAGATTGCAAGAGGGCGCGCCAAGGTCGGCGATATGCTGACGATAGACTTTATGCCGGAGTATTCAAGGGCGGAAGTCGAGGAAATATTGCGCAAAAGGGACAACAATCAGACGGTTTCAGAGTTGCTTGTGGGGACCTTCCACAGCAAGATACAAGAGCGTATAATTTGGGCATCGGGATGTAACCCCGACGATAAGGCGACAAGCAAGATAGGGGCAATCGCAGGTGCGATTAAGAACTATAAATTCACCATTGAAGGACTGGCTGACGCAAGTCTTGCGCAAGTTATGTCGGGCGGTCTGGATGTGCGTGAATTTGATGAAAATCTTATGTCGGTCAAGGTCAAAGGTGCGTATGCCGTGGGCGAGGCTCTCGACATAGACGGCGACTGCGGCGGGTATAATTTGCAGTGGGCTTTTGCAAGCGCAAAGGCTGTGGCAACCGCCATTGCAAAAAGTTGTATTTGACACAATCGGCAGTTTATAAGTGCAAAAACAATACATAAAGAGGTGTTTTATGTCATATTCAAAAACAAACGATGTTACAAACTTTGTAAAAATAGAAATGCAAAACGGCGACGGAATCGTCGTCGAATTGATGAGCGAAACCGCACCGATTACGGTAAAGAATTTCCAAAAACTTGTCGGACAAGGCTTTTATGACGGGCTTATCTTTCATCGTGTAATTTCCGGATTTATGATACAAGGCGGAGACCCGCAAGGCACGGGAATGGGCGGTAGCAAGGAGACAATCAAAGGCGAGTTTAGAGTGAACGGAGTAAACAACAATCTCTCTCACGAAAGAGGCGTGATTTCTATGGCGCGCAGTCAATTTTACAATTCCGCATCGTCGCAGTTTTTCATCTGTCATGCCGATGCTAAATTCCTTGACGGACAATATGCGTCTTTCGGAAAAGTGGTAGAGGGTATGGACGCGGTTGACCGTATTGCTGAAGTTGCGACCAATTACAACGACCGTCCGATTGTCGAGCAAAAGATGAAAGCGGTTTATTTTGTAAACAAAGATTAAAGCGGTCTTGCTATTAACACGCTCGCACTTCCGACAAAGAGGTGCGAGTGTTTTTTATCCACATTTTATTTATCGTTTTTTGCGCAATTTGAGGCAAAAACGAGGTGATTTACCGTCATTTTGTCATTTTCGCTCGCATACGCGCTTAAATATTACATTAAAGATATTATACAATGTGCATAACTTTTTATTGACAAAATGATAGGGGGGGGGTAGAATGGGTTTATCAACATTTTACTTATAGAAAATCATGGGAGAAGAAACATCCGAATATTCTTTTTATGACAGAGCCAAAGAGTGGGAATACTTATGACATGGGGCTGTTGTGACATTAAGATTTTTGGACTTATAGCGTATGAAAGGGAAAGCGCAGGGGATTGCAGGATTTAAAAACGGCGAAGATTTTATAGATTATAGAATGCAATGCTTGAAAAATTCTGACAGATCGATGTCGGCACTTTATGAGATCATGTTTTCTGAAAAAGACAACATAATGTTTGAGGAAAGCGACGGTTTCAGGATTATAAAAACCACTTACGGCGAAGTAAAAGAAAGAGCGGATAAAATGAGTGGCAATATACGCAAGGCAATCGGCGAAAAACAAGGCTCGATTGTGGGCGTGTATATGGACAATTCTCCGCTGATGATAGCAGTGTTTTGGGCGATTTTGAAGGCAGGATTTAATCCTTTGTTTATAAATATGCGCCTGCCCGACAGCGTTGTTGAGAAATCGGCAACGGAGATGAATGTCGCCGCAATAATTTCAGACGGAAAACAATTTAATACAAGAACAATTCTCGCACGGGATATTCGAGAAGAAGAATGCGATGACGCAAACAATCCTTTTGGCACGGAGTTTTATGTCATGTCATCGGGCAGTTCGTCCGTGAAAGTTTGTGCGTATACATCCGAAAGAATAGTGCAAATTATTGAAAACAGCAGTTACGTTCTCAAGAAAAACAAGAATTTTAAAAATTATTATGACGGGCAGTTGAAACTTTTAGCGTTTCTCCCGTTTTATCACATATTTGGATTTGTTGCCGTATATTTATGGTTTGCGTTTTTCGCACGAGTTTTTGTCAAACTCAACAATTTAAGTCCGTCCGTCATCCAAAATACAATAAAGAGACACAAAGTCACACATATATTTGCCGTTCCTCTCTTTTGGAATACGGTGCGTTCTCGCGCAATGGCGGAGATAACCGCTCGCGGAGAGAAAATTGCCCAAACGTTTGATAAGGGTATAGCGATTTCAAGCAAACTGGGCAATTCTCCGCTTGGAAAATTGTTTAGAAAGTTTGCCTTTAAAGAGGTGCGTGATGGCTTGTTTGGCGAAAGTATATGTTGCATGATAACGGGTGGCAGTTCCATATCAAGCGATACGCTGGAGTTTTTCAACGGTATAGGCTATCCGCTTCTAAACGGTTACGGAATGTCCGAGGCAGGCATTACGTCGGTGGAGTTGTCATACAAATACAAAGACATTGTGAGTTGCTCCATAGGCAACCCGTTCCCGTCGGTTTCGTATAAGATTGAGGACGGCGTGTTGTATGTCAAGGGTGCGTCCACGGCGTCATATATTGTCGAAAACGGCAACGTTACGTCGCTTGAGGACAACTGGTACAAGACGTCTGATTTGGCTGAAAAAAGAGACGGAAGATATTATCTTTTGGGCCGTGCGGACGATTTGATTACTTCCGTTACGGGCGAGAATCTCAATCCGAGCCAAATTGAAAACGAGTTGAGCGTAAAAGGCGTTGATGAGATATGTCTTATCGGTGGCGTTAACGGCTCCCTTCCCGTTCTCTTGGTATCTACCGGCACTAATGTGGGCAAAGACAGGGCAAATGAGATAATCTCTTGCATAAAAGAGAAAATTGAGAAGAACAATCTCGTCTCTCAAATAGGCAAAATCTGCATCGTATTTGAACCGCTCGTTAAAGGCGATGAATTTAAACTCAACAGGAAACGCCTCAAAAAAGATTATTATGAGGGCAGACTTAAAATGCTTTCCAATGATAATCCCGATAACGATGTCGAAATGGATGAGTTGACTCAAAAAATACGTGAGTATTTTGCAGTTGCATTGAGCAAGCAAACGGAAAATGTAGGATATACTACCGACTTTTTCTTGGACGAGGGCGGTACAAGCATAGATTATTTTGCATTGATTGCCAAACTGCAACAAGATTTCAATATCGAATTTCCGCAAGAAGCAGGCGCAGGGATAAATACCGTTGAGGGTATGGCTCAATATATCAAGGTGCGTATATGAAGAGTTTTTTCAACTGGTTTGTAAAACTTACGGGCTATCCTTTGCAAAAACTCGTGTTTCGCACAAAGGTGTATTACGAGGATAAGAGCGTGCAATCCAGAAGGATAAAACAATCCGCATTGATTGTGTCCAACCACACGTCGGTGTATGACTATGCGGTGGAGTTGTTCGTGTTCTTCTCAAAGACCGTAAACTATCAGATGGCGGAGTTGTTGTTTGATAAAAAACCGCTCGGCTCCCTTCTTAAAGCGTTGGGCGGAATAAAGGTGGACAGAAACGCGTTTGATTTCGGATTTATAGAAAAATCCAAAGAGATATTGGACAAGGGCGGAGCCGTGGGCGTGTTCCCCGAAAGTCGCATCCCCAAAGAGGGGGAGGAAAGACCGCTTGAGTTTAAGCCGAGTGCGGTATATCTTGCCTTGTATGCGGATGTCCCAATCATTCCCGTATATACAAACGGCGAATATTTTAAGAGCAAGCGTACTCGTGTTATAATCGGCAAGCCGTTTATGGCAAGCGAATATATGGACGAGACAAAGTCGCAAAAAGAAAACATAGCGTCGATTTCAGAGAAATTGCGTGAAAGAATAATACAACTCGGTGCGTTGTTAGATGAAAAAAGAAAAAGGAAAAACTAAAAGAAAGTGCTACTTTTGGCATGACCTGATATGGGTTTTTGCTTATTTGCCCGGTGTGCTTTGGTTGCGTCCGAAAAACTATTATGTCAATGAAAACGCAAAGCAAAGGATTAGGGGCGGTGCATTGGTCGTGGCAAACCATGTGGGATTTTATGATCCCGTTTATATGATGTTGTCTCTCAACTATCGTAGACAACGTTTTGTCGCGGCGAAAGAATTGTTTTCTAACAAATTTACCAAATTTCTTTTTGAAAAACTCTTTCTGTGTATATGCGTAGACAGAGAGGGTTCGGGGCTTTCAATGGTGCGTTCCGTTATCAATGTTCTTAAAGACGGAGAAGTGGTGTCCATTTTCCCCGAAGGACATATAAACGTGCAAAACGATATTGCCTCGGACACGTTTAAATCGGGCGTAGTGCTTATGGCGCTTAAGAGCGGTTGTCCGATTGTGCCGATGTATATACAAAAGCGCAAGAACATCTTCAAAAGGCAGGTTACGGTTTACGGCGAGCCGATAAAGGTTTCGCTTGAGAATACGGATTTGCCTGCAGTGGAGTATATCAAACAAGTCACGGAAGATCTTCAAAGAAAAGAATTGGAACTTGAAGATTTTTATAAAAAAATAACTCAAAAGAGGTAGCAAAAATGGAAGCAAACACAAGGGAATTTTTTGCAAAATATGCTAGCAAAGACGTTTTTGATAGAATTGTGGAATATCCGGATGTTATCACCATGTGGAACCATTGCGTCTCTACTTATTCGAGCGACGTTGCTATAGTAGATGACGGAAAAAGTTACACTTTTGAAGAAATCAATGCGGATATAGCAAAATTTAGAACTGTTTTGGATGAAAACGGGCTCAAAAAGGGCGATGTCGTCGCATTGTATGCAAGAAACTCATACGACTTTGTAAAAGAGTATCTCTCTGCAGTAACGTTCGGTTTGGCAGTGGCTATTTTGCCTGCGCACCTTCCCGATATGGCTGTGTTTGGATGTTGTATGAATTTTGGCGCAAAAGCAATTCTTACGCATGACGCGCTTAAGCAAAATACCGAATTAACCACACAAAAGAATCCTGCTATCAAAGTTATAAATGTTGACCAAACATCAGAACAAACAACCCCTTGTGCGCAAGTAAACTCTTCAGATTTGTGCGTGATAATGTTTACCGGCGGAACGACGGGCAAGAGTAAAGGCGTAAAACTTTCTCACGGAGCGGTAATGCAAGGCACCGTAAACGGTTGTTACGGCTGTCCCGACGTGTTTGGTCAAAGATATATTTTGGTATTGCCCCTCTCGCATGTGTTTGGGCTTATCAGAAATCTTATGACATCCCTTTACACGGGTAGCGCATTGTTTATTTGCAGAAACAACAAGGATATGTTCCGTGATATTGCAGTTTTTAAACCGACGTATTTGGTTGCGGTACCTGCGCTTGCGGAAATGGCGTTGGGGCTTTCAAGACAATTTGGAAGAAATATGCTTGGTCCCGACCTCAAATACATAATTTGCGGAGCGGCTACGGTTGCGCCATATCTTATTGCGGAATATCAAAAACTCGGCATCGCACTCTTCCCAGGGTATGGACTTACTGAGACAGCCAACCTTGTTACGGGTAATGTCGAAAATATCAAAAAGCCTGCCTCCATTGGCGTGCCGTACCCTAATCAAGAGTTGAAAATCGTCGACGGCGAATTGTGGATAAAAGGCAAAAATATGATGGACGGATATGTGTCCGACGAGGACACCAAAGTCGCTTATGAAGACGGTTGGTTTAAGACGGGCGACTTGGTAAGAGTTGACGAGGACGGTTTTTACTATATCATTGGCAGAATAAAAGAATTGATTGTGTTGCCCAACGGCGAAAACGTTTCTCCTGCCGAGGTAGAGGCTTACTTTAACGAGATTGCGTTTGTGCAAGATTCGCAGATGTACGAGGACGTTGACGAGGGCGGAAAACACTTCCTTGCATTGGAAATCGTGCCCAGAGCGTCAGTCGTTGCGCAAATAAACGCAGAGGACAAAGTGGCATATATGACAAGCGAGTTGGAAAAAGCAAATCTTGCATTGCCCACCTTCCAGCAAGCAACGAAGATAATCATCAGAGATAAAGATTTTGACAGAACGCCAAGTATGAAAATCGCGAGGTACAAGAAATGCTAAATCGTGCAGAAATATTAGAAAAATTGAAGGGAATTTTGGTGCAAATGGATCCGAGCACGCAAAACAAAATGGATAGCGTCAGCGAGGATAGCAAGTTGCTTACCGACCTTGGAATGGGCTCTGTAAGCATGTTGTATATGGTGATCGCCGTTGAGGAGACCTTTGGCATTGTCTTTGACAGTGACGAATTGTTTACCTCGGTTGGACAGGTAATAGATTTTATACAAGGTAAACTTCAATGAAATGGCAGTTGGACGATTGCCGTTACGGCGACGTCGTTAGGGTTAAGGACGGGGCGATATATCACTATGGGATATTTGTTTCCGCAGATGAGGTAATCGCTTTTGGGCGAGTGCCGTCATACTATCTGACTGTCGGAAGAGGCGAAAAAATAGTTGTGCTTTCAACAAGTGCAAGCGAGTTTGCAAACGGTAATTTCATAGAGCGCGGAGTAGTTGAAAGAGATGAGAAGAAACTCTTGCGTTCCCCCGACGAGATTGTATCGCGAGCAAAGAGCCGTTTGGGCGAAGAGGGCTACAATATAATCCACAATAATTGCGAGCATTTTGTCAATGAATGCGCATTGGGGATTAAGAGAAGCCTGCACGAAGAGGAACTGCGTCGCAGGTGGAATTCACGTCCCAAAACGGATGTGTATATATGTCTCGACCAGAGCGTCCCGCATGCTCGATACACGCCCGTAGAAAGAGAGAAATCTTTGAAGGGAATAAGCAATGAAAGCGTGTTGAGAGAAAAGCGTCTTTCGTGGGATTTGCTGGATTTTGCAATAAAACAATCCTTTGATTTTGACACCAAAGAGATATGTTTTAAGGAGCAAAGAAACGGTAAGTGGACTTGCGATAAACTGCATTTTTCAATGACGCATTCGCAAGGGGCGGTCGCCGTTGCGGTATCTAACTCTCCGTGCGGTGTTGATATGGAAAATATAAACGCTTTTTTGCAAAAGTGCACGGACGAGGCGTTTGCTCAAGCGTTTTGCAAAAAAATAGGATGTAACAGCACCGACAGCACAGATCTTTTAAAATGCTGGACTGCAAAAGAGTGCGTCTATAAGGCGAGCGGAGAGGGAAGTTTCTCGCCTCGAAACACGGATGTCGCAAACAGCGGTGTAAGGTATATACAGGTGGGAGATTATATTGTGGCGTTTGTGTGCAAAAACGAAGGCGCGATAAACTGCTATTTGGTGGAAAACGGGAAGAAGAGATTGATGCTCGAAGGAGATTATAAATGTATTTAGCACTAATCATAGCACTTTCCGTAATAGCGTTTTTGCTGATAGGTTTTATTGTGTCGTACGTTGTAGTCAACAATATGATGTTCGCAAGGTTCTTTGAGAGAATCAAGACGGAAGATCTGTTGCCCATCTCGCTGAAGGATAGCAACTATGACAACTATCGCGAGCAGATGAAAGAGGCTGGGGCGAGATTGTTGCAACTGCCTCACGAAGATATAACCATAACATCAAAAGACGGCATAAAACTTTCTGCAAAGTACTACTACCGCGGAAGCGACAGATTGATAATGTGTTTTCACGGAGTGCATTCATATCCGCCGTATTACTTTGGCGTTTTGGGGCTGGAGGCGTATGAAAAAGGATATGACTTGCTCATCGTCGATCAGCGTACGCACGGACAAAGCGAGGGTGATTATATCACGTATGGGCAAAAAGAGAGCGACGACGTGTTGTGCTGGCTTGAAAGAATTGCACCTGACAATGCAAAAAGCATTTATATGTACGGCATATCTATGGGGGCTTCAACACTTGCTTTTGCGTCGAATAAAATTAAAGACGACAGAGTGAAAGGATTGATTGTGGACTGCGGTTTTACATCTGTGGGAAGGATGTTCGCACACGTGATTAAAAGGCAACATGTCCCCGCATTCCTATTTGGCGCAGTCTTGCGCAAGGGAAGAAAAACTGCGGACGTGGATATGAGTATGACGACGGAGGATTGCCTTAAGAACACTACTATCCCAGTGATGTTTATTCACGGAGACAAAGACGTTGTCGTACCGCAAATAGAAACTGAAAGAAATTATATGGCATGTTCTTCGCAAAAACGCATCGAGATTGTCAAAGACGCCGGTCATGCGTGTGCGACGATAGTGGGAGGCGAAGACATAAGAGCCAAGATATTTGATTTTTTAGGAGGACAAAATGAATAACAAATTCGTAATTTTGCCGGATGTAACCTGCGATTTGAGCGAGGAATTGAGAGAGAAATTCGACATCGAATTTATCAATGGACACCTCAAAACTCCTGACGGACAAGACAGACCGTCCGGTTTGAAATGGGAAGATACAACATCGGAAGAGTTTTATAAGAGCCTTAAGACGTCTCCAGATGCTTTTGCTACTGCTCCACCGAATACACAAGAGTGTATGGACGCATTTGAAGAAAGAGTCAAGAACGGTTATGATGTGCTTGCGATTGCTATTTCTTCAGGCATTTCGGGCACTTACGGTTTTATGTGCGACGCTGCAAAACACGTGAAAGAAAAATATCCGCAAGCACATATCCGTGTTATTGATTCAATGCGTTACAGTTCAGGAATGGGAATTCTCGCAATTTATGCGTCTATGTTGAGAAGTCAAGGCAAGAGCATAGAAGAGACTGCGGATTGGCTTGAAGAAAACAAGAACAGAGTGCACCAAGCAGGTTGGTTGGACGATCTTTCGTTTGTCGCTAAAAAGGGCAGAATTACGCAAGCAAAGGCGTTTTTCGGGACTCTTGCAGGCGTCAAGCCTATCGGCGAATTCGATTATAACGGTCTTGTAACGTCTATAGGAAGAGCAAAGGGCGAAAAACAAGCATACAAGGTGCTTTTGGGCTACATTGAGAAGACAATCGAGAATCCTCAAGACAGCATTATACTTATTGCAACGTCGGACAGAAAGAAACAGGCGGAAGCATATAAGGCAATGATCGAGGAAAAATTCCATCCTGTGGCAATTTATATGAACAGCGTTTATCCTGCTTGTGGTGTGAATATCGGACCGGGACTGATGGCTGCATATTATTTGGGTACGCCTATTTCACAAGGTCTTGTGGACGAGAGAAAAATTTTGTCGGAGTTGCTTTCCGAAAAGTAAAGCAAGTTGGGCATAACGGAGAGGAGAAGTTATGAAATTACTTAAAAACAAAGGAAAAATGTTCCTATACGCATGTTCTGCAATGGGCGTCAACCTTCTTAATCTTATGGTTGGTTCCTTCTTGTGCAGTGCGCTCTTAATCGGAGGTTTCGGAGAGGACGCCATTGTCAATCAAACCTTTGAGGGCAGAGACTTGGTTATCGGCGGTGCGTGGGCGGCATTCGTGTTGGTCGCAAAAATAATCGACGGTATCATAGATATACCTATGGCAACGTTTACGGACAACCTTAAGTCAAAGTGGGGACGTCGTCGTCCTACAATCCTTATGGGGTTGATAGTTTTGATAGCGTCATACGTCGCGTTTGCATTGTATACGCCTCAAAAGACGGGTGCAACTTGGCTCAACACCGTGTATTACGGCATTGTCCTTTGCATTTTCTACTGTTCGTATACGCTTACGATGGTAAGTTATTATGCGACGTTTACCGAGATTGTCGACAACGAAAGAGACCGCAACTTTATATCCAATGTCAAATCCGTGTGTGATATTGTTTATTTCATCATCGGCTACGTGTTGGTTGGCATAATGCTTAAGGGGATCAACATCCGTTACGTCTCGTTGATAGTGCTTCCTTTGGTATTGTTGATGCTTATACCGTTGTTTATGATAAAGGAACCGTCCACACTGAACGGCGTTATCAAAGAAAACGGCAAAAAGGAAGAAACCGTCAATCTATTCAAGTCGATTTTGTATACTCTCAAGAACAAAGATTTCAACTGCTGGATGGTCGTATACTTTTTCCTCACATTCGGAGTGCAGTTGTATCTGGGCGGTATCAACGAGTATTTCTCGTATACGGGCATGAGCATGATGATTGTTATGGTGGCTGCATTCGCACCTGTTCCTGCAACTCTCCTTTTGTATAATTACTTGATTAGAAAGAAAGGTTTTAGATTTGCAATACAGTATGTTTTGCTTATCTTCGCATTCTCTATGGCAACGCTCTTCGGCGCATCGTTTATTAAGAACCAGGCATTGCAGATGGCGCTTTCCGTCATTGGCGGAATAATTTGCTCCTTTGCAGTTGGCGCAATATTCTCCGTTGCATACTCTATCCCGTCGCAACTTGCCGCGGACGACGAGGCGCGCACTGGCATTTCACACTCTGCAATGTACTTTGCGGTGCAAGGTCTATTCTCGGGTGTTGCAAGCGGTACGGCAACAGGCGCAGTGCTTGTTGCACTTAAAGAGTCTCAAACAATAGAGTATATGCCGTTGATTTCATCACTCGGTTGCATTGTGGCGTTTGCATTTACGTATATTCTGCCGCAATCTATAAAGCAACTTGGAAAAGAAACCCCGATTATGGCAGGGGCAAGCAATGTCGAATACGTGGCGGATAGAACGGCTACATCTGATATAGAAAATACAACAAATACAGAAGGCACCATAGACACGGAAGCAAATGAGAATTAACAGAATAGACGGCGTGGTTTTTGAAGCCATGATAAAGGGTGGCTACAACAACCTCTGCAATCACGAAAAAGAAATAAACGACATGAACATCTTTCCCGTGCCCGACGGCGACACGGGTTACAACATGCGCATGACGCTGGAAAACGGCATTAAAAACGCCAAAAGCGACAAGCACTTGGGAAATTATCTCAAGCGTTTAAGCCAAGGTATGTTGCTGGGTGCAAGGGGCAATTCCGGAGTAATACTTTCACAATTATTTTATGGAATGTCAGGCGAATTGGAGCGCAAGGGCATAGTGGACGCCGGCGAACTCCGAGACGCGCTTATAGGAGCGTATAAAACGGCATATTCTGCGGTTATGCACCCTGTCGAGGGAACAATCCTCACTGTTGCCAGAGAGGGCATAGAGAATGTTAGGGCGCAAATAAGGCGCGGTATAACCGTGGATATGGTAATGTCCATGTATCTTGCCGAGATGCGCAAATCCGTTAAGCACACTCCCGAAATCCTTAAGGTGCTTAAAGACGCAGGAGTGTTGGATAGCGGAGCGGTAGGATATATCACGATTATAGACGGAATGACAAGAGCAATGTATGGCGAGAATATAGCACTGGCGGACGGTACGCAAATAGAATCATTGCAACAAGAGGCGCAGCCCGCGATGCTGAAAGGCACTTTTGAATACGGGTATTGCACGGAGTTTTTGTTGCAATTACTCGATGTAAAAGCGCCGATTTCGTCGTTCGATATAGACGCTTTCAGAAAAGAACTTGCGACTATAGGCAACTCGCTTGTCGTTATCCGCGCGGAGGACATCGTAAAGGTGCACGTACACACCTTCGAGCCAGAAAAAGCAATCGCAATAGCGCATAGATATGGCGAATTCGTATCCTTCAAATTGGAGAATATGCAAATTCAACATACTGAATTTGAAAGTAGAAAACAGGATGTTGAAGAGGCGACCGATGAGGATTTGTATGCGATAAAAAAAGTGAATATTGAAGAGCACAAACCGCTTGCTGTAGTTGCTGTTGCTGATGGCGACGGTATCTCTGAAATTTTGCGCAATTGCGGTGCCGATATCGTGCTTTCGGGCGGTCAAACAATGAACACTTCTGCAGAAAGTTTTGTTGACGCATATACCAAACTCGACGCGGACAAAATCGTTGTGCTTCCCAATAACTCCAACATCGAGCAAGCGGCAATCCAAGGGGCAAATGTCGCACAAATAAGCGATAAAGTGGTGGTAATTCCAACAAAGTCTGTTTTGGAAGGATATTATGCTCTTGCGCTCGGTTCTCCCGACATCGAGGATTGCGACGAGCGTGTCGAGGCTATGAGGGATGGCGCACAAAGCATTTTGACGGTTTCGGTAGCAAAAGCCGTCAGAGATTATTCTTGCAACGGATTTTCTTGCAATAAAGGAGATTATTTGGGCTTTGTCGGAAAGAGACCGCTGTCTGCAAATGTCGATATTACGGCTGCGCTTGTCAATGCGTTGAACGCGATAGAGGATTTGTCTAAAAAGAGTGCGTTTATCGTGCTCGTCGGTGCAAAATTGAGCGATGACGAGCAAAAAACGATAGAAGAAACCTTGAATGCGGAATTCGAGGATATTGAAATCGATATGTTGTACGGCGGTCAAAGCGTGTATGACGTTATAGTGGGTGTCGTATGATTGCATTGTATATCGTTTTGGGCATAATAGGCGGAGCGTTGTTGATGTATATATTCTTAACAGTGCTTGTCTCAATAATTTTGTTTGAAATATTGCTTGTCAGAACAAGCAAGGAAAAGTGGTCGAGAAATTGTAGTTGGGATGACGAAGAACAAAGAACAATGTTTGCCCGAGGAGAAGAGTGGGGCGCCGAGCGTGAAGAATATCATTCTCAAGTCAGCGTCCAAAGCGGTAAGTTTAAACTTGTCGGCGAATACTTTGATTTTGGCAACGATAAGGCGGTAATCGTAGTTCCGGGCAGAATGGAAACTTGCGTTTATTCCTACTATTTTGCCATGCCTTATGAGAAACTCGGCTATAACGTGCTTGCCATAGACAATCGCTCACACGGTTTATCGGAGGGCAGATATAATACGTTGGGATTAAAAGAGTATGAAGATTTGCTTGTATGGGCAGAATTTTTGCACTCCGAAAAGGGGGTAAAAAGCATTTGGATGCACGGCATTTGTATAGGTGCGGCAACGGCGCTTAATGCGTTCGTGTGCGAAAACGCTCCCGATTATCTCGATGGATTGACGGTTGACGGAATGTATTTGCACTTTGGCGATATGCTTGAAAGAAGAATACGCGAAAGAAAACAACCTGCTCATCCGAGTGTGGAACTTGTTATGCAAGAGGTTAAGTTGCACGCAGGCAAAAATCCTGCGCATCACGGACCCATTCATTGCATAGATAAGATGAATAAACCGATGCTTTTTATATATAGCAAAGAGGATGTATACTCGCCTGCCGATAACGTAAATCGTCTTTACGAGAAATGCGGAGCGGAGCAAAAAAGGTTGCTCTGGTTCGACAAGGGCATACATTCACACATTCGCATAAATGCCGAAGAAAAATATGATCAGGCAATAACCGACTTTGTTAAAGAAGTGACCAATGGATAACGTCGCATTTTTCACAATGGATGTAGAGTCCTTTTTCGATACGAGTTGTATAAAGGAAAATCATATTCCTTTCGACAGCACCTATGATGCCGAAGACGGGCTGTATGCGTATCTTGAATTGTTGGACGATTACGGCGTGAAGGCAACGCTATTTTTGACCGTGGACACTGCAAGTCGTTGGCAGACACCGCTAAAAGAAGCCATGGCGAACGGGCATAAGTTGGCTGTGCATGCGCTAAATCACGAAGACGTTACGCAAGTATCCGACGAGCGATTTCTTTACGATATAACGGAAGCAAAGAAGAGGATAGAGGATATTTACGGATGCGAAATGCTCGGCTATCGTGCCCCTTGCTTTGGTATAAGCGAACAAAAGATGGCATTACTCAAGGGCGTCGGATATAAGTACGATTCCAGCGCACTGAATTGCAACGGAGCGTTGAGGTCGGGATACTTGCCACTAAACGACTATAAAAAAATCAATGACGTGGTATACGAAAAGGACGGTTTTTTTGAGTTTAAACCGTGCGTGCGTAAAACCGCATTGGGACAAATCCCCGTTTGCGGAGGCGCATATCTTCGTCTGTTGCCACGCTTTGCCACCAATAAAATAATACAAGGGCATATAAAAGAATCAAATGCGTATTTGTTCTATCTACATCCTTTTGAAATCTCTTGCCACGAGTTTCCAAAATATAAGGAGTTGCCGTGGACGGATAGAATGTATATCGCACGCGGACGAGAGGGATATAGGACAACAGTACGCAATATAATTGAAAGACTTATAGACAGCAACTACCACTTTGTCACTATGGATGACTATGTAAGGAGATTTGTAAATGGGTAAGAAGTCCGCAGACGGCATTATAAAAATCGCCAAAACGCTGGATAATGCCAAGAAAAAGCATGCAATGGCTCAAATAGTAGCCGCCGCCACGGGGCTGGGAATTGCAAGCGTGTTGGGTATGATGACTCTTTACGACACCTTTTTCCCGAGATATGAGCGTCCGGATTATGAAATCACACCGGGAATAAGGTGTTATGAATCCATGGAGAACGCACCCGACAGAGAAGAGTTCTTTTTCCCGTCAGGCGACGTCGACTTGAAAGGATATTTCTATCAGGCGGAAAACTCCAAGGGAATTGTCGTTGTGGTGCATGGATTTCATTCCGGTGCGGACGACTATTTGCCGATTATCCGATATTTTGTTCAAAACGATTATTCTGTTTTTGCGTATGACGGGAGAGGGACTTATGATTCGGCGGGAGATTCGACAACAGGCTTTTGTCAATCGTTGGTAGATTTGGACAATGCATTGACATATATAGAACGATCGGAGCGATTTTCTTCGGCAAAACGATTTTTGTTTGGGCATTCGTGTGGCGGTTATGCTGTCACGTCGGTGCTTGAGTTGCACGACGGTATAAACGCAGTCGTGGCTGTTGCGCCAGTCAACAACTGCTATACGCTTATCATAGACAAGGGCAAGCAATATGTTGGCTCGCTGGCAGATGTAGGGCTTCCGTCGACGTTTATCAAGGCATATCAAGCGGTGCTTTTCGGCAAATATATAAAGTGTAGCGGTGTAAAGGGTATAAACTCCGTAAATATCCCCGTGCTTATTGCCCACGGAGTAAATGACAAGGTTATCTCATACACAGAGCAATCCGTTATTGCCTATCGAGACCACATTGTCAATCCCAATGTTGAGTATTATATCGGAGAGGGTTTGATTGGCGGACACGATACGATTTGGCGCTCTGAAAGGGCAGTAGAGTATCAAGAACAAGTTGCAAAAGATTTGGAAAAGTTAAAGGAAGCAAAAGGCGACGATCTTTCTCGTGAAGAACTTGTTAATTTCTACTCGCAAGTGGACGATGAGTTGTATAGCGAAATCAATTACGATCTTATGGCAGAGGCGTTAAGAATATACAATTCTGCCTTATAATAAAAGGAGGAACAAATATGCGTTGCATGAAATGCGGAAAAGAATTGGATCACGACGGCAACATCTGTGATGAATGCTTGAAAAACGGCGTGGTTTTTGAAGAATTGACGGAAATCGTGCCTGTTGAAGTTGTTGATGAGCCGGTTCCACAAAATGTTAATGCGCCCGTCAAACAGCAAGGAGACAGAATGCACGGCTTTGCCAAAGCCCTGTTGTCCACAATATTCGGGAATTTGTCGGTTTTCCTTATGTCTTCAGTACTATCGACACTTAGTATGAATGAAATTATGGAAGAAGCCGGCGCATCTTACACTGTGTCGTGGCCAAATATATTAATAGGTCTTCACGGCATAGTTCTGATGATAATAAGTATGGTTTTCGGTGTGCGATCCATCAAAACGTTTATTGCAGACAAAGAGGCAGGCAGAGTCAAACCTATTGCGACGCTTGTTTGTGGCATTATCGGCGTTGTTGCGTCGGCAATAGCAATAAATCTGGCCTTCTGCTGGCTTGTCGGCGACATTGTCTTATTGCTTGTTTGATACATATATCTGTAAAGGCGCATTTATTCGACTCAAATGCGCATATAAGATGTAAAAAGACTAAAGCATTAGCCTTATATTTAATATTGTGTTAATAAAAAGCATATATGCAATTAGAATCCGTACAACCGAGCAGTTTTTGAATTGATTGTATTTGACTTAAGTTTCAATACTTAAATAGAGATGGACTTTTATGGAGATTATTATCCAATAAAGTCCATTTTTTATTATAGACAATACAGTTTGACGAAAAATATCTTCGGAATGCATTAAAATATAGTTTGTTTTTAGTCGAGTGGTGTTATTATTAATTAAATTAAGGCGAAGGGAGGTTTTTTATGAATAATTTGATTATTGACAAAGATTTTTTGAGTAAAAGCAAGACTCTTATGATCGGCTTTGAAAACTGTGATGTTTATCAGATTGATGCAAAAGAGGTTTTGGACATTTATTGCAACGCAACGTCGATTGGCAATCGTAATGGTTATAGGGCTCATGAAGGGTATATAAAAATTTCTTCAAATGCATCCAAAATAAATGAAATTTTTGCTACACATGCAGACTCCGCTGAAATATGTGGCGGCACATTTTTGGAAGAAAGGCTTCGTTGGTGCAATGGATGGGCAGACATAACATGCTTTTCATTGGAGGGTGGGGAGCATGGCAGAATTGACGTATACCTACCGTATGATCCGCTTGAAAGCGCATTAACGGGAGGCGAAATTGAATTGTCCAACTGTCCGTCTTTTGAAACTGATACGGATGGAAATATGCTTATTTATTTTGGTGAGAGTTCAAAGCAACCGACACGCAAAGACAATGATTATCCCAACCTTGTTATGGGGTGGAAAGAGGCTTTTGGTGATTATTCGCCTGAAGCGTTGAAAGTTAAAGCATTGGAGTTGTCTTCTTTTGGCGAAGATCAAAATAACTTGTCGCTCATCTTTAATGTGCCCAACAAAAAGCGTGGCAAAAAAATGTAGAACTTATTTTTTTTGATTGTGAATATATGTCCATGAGGATGTGTTTCCCTCAAAGGGTTGACTGTGAGGTTGCAATGTCAAAAATGATTGACGGGAGGATATATGTTGCTTTTGACGGACTTGGAATTGATTTTGTATGTGCATCGATATGCGAGTATGAATACTATTGCAACCAAGGTGAGTAATAAAGAGCCAATGCCTTTTGTTTAAATTATAAAGTTTGGAGGTGGATAACATGTATAACAACGAGTTGTTTGAAAAAATATGCAGTGTAAATTGCACCATTGAAGAATTGGAGCCATTTTTAATTAAGATTGACGAAAAAGAATTTGATCTTGACAATGCCTTTGAAAAGTATTATCAAGTTAAAAATATTTTAAAGGCAATTAAGCGTTACGACAACAATGAAGTTGATGCCGAATATCTTGCATGTTGGGCGAATGCGTATAATTGGATTATTAACGCTGGATTTAAGGTGCGATATGATACCGTTTCAGTAAAAGACATCGTGGAATGGGACATTTCGGAATGGCTTGACAGTTTGTCTTTTTTTGATGGCGACGAGATATCTTTGTCAATAGACTATAAGACAAAGTTTAAGAGGCTCGATTATTTGTATCAAACTATTGACGCTTGGGATTGTGTTTTTGTGCGTGAAGAGATTGATGATGAGGCTTTTGATGCGACAATGTTGTTTGTAAATCACAAAACTAAAGAGTTTATTGTAATAGACGGTTATTATGTGAATTATGATATAAAAATGGATATTAAAGAGGTGAATAAGAAAGAGTTGAATAAAATGGTAATGCGTTTTCGAATGCGAGGGTATCACAACTTGAAGAGGCGTAGGTTTTAAGGATAGAACCGATATATGCAACAAAAGCCTGCCAAGAGGCAGGCTTTTGTGTGGAAAATCAGCGAGGGCGCAAGCGCAAATCATTGGGATCGGGGGCGCGGAACGTTAGTTGCCTTTTTGTTTTGTCAAGAAGATTGTATTTTGCGATAAGTTCGTATGAAACTTCGCGCAATTTGTCAGAATGTGTGTCCAGTCTGAAAAACGGGGCATTGTTGGGGATGCCTAAATCTTCGACTATTCCTTTTATCATGCGAGCAACATCCGAAAAGGAGTTGTATCCAATGCGGAACGCCAAATCAATGCACCTTTGGCTTTGTGCAAACCGAAACAAATTAACGCTGCGAGTCGGATGTGGTTCTAAAACATATTCGCGCAAGAAACCTTCAAATATTGTGGTGTATTCTGCCTTGCTCCACAAATGCCCTTGTATGAGGTCGGGGTAGGGATCGTCCACTTCAACCATAGGATAAGTGTCACTTATTCGAATGAAGATAGTTTCTCTCTTTTCTGTGCCTTTCGGCGCAATAAGTTTGCCGTCATTCGAGCGAAAATCGCTTTTCCACACCGTTTGTTTTGTCGAGTGGAATTTATATACGCCGAGAAAAACATAGCAACCATCGCTATTCTTTGTAAATACGACGCGATCGGTCTGGTCGGAGTAATAACTCTTATCTACGGGGTAACTTTCTACGAGTTCTCCTTTTTCGAGAAATATTTCATTTTGCCACATTCCGTTGTTTGTTTTTGTCCAGTTATTATGCGCTAAAAACCAAACACTCAATCCTTTGCGTGTCGCGTATGGTGCAAAAAACAATTTGCCGTATGTAAAATCTTTGCTGTATATCGCATTCCATCTGTATTTTGTACATAAATTTTCATATATAACTTTTGCGCATTCGCCATAAGAGTGGTCTAAATCAAATGTCAACATAATAACTCTCCTTTTGTGGTTGAAATATTGAGAAACTATTTTTGCGAAGGATTTTGTTTGGAGGCGAAATAACACTTACCGTTTTCGGTTTTGACAATAGGAAATCCATCGTCGATGAGATATTGGACGTTTCGAGCAACGGTTTTTCTATCGCAAGGTCTGTCTGATTCTTGGAAAAAGCGTGCCAAGTCCGTGTATGATACGGGGTTGTCTTCGCTCGTATACTGTTTTAGCGCTTCATAAATGTGAATTATGATAGTTTTTTTCGCATAATCTTTTCGCATATTAAACATTCTCCTCATTTTAATTATAACAAAATACCATAGACAATATTGTCCACCCGTTGCGTAGAAAAAGCAACAGTATTGTTTAACATTCTATATATACTTCCTATTAGATGCTTTTAATGGAGTATTTTTTTGGGGGCAAATCAAAGAAGATTGCGTACGTGATTAAAATTCGGCATTGACAAGGTTTTTGTGTGGGGAGTATAATTTTTGCATATAGGTTGGATTGTGAGGGAGAGGGTGGCTGAATTTAAGAAACCGCTAAATCAAAATGTACTGAAACTCATTGCGATATTTGCAATGACACTTGACCACGTCACGTGGCTTATTTTCCCCAACTATTCAACGGAACCTATGGCAATCGTATTTCACGTGATAGGTCGCCTTGCTTGCCCGATTATGTGTTATTGCGTTGCGGAGGGCTATTATTATACTCGAGATTTAAACAAGTATATTTTGCGCCTTTTTATTTTTGCGCTTATCTCGCACGTGCCGTATATGTTGCAGACGGAAATTTATGTAAAGTACGGACCTCTATGTTTCGTGCCGTTTGCCACGGGCGAGGGGATAACGAGATTTTTGAATCAGGGCAGTGTTATATGGTCGCTTGCAATCGGGCTTGTAATGCTAAAAGTAAACGACAGTGAAAAACTCAAGTCTTGGATGAAAATGGTCATTGTAGTATTGCTGTGTGCGGTGTCATTCCCCGTGGATTGGAGTTGTATTGCCTCGCTGTGCGTGCTTGCAATCGGCTCAAACAGAGACAAACCGCTCAAGCAAATTCTGTGGTGTTTGTTGTGGGTATCGCTTTATGTTGTTGTGTACTATTTCTCGCTGTCAAAACCGTATGCGTTTTTGCAGTATTGCACATTCCTTGCCGTGCCCGTTATAATGCTTTACAATGGCAAGCGAGGAAGCAATCCCACCATAAACAAATTTATGAAATGGGCATTTTACATTTATTATCCGCTACATTTGCTTGTGATAGGATTGGTGCTCAACGTGTTCTTATAGTGCGAAAATCCGTTGTTTATGGGCGAACATGCGTTGACATAATCATCCCAGCAACAATGTTTTGCACAGTTTATATACGTCGGTGTTGTCGATTTTGTAGGGTAAAACGCTTGCGACATCGGCGTTATCTTTTGTGTTTACATAAGCATAGTAGGGGACGTGCCTTGACGAGTGTCCTCCGTTTTGATAAAGGTCGTTTGATATTTTATTTGTATTATCGGTGTATTTGAGCCAGCCTGTTTCGTGGTCGGCAGTGACAAAAATTCCGATGTTTTCATTCTTAAGCGTTTGATGTGCATACGCAACGCTGTTGTCGAAAGACACAAGATATTCCATCATTTCAAACACAAGGTTGTCGTGGCTCATTTTGTCTATGTGCGCACCTTCTATCATGAGGAAATAGCCGTTTGGATATTTTGCTTCCATAAAGGCGATTGCAAATTCGGTGAGCATTTCAAGTGTGGGATTTTCGCTTGTGCCATTATTTGCGACAACTGACGCAAATGCACCGATTATCTTATCGCATTCGACACTTAAACTGTCGAATGTGTCAACAAACGAATATCCGCTGTCTATCCATTGTTGCTTTGCGTCGACGTGATTTCCGCTTGTTTTGCCAAGGTATAAATCAAAACCGTTGGCAAGTTGACCGAGCATAATGTCTTGATTGTCGCCTCTGTTGTTTGCGTGAGAAGAGAATGCTGACGGAGTTGCGCCCGTAAGCGAATCGGTGGTGACTATGCCGACGCCCAAGCCATTTGCTTTGGCTTGTTCGCTTATGCTTTGCACGTCTTGTCCGTCGTGACGCGCAACTTCGCCGTTATCGTATTTGCGCCCTGTTGCAAGTGCGCTTCCTGCCGCTGCGCTATCTGTTGCGGACATCAAAGAATTTGAGTGAGTAGTTACAAGCCCGTGATTGTCGAGGGTTGTCATATAAAGTGTTTTGTCATAATACGTGCTTGTAAGTTTGACGTGGTTTTGTCCCATGCCGTCGCCGATAAACAATATAACCTTGTTTGTCTGATTTGATAGAGGGGAGAAGTCGAAGTTGGTCTCGCTTCGTGTGATTGCGATGCCCATTCCCCAGCCTGCTACAGAAAATGCAAACAAAAACGCAAGTAGCACAATGGCTACGATAATCATTTTTACGGACATAGGGAGTTTTACGTTGGATTTTGCCATGATTTGCCTCTTTTAGTTGTTGAGATATTGATAAAGTTTGTCTATGTCGTCAAGTTTTATGCGACGAGAAATAATGACTGTTTTATCGCTTCCTGCAATCGCCTTGCCGTATGTGCAGACAGTGATATATCCGTCTATTATTACCACTCCGCAGTAACCCGTGTCGGGGTTTGCGCGGAAGGTGGACGTCGTTTGCCCGTTGAGATAGGTGTGGAAAAGTTTTATGCGGTATTGCCCGGTCGATTCTCCGTGATAATACCAATTTTCAAGGCTTTCAAAGGAGCCTGCCCAAGCAACGCATCCCTCACTTATAAACTTGTTGGTGTGATAGGATTTTACAAGTGCGCTGTCTCGTTCGATGCTTCTAAAGGTTATAAGTAGGCGATTGCCGTCATATACGGCTTTGTGACGTTCGCCGTTGAGTTCGGCAGGCACCTCTTTAAGTTGGCTCCAGGTCTTTCCCTCGTCGTATGAGAATGTCATGAGGCTGTTCATAAGTTTTGTATCGCTTCTTCCAATCATACACAACACGTCGCCGTTTCCGCCGTCGTTGCGCACAACAAGCACTTCGCACAGATGCACTGCTTTTGCTTTGAGCGTTTGGCTAATGTTTTTGCCGGTTTCGTCATAGGAATTTTCAAGATATTCTGTCGGGGTAGACCAGTGCATTTTTCCGTCCTCAAAGGATAGAATAGTGCTGAATAGACGGAATTTGTTGTCGTGGAAAAATCCCATCCATTTGTCCACATATTCGCCATTTTCTTTGAGGTGAACAAGGGAACTCATTGCGACTATCGGATAGAGGTGCGGGGTGTCGTTTTTGCCGTAGAAGCGTTCAAATTCACTCCAGTTTCCGTCCTCGTCCGTTATACTTGCACAAAATCCGTTACCCTCTTTGTATCCAACCCATTTGGGACATGCGCTTACAAGCAAAAATTGTGTGTGTCCGTCTTGAAAATCCAGCCTATAAACAGTGGGGGTTTCCTCGCTCTTTTCCCAACTTTGCGGAGTAGTGGTAAGGCGTGAAGAATAGGTAAGTCCACCGTCGAGAGAATACTTTGTGGCAATCTCGCCTTTACCGTGTCCGAGCACGTAAAAGGTGTAAATTGCGTCTTGTCCGTCTTTTGTTGGCATAACGATAGAGTCGGGATGTGCAAGATAAGGTTCTCCGCCGTCGCCGTCGTCTACAATAGTTGTGTCGTACATGTATTTTAATTCGTCGGGAACAGAGTTGTTCCGTATTGTAAGGTCTATCCTATTCAATGAATAGGCGTGTCCTACAGAGGAGTACATGCCCAAATATATCCCCGTGCCAATAATGCCTAAAACAATGATTTCAAGGAGAATTATTGCGGTTATAACTATGATTTTTTCACGCTTGAGTTGTGCCATAAATCAATTATAACAAAAAAGAGGCGCATGTCAATGCACGCACCTCAAAACGAACCGTATTTAGGTTATACTATTTGTTGTTTTTACTCTCTAATGTAAGGCTGTGCGCTTACGTTCATACGAGCCTTATTAGATACGAAAAACAGCACAAGTGAAACGCAAAGCGTCAAAAACTCCGCTCCAGGCACAGCGAGCCAAAGTCCGGTCATATCCCATAGGGATGAGAACAAGAATGCAAACGGGAGCACAAGTGCGATACCACGCAACAGTGTGATGATTTGCGAGGAAAATCCCCTATTAGATGCCGAGAAATAGCAATAGAAGAGGAGGTTGAAGCCCGAGAAAAACGCCGAGATAAAGTATAGTCTAATGCCGAATGTAGCAAGGTTTTGCAGTGTTTCTTCGCCCTTTGTGTTGAATATCTTTGTTATCAAATCCGCACCGAAGAATAGTGCAATATACAAAATTGCGGCAATAATCGACACCGTTATAAGTGCGTATTTAAGTATTTGTTTTATTTTCTTCAAATCGTTTTCGCCATAACTGAAACTTATCATTGGTTGAGTACCGCTTGCAACGCCGTTGAAAACAGCGTTTATGACATAGTTAACGTTGATAACGATGCTATATGCCGCAACGGCGGTCGTTCCGCCCAAACTGTCGAAGAGGTTGTTGAAAACCATCATCACTATGCCCAGTGAAAACTCTGTGATGAAAGAGGCGAGTCCAAGCGTGCAAATACTGCCGTAAACGCGAGGAATTATGCGAGTTTTTTCAATTTTGAACGAGTTCTTTTTGCGAATAAAGTGTAGCGTCAATATGAGTATACTAACAATCGGAGAAAGGCCCGTTGCGAGTGCTGCGCCCAACATTCCCATCTTGCAGGGGAACACAAGAACGTAGTCGAATACGATGTTGAATAGGTTGCCTGCAAGCGACGCTATCATAGCAAGGCGGGGTGCGCCGTCGTTGCGGATGAAACTTTGGAATACGTTGCTGTACATAAAGAAGGGGGCAAAGCAAAGGATGATTTGCACGTATGTCTTGCTGTAATCATAAGTATCGCTCTTTGCGCCAAGAAGAGTGGCTACTTGTCCGCTTAAAAATGCGCCGATAAGCACAAATATTGCCGATATTATTCCTACAATAAGAATTGTGTGTGTGAAAACCCTGTTTGCGTTCTTGTTGTCCTGTGCACCTTTATGTATGGCAAATTTTGTTGCTCCGCCGACTGCGAACATCATGCCCATGGCAAAGACAAGGTTAAACGCTGGGCTTGAAAGGCTGAGCGCCGCAAGTCCCGTTTCACCAAGGCTTAAGGATATGAAGAATGTGTCCGCCAGAATGTAGCAAGAAAGCCCTATCATTGCAATGATATTTGCGGAGACGTACTTTGAAAAATCGCGTAAAGTTTGATTTTTGATTGTTTTCTGTTGCATTTTTTCACCTGTGATTTGCGCATTTTATGTCAATTCGGGCAATGTTTTGAAACAATGAGCGTTCAATCCCTTTATCAACAAAAAAGGCGCCTCGATTGTATCTTCATAGGCCTATCGATACAACCTGACGCTTTTCACCCGGCAGTGAAAGTTTTATTTTCAACACGAGTATATATGTAATATCGGGCAGTGTCAATCAAATTGCGCACGTAAATTACATTAAAACTAAAAGGTTTTTTCAAAATGAAAAATCGAGCAAATGCGCCCGATTTTTACTTGTGTTGAAATGTTGTGAGTATTAATCCTTGTTTCCGTCTTGATTGTCGGCGGAGTAATCTAACTCAATCGTAATGCCGTCATTTTTGGATTTTACCGCTTTTTTGATAGGCTCTTCTATAATGTAATATGCCGGGATTGTACAAAGCACTGCCCAATACGGATGCCATCCCAATGTGAAGCCTAAAAGCAGGTAAGTGCCAACTGCGATAATCACAATGGGGAAGAGGGATGGGTTGCGCTCGATAATCATATCCGTAATGCCGTCCGCTACCATAGGGATTAAGAACACAAGCCAGCCGGGGTGCCAAAGTTTGCAGGTAAAGCCTATTGCAAGATATGCGGCAAGGCAGAGAGTAAACACAATAGAGCCTGTTATGCCTTTAATTTTGGCCTTTGTGGATTTGATATTGCATGCGATGTGCTTGTCGCACTTTTCATTGCATTCTTCATCTTCGTCGTCTTCGCCGTCGTCGTTTACATGGACTTCGCCAACCACCTTATTGACAAATTTTGCGATATTGCCCGTGATGTGCACGCTTTCGCCGTTTTTGTCTTGCACGTGTATGCCACTGCCATCAATATGCACGTGGTTTTTACCGTCGTCGATATGCACGCCGTCTTCGGAGGCTTGAGATTGCTCTTCCGTGGTTTTGTCGCTCTCGTCTTGCGTGTCATCTTTGATTTTATCGTTTACGTTGAAACCAAGAAGTTGATCGAGACTGACGTTATATAAGCGAGCAAGCGCAATGAGATTGTCTGTATCGGGAGAACTTTCCGAGCGTTCCCATTTGGATACCGCTTGCCTTGATACATTGAGCATTTCGGCAAGTTCGTCTTGCGAATATCCGTGTTGTTTTCTTAATTCGTAAAGTCTGTTTGCAGTTGTGATGTCCATAACTCACCTCGTGTTTTTGTGCTTTAATTGTGCCAAAAACATCCTTGGTTGCGCCATCCATTTTGATTGTCAATTTCGCAACCTTAGGTTGCATTTTACAAAAAACGCCTATTTTCTGATGATTTTTTGCTGTATTTTACGTGTTTTGCGCCTAAAAATTGTTTTTTCTCACGCCAGACACTTGATACATTTTATCCGTGGATACAATAACGTCGACGTCGAAATATGGCGAAAAAACTTTTGCCAATTCTTCTGCTGTAAGCAAGTCGATAGACACGCTCATTGCGTGCTTGTGGTGCTCCTTAAGTGCTTCACGACTCATGGAATGAGCAACGCTTAATCTTCCGCCTGCTTTTGTAAGGTTTGCAAGTGCCTTGACAAGTGCTTCGGGATCGGGAAAGTGGGGAACTGCATTGTATACCATTACGACGTCGAATTGCTTATCAAATACGGCGGTTTCGACATCCGCGCAAACAACCTCAATTTGAGGGTATTTGCGCCTTGCGATTTCCACCATTTTAGGGGAAATGTCTATGCCGACAACAGAGTTTACTCCACGGTTGATATAATCTTCAAACAAAACGCCCGTGCCACACGCAACATCCAAAACGTCTATGCCTTTGCGTATGTCGGACAGAGTTAAGATTGTGGAGATTATGTCTTCATTGCGTATCATGTCGCTATCCCAGCGAGGTGCATATTTGTCAAAAAATTTTATTACGTCTTGTTTGTTCATATTATTGTAAAAGTGCAGTTGCAAAACAGGCTATCGATTTGCAATCGCCGAGGTCGCCCACTTGCTCGTTTGTGGTGGCGGTTATACCGATTTTATCGCAGGGAATGTCGAGAACGGCACTCATATTGTTGCGCATATTGTCTATATATGGAGAAAGCATAGGCCTTTCTGCGATTATCGACACGGCGCAATTTTGAATCGCATAGCCCTTATTTTTTGCCTTTTCGAGGACGGTGTAAAGTAAATCTATGCTGTTTGCGTTATCGTATCTCTCGTCGTCTACTGGGAAGAGATGCCCGATGTCCTTTTCGCCGATTGCGGACAAAATTGCGTCCATAATGGCGTGTATAGCAACGTCTCCGTCGCTGTGGGCAATAAAGGAGAATTCGCAAGGAATTGTTGTGCCCATAAGGCGTATTCCGTCTCCTTTTTGCATACGGTGTATGTCGTAGCCTATGCCTACAAGGTCTGTTTTAAGG
>CAZCKS010000002.1:0-69770 GCA_964499325.1 uncultured Bacteroides sp. | reverse complement strand
TTGCAAGCAAGGTAAAGTCGAAAATGGTTTTTACAACGAGGTTCTTTGCGTGGAAACGCTCGCATATTCCTTTGACAAAGAAGTCGTACACTTGCGGATATAGATAGGATTTGAAAAACAGTGCTACAGAGAAGCATGTTAGCAACGTGCCCAGCACAAACATCAGAATGCGCGCCCACATTTCAAAACTTTCAGGCGGATTTATTGCGGGGTTGAATACAGGAATTCTTTGCCACAGGTCCAAAATCACGCCATATATAAGGCATGTTACAAACGAGGAGAGGTATACGGGCTTAAATTTGCGTGTGATTAAGCAAAATAGCACAAAGAGTATTGCTTGAATTATGTATTCCGCCTCGCCGAACGTTATGCCTATTTTGAGGCTCAAAAGGTAGGCGGGGGCAACGAGCATTGAAAGTCCGTAGCCTGCGGATGTAAGCATTGCCACCGATAGCGCAAGCAATGCGATTGCGACAAAATATACGATTTCACTGTGAAGTTTGAGTTTGTTCATAAGTAACCCCTTGTCAATGTCGCGTCGCAAAATAAAACACACAATTGCAACGCGCAATCGTGTGGCGAAAAGGTGGCATAATGCCCGGAAAAGTCCACAAAGTTTTCATTATTTTTATTATCATACTTTTTGCAATATGTCAACGCTTTTTTGCGTATGCCAACCTCGGTTGCCATAAAGAAAAAAGGTTATTGCACAAACGTCTGATACGTGCTAAAATAATTTTATAACATAACGAGGTAAATTATGACTTTTGTACAGTTTTTGTTTAAAGCGGTGGATAAAATGTTCGACCACGCGCAAAACGAGAAGAAAATGCTCAAATTCAAAAACGTCGATTTCCAAATTGAAAAAGACATCCCATACGCCGACGATAAGGCGTGCAAACTTGACACGTATTATGTGAAAAAAGAGACGGACGAGAAATATCCCGTATTTTTCTACATACACGGCGGTGGATTTGTGGCAGGTGACAAGCACTATCGCAGAGGACTTGCCAGATGGGCGGCAAATAAGGGCTTTTTTGTGGTAAACGTCAATTACGGACTTGGTCCTGAATATCTTTTCCCGACAGGTTTGCAACATCTTGTGTCCGCTCTTAATTGGGTGGGAGAGAATGCGCAAAAGTACAATCTCGATTTAGATAATATGTGCGTGTCAGGCGACAGTGCAGGCGGATATTATTCGGCAATGCTTGCGTGCGTGTCCACAAGCGAGTATTTGCAAGAAAGATATGAGGTTAAGACATCTCTTAAATTCCGCACGGCTATGCTCGATTGCGGTATTTATGATCTTGCCGAGGCGCTTGGACAAAAGATGCCATTCCGCCTCACGGACAGAGTGCTTTACGACTTCAGCGGTGTGCACGTAAAGGAATTGGACTCTTATGCGTATACCGATATTCTTGCGCCTATAGAGCATTTGAGCGCAGATTTCCCAATATCTTTTGTCACTTATGCTCAAAAGGATATGTTCTGCAAGGGGCAAGGACAAAAGTTTGTCGCAAAACTTCAAGAACTCGGCGTGCACGTAGAGGAGCATCACAGTACATCCCTTTTGGACAATCACTGCTATCCGCTTAATTGGAATACCGGGGCAGCGGTTGAAAACATCCGTCTTTGCGATGATTTTCTTGCAAGAGTCGTTGCCAAAGAGGTGTAACGCAGTAGGCGCAGACGTATGAGCAAAAGCACGTTTCAACCCAAAGACGCGCAGACAAGTGTGGTCGCGCCCGTCGCAGATGATGGGCAAATGACAGTTTTGCAAAAAATTAGCACGGTGTGGACGTTTATATCTGCAGGATATGCGATTGCGTCCACTTGTTCGTTTATTGCAAGAGGGTGGGTAGATAGTGTGTATGCCTATGTGCTGATACCGCTACTTGTCGTGTTTGTGATTGTGTTTATTGCGCTTATCGCAATGTCTATAAAGCATCCGCAAAACGCAAAAAGCAATGTCAAAACATACAAAAAAGTGCTGGGGATTTTCAAGGCGTGCGCCAATATTTTTCTGCTTGCGCTCGGCATAGTTTCTATGGTGGGTATTGCAACCAATAAGCCTGACATCGAGAGATGGATTGTGGTTGCAATTACGCTTGTTGTTGCGCTGGTGCAACTTGCTATTAAGATTGCAATGTTTGTTGAAAGATGTCGCAAAAAGAGCGTATCTCATAAATTCAAAGTGGAAGTGTCCTCTTTTAAAGACGGCAAAATGCGGAGAAAAAGCCTTGTCGACAACATCAAAGAAAGCGGTTATAAAAACAAATAATATTTGCACAAAAACGCACTTTATATACGCAAAAGCACGGCATAAAGCCGTGTTTTTGTGATTATGTGTAAAATCATAAACTTAAAAATTCGCTTATCAAATCGTATGGGTTTTCTATAAGTTTGCCGTTTTTATTTGCCCATTTCTCGCTGTATTCTCCGTTACTTCCCAAAGACGATTTTGAAGAGAACATCATATATGGCACGGGCTCCGATGTATGGGTGCGAAGAGCGGATGGAGTATAGTGGTCGGGCATTACAAGCAGAGCAAAGTCCTCATTTTCTTTTTGCAGTGCGGATGTGATTTTGCCGATAATTTTTTTGTCGATAAGCGAGATTGCTCTTGCCTTTTCAGAGGGGTTGCCTTGATGTCCGCTTTCGTCGGTTCCTTCAAGGTGTGCCATGCAAAAATCGGCGTCGTTAAGAGCATTCAAACAAGCGGTTGCTTTGCCGTCATAATCGGTGTCGACGGTGCCTGTTGCACCTTCGACTTTGACCACATTCATTCCACTTGCAATCGCAATGCCTTTTAGCAAATCCACTGCGCTTATCATGCAGGCGCGCTTGCCGTATTTTTCGTGGAAGTCACTTATTTGAGGCTTTGTGCCTTCTCCCCAAAACCATAGAGCGTTTGCAGGGCGTTTGCCATCCTTTATTCTCGCAAGGTTAATAGGGTGCACAGAGAGCAAATCATACGAACGTTTTATCAATGACGCGAGAAGGGGCGCGAGGTCCCCCTTGGGCATATATGCGCCTATTTTCTCTCCCGTGATGTCGTGCGGAGGGGTGAGAATCTCTTGCGGTTTTGCATCGTTCACGACAAGGCAATGCCTATATGCGGTGCCCGAATATAGTCTATAATCGGCTTTGGCAAGATGAGAGTTGAGATAATCTATCAACAAGGTTGCCTCTTGCGTGCTTATTCCGTCTGCTCCGTAATCGAGCATAATTTTTTCATCCCAATTCTCATCGTCCGAGAGTGTGACGAGGTTGGCGCGCATTGCAAGGTCGTTATCGCAAAGTTTTACTCCCATCGATATGGCTTCAAGCGGACTTCTTCCGGTATAACAAGTGCGCACGTCATATCCCAATACGCCTAAATTTGCGACGTCGCTCCCGGGGACAAAACCGTTGGGAACAGTGCGTACAAGCCCTATTTTAGATTGCTTTGCAAGCGCGTCGATGTGAGGCGTATGGGCAAATTCCAGCGGAGTTTTACCGTCAAAAACGGGATAATCCGCCATTCCGTCGCATAGCACAAGAACATATTTCATCCAATCACCTCGCATTGCGTTTTAAGCGTTACTAAAGTAACGGCTTAACGCCATAATAAATGTTTCGCTTGATTTTGTCAATTTTGTGTGATAACTTATTATAATAAGATACTGTAGTTAAGGAGATGTTCTGTTGGCAAAAACCGTCGAAAAAAGCCTAAAAAGATTGCCTCTGGGTGCAATTAAACCGCAAGGTTGGTTGCTGGACGAGATGCAACGCATGAACAACCTTCAAAAGAGGTTGGGGTTTCTTTCGGGCTTGGTGAAAAACGGCGAGTGGTGCGGAGACGAGAATCTTCCTCGATTTTTGAGGGGCATAACGCTGTTGGCATACGCTCTTGACGATAAGAACTTGAAGGAAAGAGTTGACGGATTTGTCACGCCGATATTGACAAGCGCAAACGAAGGCGGAGATTTCGGTGATAAAGATAACAGGTCGCTTACTCCCAAAATCGAGGCGATAAAAGCCCTGCTTACCTACTATGAGGCGACGGGAAGCGAGAGGGTGTTGGCTTTCCTCAAGAAATATTTTAAGAACCAATTTAACACCTATTCGGTGTCGGGAAGTTGGTTTGATTCGCGCGCAAGATTGCTTGAAGAGATAGAGGCGCTTGAGGCTGTGTATAGAGCGACCGACCTTGAGTGGCTGCAAGACTTGGGCGAGAAAATGAGAGAGGAAACCAACGATTGGATAAGGCTTGCGTCTCGCTTTGAATACAAAAAGCCGTATCACAAATATATCTCGCAATCGACACTTAAACGTATCAAAAAAACGGTTTTAACATACGATTGTGTTAACAACACTGCAAAACAGCGCAAACAGTATACAAGAGAATTTGCACAAAAACAATGGGATAAATCTTCGCACAGAATTGCCGTTGAGGTAAACGGAGTCAATCTTGCAAAGGCGGTAAAATATCCTGCAACATACGGAAGATTTGTCGGTGACGACACATTGAAAAACTTGTCGTTGAAACTTATTTCTTCAATAGAAAAATATCACGGCACACCACTGGGCGCATTTGCTTGCGATCCGTATTTGGCGGGCAAGGACGGTGTACGCGGTGTAGATGTGCAAGCGGGCGTCGAGTATCTTGAATCGCTTATTAAGGTCGTTGAGGAGACGGGCGATTTCCATGCGATGGACTTAATCGAGCGCATAACATACAATCTTGTTGCAGGGGCATGTTTTGATGATTGCATGGCGGTGCAAGATACTGTGCTTATCAATCAGGTTGAGGCGTCTATGGGCAGAAAGTTGCCCTATTCCGATTGCGACAACGCATTTTATACGCGCAAATTGTCAAAGGGCGCAATCTCTGTGCTTTCGGCATTTCCGCTATATTTGCATACTGCGTGTATGGTGCGTGAGAATGAGTTGAATTTCCTTACATACACGCCGTGCACAATGGACATTTCCGTTGGAGGAGGCACGCTTACGTTATCCGAGCGCACTGCTTATCCGTTTAGGAATAGCGTGGTGTTTAAGGTGGAACAGGCAAGCGGAGAGCAAGAACTAAAAATCAATTTCAGAGTGCCAAAAGGCACGACAATGCAACTTATATCGGGTGGACAAGTCGTTGCGAGTGGAAATAAGGAGATTTCCGTCAAGTGTGTTTTGAAAACGGGCAGTACATTTATGCTTAAGATGTCCATTCCGCTTGCGGTAGAGGAAAATTCGGACGGATCGAGGAGTTTGTTTAAAGGCAATTTGCTTATGGCATTGAAATTGCCTGCCGACATTACTCAAAACCCGACGGACAGGCGCATATTAAGTGCGAAATCCGCAAAGAAGTGGAACGTCGCGCCTGTGTTTACAAAGAAGAACAATCGGCTGTATGAAGAGGAAAAGACCGTTGTGCACGATATTACGGACAAGCCGTTTTCCTTTGACGAACCGCCTTTTGAATTGCGCATCCGCTCAAAGACCGTGTTCAACTGGGACTATGACGTCAACGGATTTACGCAAATTCCTAAAAAGTGCAGTTTTTCAGAGGAAAATCTCGAAAGGACTTACGTGCCGTTCGGATGCACGTTGCTTCGCATAGCGAAATTTCCCAAATGCGTCAAATAAGAAGGTGAGTATATGAAAACACTCGAAAGAAGATATTCGAAAATAGAAAGAATAGTGGCTAAAGCAAAGTTTTCCGCTTGGTTGTTTTTGAAAAGCGTGATTCTCGCCGTTTTTTTAGGAGGCATAATTGCCGTTGTGTGGGTGTATAGAGACGTTATTGAGAGTTGGTTTACAAAGACAGAAGGTCCCGCTCAAATTCTCACCGATGACGTTATGCGCTGGGTTTTGCTTGGCGCAGGCGCCCTTGTTGCGATTTTCTTTATTTTGCAATGCTTGAGTTTTCATGCAAGAGAGTTTATTTTGACAGAGGACAAAATAGTTTACAGGCAAGGGCTTTTTGATGTAAAAACAACGGTAATTTCTCTTGATGAAATAAAAATCATCGAGACAAATCAAAAGTTTTTTCAACGTTTCATCAATGCCGGGGACATTCAGATCATTACTGATGCGGAAAAGCCGTGCATTGTAAAGAACGTTAAGGGCGGAGACCGACTTGTGAGAAAAATTATGAATCAAGTGGCGCAAGTGCGACAAGAGAGTGCACAGATGTCGAGGATTAGGCTTGTGGGCTGACGTTGATTAGCGCTGGTGCCTTGACAATTACCAAATATAAAAACTAAACCCTGCAGAGCAGGGTTTTCTTTTGTCTGAAATGCTTGAGATATAGCAAAAATCGTTGTTTTTGGTGTAAAGCGTTGACATTGTTGACATTATGGTGGGGCGCACAGATTTATAGCACTACACGCTATTGCGGTGTGAAAACGCTTTGCGCAGTGTTGTGGGGTTATATTCCAAAATCTCCCGGGGTTATAAACAACCCTGAAATGAGAGCCAATATACCAGCAAGCAAGACCACGTGCACGACATAGATGATGAGCGCGTGTCTGCCGATAAAACACACGGGCTTGTTCCAGGCTCCGTCGATATATGAGAACCATGATGTGCGCGAATAATAGAGAAGTTGTCCCATAAGCACGCCTGCAAAATAAAATGCAGTATACGGTATCATCGGGAAAAGGTCGCCCGGAGAAAATTCGGACTGATAATAGAAGGTGTGATTGCCGTGAAAATCGCGTGGAGGGAAGAATATCGCAAATATTATCGGCGTTCCTTCTGGCGGTGTGTAGAGGAAATATAGGCAAAGCGTGACAATGATAAGCACCGTGCTCACTCCTATAATCGCCCAGCGGTTATTTCTGCACAAAAACGCTACAAGCGCATACAAAAGCATGGAAACAGCAAGAAAATCAAGCACTCCGAATGCAACGAAAACACCGCTTATACCCATAACCTCTTGCGCAATGTACGAGCCGAGCGTGTAGAGGAGGGCAACGCCGAGCAAAATAAAACCCCGTTTTGTGTTTGAGCGTGAAAATGTGCAGGATATGCCCGAAATGGAGAAGAAAACAAACAAAACTATCGGGTGAATTATATCTCTTGCATTGCTGTTTATCCAATTATAGCAAAACGTTGTAAAAGCGTCGCCTACGCCTCGTCTTACGAAGCCGACGCCATACCAAGACGGACCGAAAAACTCACCAAGCAACAAGGCGAGGTGATCAAGTATCATCAAAAGCACGCAAAGACCTCTTAAAAAGTCTATTTCCCAGACGCGTTTGCGCTCTCTTTTGGGTATTGTCGTAACGGCGGTATCTTCCGTAACGAGAGGGCTTTTTACATAATTGTTTTGCATATTGAAAATATTATCACCAATTACAAATCGTGTCAATCGCAACCAACTTTTATCATATTTTTAGGTGGATTTGAGTGCGTTAGAATATCGAAAAATTGTTTTTGATGTCGACAAAACAAGAAAAACGACAAGCGATAAAAATTTGTTCTTGAAAAAACTTTTTTCGCGAATTCTAACGGGAAATGTGTTCTGTTGTGTTTGTGTTTATTTTGTGGTGAAAAATGTAGATATACCGTGTTAGATTGTTGAAAAACGTAAAGATTTGCAAAAAACGCAAAAATTGACAAAATATGTCAAACTCGCACAAAATTTTCGACACAATTCGAGATTTAATCTTTTTCACATTAAAAATCACAACGTGTTGTGTGTGGTGCCTATGTGCACCACAAGGTTTAGTATGTCCTCTAAAAAGAGAATTTATATTGACAAGCGCATGAAAAAACGCTATAATTATCGCGTATAATAATCTATCGCACATACGTGAGGACACGCGTGTGCCTCGGAGGAGATTATGAGAATGAGAAAGTTAACACTCGTATTGTTGCTCGTGCTGGTCAGCGTAATGCTGTTCAGTCTCGTTGCTTGTAATACGACGGAAGAAGACGGCTCGACAACGCCTGTTATTCCGACGCCCACACCGGGCCCGATCGTCGATAATAAGACGACGCTTGATTCGCAAGTTGCTTGGCAGATATTCAAGCAATCCGCACTTAATGCGGGAGCGGAGAGCGGTAAGGGGTCTCGCTACATATCGGTGGATACAACGTTTATCCTCGGTTTTGCCAAAGACGCTTATGACAGCCTTGTGACAATGCGCTTTGCAGGCAAGATCGATACCGAAGCGACATCTCAAGCCGACGATACAAGCGAAATCTTGATTGAATTTAGACAATTCAAGACGACGGAACTTGCCGGATTGACCATAGACGCCGATACGATTACAAGCCTTTCCAACAGCGGAGAGGGCAAACTCTTGTTCGGAGCATATTACTATGAGGGCAAACTTGTTGCCGATATGCGCGGTATCAAGAAGGGCGTAAACGTTGTGTGGACGGATGATATAGATCTCGGCGGACTTGTCGAGAAATTCGACGCATTCCTTTCCGAACTTAATATTTCCGAATTGTTGTTTGAGAAACTTCTCGGCTATGACATCGGCTCGCTCATCAACAGTCTTATCAAGATGGACATTGCCAGCATGACTGTTGAGAGTTTGATAACGACAATCCTTCTTGGCGGAAACCAAGCCCGTTACGTTGATTATGGTAGCGGACACGCAATATTGCAAATTCCTTGTGACCTCGGACTTATCGTAGGTCTTGTTCCGCTTTTGCAAGGTCTTATCCCCGAAAACATCACGGATCTCGTGAAGGATATTTTGGGACTCGACCTCGGCAAACTCGGCTCTTTGGCGGGTGTGGCTCTCTATCTCGAAGCGGACATCAGAGACAACTCTCTTGCCGGAATCAGATTTGACATCGATACGGACTTCAACTCCTATGGGGTGGAAGAGGTTCAAAACAGATACGACGTGTTCCAATCCGAAGTGGGCATTTCTCTCGGCTATGCAAAAGCCGAATTTGCAGGCACTCCGGATATCGACGTTGTCGCAATGCTCAAAAACCGCAATAAAGACAACGTTCCGTTTGCTGAAGGTCAAGACACCTCCGACAACTTCTATGCGAACGTAGAAAACAGCACAAATAAATACTCATTCCTCACTCTCGACGCATCTATAACGCTTTCACTCAACCTCAAAGACGGTACGGTGACAATCAACGACGCTATAGGCTCCTTTGGCACACTCATTTCAAATATTCTCACTGCAAACGTATCTGCAGAGATGTTGGAGTCTCTCGCTCCTCTCTTTGCGAAAGATATAACTATAAACAATCAAAAAATCGAACTCTCCATAGTTTTGCAAGGCGTCATCAACACCAAGGATGAAGACAAGACGCAAATTTTGGCAGAGGTGCGCGGTAACGGTGGAAAAACCAGACTCGGCGCATACTATGACGGCGCACTCGAAGGCGTTTATATTGACGCAAGCGGTGTGTTGGGCGACAGTGGTACGAAGTTCAGAATTGACGACATCAACGTCAACGAACTTATCGACGAATTGCTTGACAAACTCTTTGACACCGTTCTCAATGCGGTAAACAGTGACGCAACGGCATCCGCACAATATCAAGCGATGCTCCAAAGCGGAGACATTGTTGTTGAACACAATGCCTTGACGGCAGACGGCGACGTCGACGTCATGAGCCTCATCTCAACGATTGTCAACTGCATTAAGTTTGAGATGGACGAAAACATCTTCAACATCAGAGAAATCTCCGTTGCTCTTACGCAAGACGTCCTCGATATGCTCTTTGGCCTTATATTTACGGGCGACAATGCAAGTGCAAAAATTCCGCTTAAAACAGACAAGACAAGACTTGCTCTTGTAAACGACGGCGGTCAAAAGGAAAAACGCCTTGAAGTCGAGACGGGCATTTATATCCCCAATTCCGACAATACGGACGGACTTGACCTCGATCTTGCTCTTATCGGTGCAATTACCTTTGGTAAAGTCGAAAACGAACAATATTTTGCAAACGCATTTGCAAACGTAAGAGAGAATGCGGACAAATATTTGCCCATCCTCAAAAACGGCGAGTTGAATGCGGACTTGTTGCATATCAACGTTTCTACAGGTCTTGACATCGACTTTGAGACGCTTAAAGGCTCTCTTGCCAACATCAAAGTAGATCTTCCCGATGCGTCTTTGGGCGAAACGTTCAAGGGCTTGCTCATTGACGTGCTTCTCGAATTGGGCAACATTAAAGGCGGTCTCGGCATTGAAATCAGCGCAGATATTGACGCATCCGACGGACTTGACCTCGACGCAATTCTCAAATCTACTGCAAAAATCGCTATCACCAACAGCAGCCGCGAGACAGTGCTTGCAATCTATTTGCAAGACGGAGTGCTTTATCTCGACGCTTCCTTGCTCAATTCGATTAACGTAAGCAAAATCAAGGTAAACATTTCCGAATTGATTTCTTCTTTGGGCACAAACGACAGTGCAACCGACGCTTCCGACGCTATCGTTGCAGAGGATGAGGAAGGTATGGACGTAAATGCCATTATCGGCTTTATCGCAAATATTTTCCAAGGCGTAAGTTTCGGCAACAATGCTCTTGAAATTGCCGTAGGCGGTGGCATACTTGACGAATTGCTCGATATGCTCAACATCGAGGGCGTTACGATTGCGTTTGAAAACTCCGATATTCAAGGCGGTTTGAGAGTGGCTCTCAACGATGGTCTCAACCTCAACGAACTTGAAATCGGTCTTTATATCGGCTTGGGCAACAGCCTCAACGCAAGTATTGCGCTTAACGGTATCAGTGCAGGTTTGACGGACGGTTGCGTGCATTATCTCCCCGACGAACAAGCACAAGAGTTTATATCCATTCTCGATTATCCTTATATTTCATTCGATATAACCCTCGGACTTGACCTCAAGGCGGACGAGGGCACCACGATTGCACAATTCGGTATTGCAGGAACACACTGGTATGATGAAAGCACATCCGAATATGTCGCAATAGCGGATAAAGCGGTCCCCACAGGATATACCGGCAAACTTTATTACAAAGACGAAACATCGGGATTGTATGTCGTAGAGACGTTGAATTCAACATCATTCTCTTTCGACAAACAAATCTCTCTCAATTATGAATTCCGCATCGCAGGACAACTTGACTTGTCCCCGATTATCTCATATTTGTTCGGCGAAAACGAAATCAATACAAAGAACAATACAACCTCTTTGCTCATCGAACTTACGGGCAAGAAGGGCACGAACCCCGTTCAAGTATTGCTCGGCTTGTATTATGTCGGCGGAGAACTCTATGTCGACGCAAGCAACTTTGGCGTAAATAGGCTCAAAACGAACATTGACCTCTACGAGGTCATTCTCGGCTTGCTTGCAAAAGACAGCACAATCAGCATTAACGGCAACGGCGCAATCGGCGACGCAATGGTCGCAAGCGACGGAACTGCAAGTGAAGATGTCGCAAAACAACAACTTGCGCTTTCTATCATCGCATTGCTTTCCTCCGATAGCCTCAAAATTGAACTTGCAGAAGGCTTGACAGAAATCGTTTACGCACTCATCGGCATTGACGCAAATGACGTGTCTGCATGGATTGACATCGCATGGGATCAACTTGAAGAACATGACGGCAAGGCATTCCGTGTCGGCGGTGAAATCAAGAACGACGCCGGCAAAGAGACGGGCTCTGCACAAATCTATGCTAAAGACGCAAGCCTCAATATCGGCGACAGAAAGGTTGCAACAGATGACATCGTCATCGTTCGTGACGGAACAGAACTCAAACTTAACGAGTACTTGCAAGATTTGCTCTTTGACGACGCAGGTCTCTTCAATGACTTCGGCGACATCACAATCCCCAACATTTTCGCAGAAATAAAGGGTACGATTAGCCTTGGCACAAAAGCAGGTAACGAGCAATGGACAATCGGCGAGTGGATTGCAAACTTCCTCGACGATACGTCTTCAGACCTCAATTCGTTCATAAGCGAATTGCTTTTGCAATTCAACACCGACGATACAGTGTCCGACATCGGTTTCCGTATCGCACTCAATGTGCGTCTCAACCCCGATGCACCTATCGATTTGACGCAAAACGTCTCATTCAAGAGATATTCTGCCTATTCGCAAACTCTTGCGAACATGGTGGAAGTCTACAAGTTGGATGACGGCAAATATGTGCTTCTCACCGACGCAGAACGCACCTCTTACACGGGAGCAGTGTATGTTAAGCACTATCAAAAGGGCGGTATCGCTCTTGATGCACAAGCATACGACGCAACATTCAGAGGCGAAGCATTCGTAGAAATGGGCGGTACATACGTCAAAGTCAATGTTACGGACGACAATGCGGAATCCTTCAAAGACGTTGCTCTTTATTCCGTAGCATCCGCACTTGATATTGGATATATCCTCTCACATAGCGATCTCGCTATCGAGATTTACAACAAGAACATCAACGAAGTTGACAACATGAGCGCATCAGAGAAGTTGGAATGCGTTATTCTCGCATTGCGCCTTGTCTATGCAGGTGAATTGAACGGACAAACCGTAAGCACGCTTTATCTCGACCTTAAGGACGACTTCCATGTTGCACTTACCAACATTCCGCTTGAATCGTTGCTGGGCGGATTGCTCACTCCTTCCGATGACGCAGAGGCTGTCGCTTATACGTCGGCAGACGAAAGCGCAGAGGATGGCGGACTCGATATTATGGGTATTATCGGCTCCTCTTTGGGCAATATCATAAGCCATATCGGTATTGGCGGAGACGGTATCGAGGTCAACTTTGCACAAGCGCTTGTCGCTACGGTGGTAAGCATGCTTACGGGCAAGCAAATCGCACCGGAAAAATTCCTCCAACTCAATTCTGATAACAGTTATATCTCCTTTGTCTGGAAGAATGGTTATAAACTCGAACTCAACGTTGAGGCGTCCCCGCTTGAAATGGGCTTTGAACTCTGCCCGATTAACATCGAACTCGGTGTTGACGGCGGTATTTTGCCAGATGATTTCGACGCGTCCGTTTATACAAGTTTTGAGAACCTCAACACATTGTCTCTCAACCTCGAACTCGGTTTGAGAGTGGATTTGAAGAAACAAGATGAAGAAATTCGCCTTGAAAACTATCTCGATTTGCTCATCAAAGACCTTGGTCTTAAACTCGGCATCGATTTCCAAGACGACATCACGCTCGACCTTGGTTTGACACTTGGTGCAAACCTCGTGCTTAACGACGCAAACTCTTCTCAAATCTTGATTGAAATCAAAGATAACGAAGAAAACAAGAACATCTTTGCAATTTATGTAAATGGCGGAGACATCTACTTTGACTTCGGCGACCTCGGCAGAGAGCCTTTCTATCTCAAAGACACCAACATTGCAGAAGTGGTGTGCAACACGATTGCAGACTTGCTTGGCGACCTCAACAGCGTTATAGGCGGTGACGGAGACGCATCCGTGGCATCCGATGATGTTGACGAGTATTCCGCAGAGCAAAAGATGCAAGCAATTCTCACGATTGCAGACGGCAAGATGGGCGTTCTCGTTATGCAAAATGTCATTGTTGGACTTATCGCCGCCCTCACAAGCGGTGATGCGTCTTCAGATATTGACATCGCAGAATTGCTTGAGAAATTCAACCTCGACTTGTCTGTCGGCGTTGATTTCCAAATCAAGCCGAGCATCAAGTTTGACCTTAATGTCGACAGCAACCTTATTGCTTTGGGCGTAAGCGTTAAAGACATTTCTCTCGCAACGGGCGATGATACGCCTATAAGCCAAAACATCAAGAACAAAGTCTCGGATGAAATCAAGTCTAAAGTCAACAACAAGGACAAGTATACCGAACTTACAGAGGCACACATCATCGCACTTGATTTGAGCGTCATCGTTGACTACTATGGCAGTGCAACGTACACATTCGTGGACGATGAAAAGATTGGTACGTACGCGCCTGCGGATAGATATAGTTACGAATCTTCTAACAATAGATTTGTTCAAGACAATAACGGCAATTACATCCGTGAAGGCTTCAAGTTCGACACATTGCTCGATTACCTCTTTGGTATGGAAAGCCTGCAAGACATACTTGCGACAATGTTGCCACAAATCCGTTTCGATACAACCGATCAAGAATTGGGTGTCGAGATGGTAAACAATGCGATAAGCCTTGGCAGTTTGCTTGAGCGTTTCGGACTCTCGTTGGTGCTCTCTGACAAGATTGACGACGGATTTAAACTTGACATCAACGTTCGTCTTAACCTCGAAGATATGGGCATGAACGACCTTGCAAATATCGACCTTGACAATCTCAATCTCGACATCGAGACGATTTTGAAGGGACTTGAGGCACATATCGGCATTGACTTCACGTACGAACTTGGCGAAGATAGCACGTCCAAATTGGACATTTACCTCTTGAGCGGAGTGCTTTATCTCGATGCAAGCGGTATCGGCGGTCCGCGTATCCAAGTGGATATTCTCGATTTGCTCTCTGCACTCGGTATCGACCTCGGTGGTAATTCCTCTGACGACGCTATTGTTGCAGACGAGAGCGCAGATTCCTCTCTCGATGTGATGGGAATCATCAACAGCCTTATCAAGAACGTTGTCGTAAGCAAGAATTTGTGGGGCGCAAAAGACCTCAACAACGCTATCGGAGGACTCGGAATCTTCTTCAGAAGCGAGGCTATCAACGATTTGCTCTCACTCTTGCTCAAGACTAACATCAACAACGACATGGTATTGCTTGACGACGGTCACAGCGGTATCTTCCTCTATCCGCAAAAGCAATTCGGCGACGACGATATGCTCGCACTCGAATTGAAAGCGACGCTCGCAAACAGAAAAGATCCTGCATCTGTTGAAAACAATGAAGAATATCAACAATATACCTGGGATTTGCTTGTCGGCGTAAACGCACAATTCACGCTTGAAAGCACGGATACATATCAACCGATGCTCGACATCGACGAAAGCCGCAACTTCATTTCACTCAACGAATACGTTGACAACATTCTCGGCTTGATCAACGGCTTCAACGGCGAAGTATATCGCAAAGAAGAAAGCCCTGTGCAAGACGGCGAATACTATGTGTTTGTCTCAGACGTCAATGGCGGTTATGTGCTTAAAGCAAACATGTATCGTCCTATCAACGCAGGCGAAACCGTTGCAGATAGCGAACGTTATGCTCGCATTCCCGCAACCGTCAACGCAGAAGGCAAAGCAACATACTTTGTCGAGGACGCAAACGGCGGTTACGTGTATGACGCACAAGCAAAGACTTATGTTGCATACGACGAGAGCGCACACGCAGGCGCAACGCGTTATAACTATGTAACGGAAGAATTAACAAAAGTACAACTTTATAACAAGGGAACAAAGGCGGTTTACGAAGATCAAAACATCGGTTTGTCCGTCAGCGGTCTCATTTACTTCAACTCTCAAAGCGCAGAGGCTGTCAATGCAGGCGGTCTTATCAGCAATCTCTTCGGAGATATGATAATCAACTTGCAAACATTGTCTGCATTCAACGCAGGTATCGGCGTGAGAATTTCCGCAAACGTCGACCTTGCGGCGCTTGACCTTGCAGGATTGCTCTCCGGCGCAGGAATCGACGCATTTATCGCAAATAGCGACCTTGACAAAGTCGAACTCGCAATCGAATTTATCGAAGTTGACGCAAACGGATTCTTTGCAACGTATTCTAACGGCGAAGAAAAGGTTTTGGGCGGATTATATCTCAACCACGATACACTTTATATCGACCTTACAAAAGTTGTCGGCACGGCGGAGAACTACTCCAAGATTGACAACTTCATGTCCTTTGCAAAACAAGTCGCAGACAAGATTAGCAGTATCAGCGGAAGCGACGCACAAACAGCGTCCGACGTCGAGCCTTATGCAGAGGAGCGTGCCATTGCAGTAAGAGACGCACTCATAATGCTCGCATACAGCGACACGCACTTCCAAATCCAAATCACACGTGCGTTGATAGCGTTTGTTCTTTCGACGCTTATGCCCGATCTCGGATCTATCGAAGAAGTGTTTGACGTGTTCAATGTCTCTCTCGGCGTAGACTTCGGCAAGACGCAATATAGACTTTTGAGCGAATTGACTGAACAAGAACTTGCGGCTATACCCGACATCGACAAATATAAATACAATGGCGATTCCGAAACGGCTTTTGCAGAGGTGCAAGATACGCAACTTGACATGTATTACGCCACGGAAACGGGTTATTACACGTCCAACAGAATTCTCTATGAGATGAATGACGCCGGACAATACGAAGCCACAAGCAAGCAATATGACGCAGAGGGAACATATTATATTGCTCCCGATTCTCAATACGAACTTGTGACGGGTATCGCATACGGCAAGTATATCCATCAAAACAGCGACTATTACGGACTTGTAAGATTTGGCGGAGCAGAAGAGAAAGTCTCCCTCAATAATTACAAGATGTACACAAGACAAAACGGCGCAAGAGTGCAAACAAGCACCTACATTAAGGGAAACACGTTTGTTTTGTACAACGGCAACGAAGTCGCAATCGAAAAACTCTATGATTATCAATACGGTTACGTCAAATACAACGGCATTGACAACATCGACGACTACACATACTATCGCACGGTAGAACTGTTCGATTCAATCGACGAATACTATCTTGGTCTCGATATTGCTGTAGGATGTGTCAATCTCGGTCTTAAACTCGGCGGACTCAACCTCACGGTCGGTGGCGGTAAAGAGTTGTTGCCCGATTACATACGTGACCAAAAAGAACATTCGTACGTAAACGAAAAAGGTGAAGAAGTACAATACGAAAGCAGTCTTTCCGACACAGAGAAGGATAAGTTTGAAGAGATTAAGACAAATCCGTTCTATGATACGATTATCACGCTCGGATTCTCTGTCGAACTTGAACTTGGCATCACGGAAGGTACGCTTGACCTCGGTCAAATTCTCAGCACCATCGTTGGTAATCTCACTGGTATAGTGGTGGAAATGCCCTCTACTTCAAAGGGTTATTCTTCCGCACACTTCAGACTTGATGTGTCATTGATGATGGATATTTACGATTTGACCAACTCCGAACTCAAAATCGAACTCCTCAACATCACAGAAACGGGATATGAGAGTTTGTGGCTTGGCGCATACTATGTCAACGACACCATCTATCTCAACCTCGAAGAGGCATTCAACATCCAAAAGGTTGCAATCGGCGGTCTTAACATAGCAGACTTGCTCGGCGATATCCTCATCGATTTCAGTGACGATGACGATTACTTTACATTCGGCGCAACCGACGCAAGCAATGCAGACGCATTCGTAGCAGGCGGTAGCGTAGCAAACGGCGACGTAGATTTCAGCAATAAAGACCTTGCGCTTTCTATGCTTATCAACAAAGATTTGCTTACGATTGCACTTGGTGACAAACTCTTTGACACAATCCTTGAATACATCCCCGAAGATTTGCTCGGATTTGACATCAAAGACTTGTTCTATCAAGAAATCAACGGCAGTTTGCAACTCAAACTTGACACGAGCGACAAGATTAACCTCGAAGCAAGCGTTGCACTCGGTCTTGACGGCGAAAGATTTACATCTGTCTCCATCAATGACGTCAAGAATGCTCAAAAGGCAGGCAAGTTGTTTATCGACAACACCTCCGATGTACAAGGTATTGCAGACACCGAGGAAGAAAGATATTACTACTTTGCAGTGGCAGAGGACGGCAACTACGTACAAGGCAACGACGGGCAATATATGCGTGCAATCTCTCCGACGGACGATGTAAACGGCGTTACGAGATATGCAAGATACCGAATTGTCGACGTGTTTGAAAATGCCGAAACGGACAAGCCTGCACAAATCAAAGTAAGAAAAGTTGTGGACAACGGTAGCAACGACGGCTCTGAAAAACTTGACGATACGGTTGTTTCCATTACGATTAGCGACACGCTTAAAGTGTACAACTTTGTCGAAGGCGCAAGCGCAAACAAGTCATATTCTTCTGACGGTGCGAAATATGATACTGCACTTGAACTTATGCTTGCAATCAAGGACCTCGACATCGCATTCACCAACTCACGTACATACGTGTTGAGCGGTGACGAACTTAAAGAGTACACCAACTTTGACGACGTCGACAGATTTACGCTTGAAGAAACAATCGATATTTCTACAAGTTTCAGTTATAAGAACGACATCGACTTGAGCACGGTACTTGCCACGTTCATCCCGGGATTGACGCAAGAACAACTCCTTGTCATCCAATCGCAATCCGATACGAACGGCGACGTCGATCGTTCATTGCAACTTGTCATAAAGGCGGACATCCAAGTCGCGGCATTGCTCAACTACTTCCGTACAGAACTTATCAAGTACGCAGGCGACAGTGACCAATTCGACGGCGATATGGACCTCTTCTCCGTCATTGAATTGCTCGGACAAGTTATCGGTAGCATTGGCGACGCAGAGTTGGGCGAAATCGTTGCAAACATTGCAAGTTTCGTCAACTTGAGCCTTGTTATCCAAACAAAGGGTGGAAACGACAGCGATTATCATGATTTGCTCGGTATCTACATGGCAGGCGGTACGTTTGAACTCCTTGACGAGGCAAACGGTGATCTTGACGAGACCAACGAGAATTATGTCGCTCCCGAAAACAGATTCGACCACTATTTTGAGACAAAGAACGGCAGTTACTATCGTGACAGCAACGGCAAATATCAACTTATCCAATCCGACGAATATGCAGGCACGAGATATTCTTACGATTCGAGTTATTGCTATTCCAACGAAAAGGGTAGATATAAACGTGTAAACGGCGGTTTGTTCATCGACTTGAGTTACTTCAACATCCCGAGTGTTAAGGTTGACGCTTCCGAAGTGAGAAAACTTGTGGGTAGCCTCTTCACGCTCGGCGCAACGGACGACGCAATGACCGCTGACGGAGAACTTGCAGACGACACATCCGTATTCCCGCTCGTCAAGGACGATTCTATCCTCGGGTATATCAGATCTTTGGCTTATGGTATGCAAGTGACGTCGAGATACATCAAAGTTCTCACGCAACCGGACATCATCAACCAACTCCTCAAACTCCTCATGGGTGAGGACGCTGTCCAATTCGACGAAGCAGGATTCCAAAACAAATCCGCGTTGACGATATTCACCGACAACACGAGATACACTTACGACAACAGAGCGGATGTCATCGCAAATGCGACAAACGCAATCAATAACACACAAAACGAAACAGAACGCATCAATGCTCGTAAGGATTTGGTATCCAAACTTGAACAATCCAAGAACCTCTTTAAGGTGGAAGAGAGCGCAAACGGCATCTATTATATAGATGACGACAACGCATACACGCAAAAATCCGATATGTCCACACTCGAGCGCGCAGAGTATGACGCTCTTGTCGCAACTGGCGTGAAGAAGTATTACAACGTGACGATGGTAAAGACATACATCAACGTCGGCGGTAAGTACATGCTTTATTCGGATGCAAGCCAATCACAAGTCAACGCCAGCGTAAAGGATAGCGCACTTGCTCAAATCGGCGTTTCTATGCCTCAACTTTATGTGGCAAGCGGAAACGGTTATGTAGCGGTTGACAACAGTGAATACAGCGTTGTCAGACCTCTCGAAGCACGCAATGCGTTTATCTCGCTTGATCTCTTCTTGTGGGATTACGAAGTGTCCTTGAACATTAACGCACCGCATGTCGGCGTGACGGAGTTCTTGTATGCAGACGTTACCAACGAGAACGGCAACGACGTTGCAACGGATAAGTATGGCAATAAATACGAAAACATTGCAAAGGGCGCATACTATGTTAACACGGACGAAATTATCTACACAAGCGTGGATAAAGAAGCCGACGGCATGGATAATTGGGAACTTGACTACTATGACGGCGCCAATTTCAGCGCAGAAAAATACGCACAAGCACCGCGCTATTATGAATATAAGAATAGTTATTACGTAATAGACAAAGATACCTTGTACGTAAAAGAAGGCAAGAACTATGTGCTTGCAACGTCAACGAGCAAGAACAACGGCGCATTCCCCAACTATCTTGAGGACATCCAAAAGAACGATACGCAATACTATGTTGCGACGGGTGTTTCCTATACGCCAATCCAAAGAGTGTTCATCTACAAACAAGAGAAGTACAACACCGAGAAGAAAGTGTTGCTCTCTGAATTGCGTGAACAACTCATTGCAAGCGGTTTGAGCGAGGCAGAAGCCGACGCACAACTCGACGCACAAAGCAAACACATCAAGGTGCAACAAGATAGCACGGTGTTGCCTCCTGACTTCAGCGACGCAAAATATGCAGATTACGCATATAAGACCTATGTTGATACAGAGGACCTTTACTACTTGTCCTTGACCTTGAGCGGAAGCGTATTCTTGCAAGCAGGTAAGATTTACTTCTCCTATGCGGATTATGTATCTGCATATAAAGAAATCAAGAAGACAGAGCCGAACGATAGCGACATTAGTGAATACTTCTATAAGAAAGTACAAGGCGACTACGTGAAGGTTTCATCCACCGACAACATTGCCAACCTCAAGAAAGACGGCAACCTCTACGTGTGGGTAAACGAGGCTCTCGGCGACAAGTATTCCGGCGTCAACGAGGCTCTCGGTGACGTGTTGGGCGGATTGCTCGGCGGCATGAAGGGCACATTCCAAGTGACTGAAGATATGACGTTCAACGTATACTTCACACTCCGCCTCAACCTTGGCTTCAAACTTTACATCTTGCCGTCCTTCGGTATCGACGTGCGCGATCTTGACGTGGCAATCGACGTATGGGGCGAGCAAAACGATAAGTACAGCATCGGCAACGGTCAATACGCATACATCTCCACAGCGGACAGAAACGCAGGCGACTATGATGTCAAATTGCTTGACGGTACCAAACCGCACTTGTTCGGCTTGTACTACAACAACGATCAAGAGACAGGCAAAGCAGGTCTCTATCTCGACCTTGAATCATTGCTCGGCAAAGACGCAAAAGTCTATGTCGACATGAGCAAGTATTCTCTTGAAGACTTGATTTCCGGCTTGGTCGGCGGACTTATGAGTGACGACGATGCAATGACGGCGGACGAGTACACAGAGAAGTATAACAACGACAAACAAGGCACCGACAAGATGGGCTTGTACGTCAATATCTTTACAAACGCAATCGCACTCAACGTGACGAGCGGATTTGTCAAAGTGTTGATGAACGAACTCTTGACAGATAGTTCTTCTATCGTCGATATGCTCCCCAACTTCAAGGTGTACGTCAAACAAGACCTCAACCCGTATCAACTTACATTGGGCGCAATCTTGTTCAATGAACAAGGCGACATCCCCGTTATCAACTTTGGTTTCAACCTCCAAGGTCTTAACGGCGAACGCGGAACGTCGTCCATGATAGAATTTGGTAAGAAAGAAGACATACTCGCAAATCAAACGGGTAGCAACAACATCTTCTACTATGCAAACTTCCATCGTGACAACAGCAACACCAATTACAGCAACTACTACGGCAAGAACTTTGACGAAAAAGACTTTGTCAAACTCTACAGAGACGTTGACGGCAACGAGTATTACGCAAAAGAAAACGGCGGATATGAGTTGACAAAGAAGGACGACAACAGCGGCTTGTACACGGCAAAGGTGAACGCAAAGGGCGGTTATGCACTCTACAAGAGTGTAAACGGCACAACCGTAACCAACTACGGTCCTGAAGACAGATACGTGAAGGCAGACACCGTTATGGAAGAAATCAAAGAGAGCAGAAGATACTCTCTCGGTTCTCCGTACAGAACGGAATATCAAAGCACTGTCTACACGGACATCTCCGGTCAATACGTACTTGTCCAAGAAAAACTCAATAACATCAGCAACAGCGATTACAGATACCTTGCAAACAGTAAGCAGTTTGGCGCATTCAACGGCACACTTTACGTGCTTGACGAGGACGACAACTACATCAAGGTAAGCAAGTCCGACATCCAAGGCTTCACGGGTAGCGGTAGTTTGCAATACGCAAAGATGGGCGAATACAGCGCAAACGAAACCGAGAAAAAGGGCGCAGTCGTTGTTGACGGTGTGACGTATTACCCGATTGACCCCAATGGCGACGGATATACGGATATGTACGAGGCTGACGGCTTCACGGCATACACAAGTGGCGCAAATTACAGCGGAGTGCTCTATACACGCACGCAAACCACAAAGAAAGTAGGCGAGAACACATACACGTACTCCACTTACACTGCGAGCAAAGTGACGACGGCATCTTATACGAGCGGTGAATACTTCTATCCGAACGCACCGCAAAAAGCGTACAAGATGACGAGTGACTTCACAAACTACTCCAAGATTGTCGACCTCAACCTCAATGATTTGTTGAACGGCGCAACGCTTGACATCGCATCTATGCTGGGTGACCTCAACAGTGTTGAAATCGGCGCATCCGTCGGTATCAATATGAAGTTGAGCGACATCATCAACTGGACATATCAACTTACGAGATTTATCGACGACGAGAATATCTGCGACTATCTCTACTTCATTGCATCTTCAATGGAAGACGCATACACGTCCTTCACAAGTACGATTGGTCTCAATCTTGACCTCAAGGTGTACTTGCAAACGGCAGGACTTTTGAGAATGCTCGCAGGTGACGGAGAGGCAACAATCCTCGATGTCCTCGAAGGCGCAAAGATATATCTCGAAATTCAATATGCAACCAACTATCACGGCAACATCGATCCTCCGACCGCAAAACTTTGGGCAGAGATAATCGGTGGCAAACTCTACGTGATGCTCGACGCAGAAGAGATTGGTAGAGAACTTGGCTGGGGCGACTTCTTCTCCTACGGCGTTATCAACGGTCTCAACCTTGGCACATTGCTTGGCGGAGATTCCTCTTCGTCTGCAGTCGTGGCGGTGGATGATGACGAAAACGTCGATACAGGCGTATTGCCGGAGAACATCTGGAGCGTTGTCAACCTCGTTCTTGGCAGATTGCTCATTGCAAACGACTTTGTGACAATCGGTCTCAACGAGACATTGCTTGCAGACCTTGTGGCAATGTTCGCAGACAGCGATAGCGAGATTTTGCAAGGCATTGCACAGTTCTTGCCAAAACTCTACACAACCAACGACAAAGACACGTCAGGCTTGACAATCAACCTCTACAACAATCAACCGAGCATTGACATTAACCTCGGCTTCAAGGTTGGTACCGAATTCTATCTCACTGTTGAGGAATACAACGCACAATACGGCGCCAATGGTTCTCACATCAACAGGGGCAACGGTATCACTTGGACGAGCAATATGACAACATTCACAAAGGACAGTGACGGCAACTACACCGTTGCAAAATCCTTTGACAATGCAAACTATGTGCTTGTCTCAACAGACGAATATGCGCTTATCTCCTATGCATTCCCGCAATGGACAGGCGACAGATACGCATACGACGCAAGCACCGGTACATTCACAAAGAATTCGGCAGGCAACTACCTCAAACAAGGCGACTTCCGTCTCTCCATCACGATGGGCGGTCTCTATGCAAGATTCAACAAGGACTTCTCCGTTGACAAGGCAGAGACGTTTGCAGACAGAGACAGCAAAGGCAACATCGTTAAGGACGAAGAGGACAACCCGACGTATGACAAATACGTCAGCCTCAAGACGCTCAAACTTGGTCTCGATATGTCAATCGACATCTCGTTGTACGGCAGCGGCAACACTCAAAACAACGCAAACGTCATTGATTTGAGCGAATTGCTTGACCTCATTGTCGGACTTATCGATCCTAACAGTGCAATTTCAGGCTCGTCGTTGCAACTTCTCATCACCAATGCAATAGGTAATAACACCGACGCATACCTTAAGATGCAGTTGAGCGCAAACATTGACCTTGAAAACTGGATGGCAGAACTTGGCTTGCGCATTGTCCGCAACAGCAATATTGACGGCGAAACCACTCTTATGGGTATTTACCTTGTAAGAGAGAACGGCGTTGACAACCTCTACATCGACTTGCAAGGTATCCTTGGCGACAGCGCGAAGATTTGCATCGGCGGTCTCAACCTCGGCGGAAAGACAGGATTGCTTTACAGCCTCCTCGGCAAGATGCTCGAAACGGACGACACCGTGACGGAAGAGGGTGAAGCAGGCACATCCGACGCAAGCGACATCAAGACGATTGAGGACGCAATGAGAGATTATGCGTACTTGATGATAACCGTCAATCCGCAAAAACTCTTGCTCCAACTCAACGCTGACCTTATCAATGTTATCTATCGCAAGATACAACAAATCCGCGGTCTCGATTACAGCGAGAATCTCCTTCCCGACCTCGGCGACATCCTCTTGAGAGGTGAGACGAGAGTATACGAAAAACTCACGGATGCGGAAAAGGCAACCTACGAGGGTTCGAGATTCAGATATGAGAACGGCAACTACATCTATGACGCAAACGGCGATTACAAGTACGTGCCGGGCGCAACAAGAACAAGTTTGAGCATCAGACTCAGCGATGGATTGTACTTTGGCGTGGATATTCCTGCCGCATCTATGAGCAAGACGTTGATTAACATGAGCGGCAAATACGGTCCGTTCAACAGCAGTGATTACGGCGAGCCAATCCTCATGCTTGACCTCAACAACCTCATCAACGAGGGCGGTAGCATTGACCTTAGCGGTCTCAACTTGCCGACAATCGGTTTCACCGCAAACATCGACGTAACGTTGTCAACCGACTCGACGGTTTCACCGGAGGGCGATAAGGACAAATACAGCCGTTCGTTTGCAAACTGGATTGTGGAATTGCTCACAACTATGCTTGACGGCACGTCTATGTTCGGTACGTTTGAAGAATTGGAAGGCGCAGAGAAGACCTCATACACCGGCAAGACGTACAACTATGACGGCGCGACAAGGACCTACGTTGCGGCGGAAGAGGGCACGATTGGCACGCACAAGTTTGTGATGGCTGACATCAATTTGAGAATGCCTGCAGACATCCTTGAATTGACCATTGCACTCAAGGCAAACCTCAATCTCGGCACAATAATCACTTATGGTATCGGCGGTATCCTCTACAGTGATATTGCGCTTGAAATAAAAGACAAGACACTCAACAAGACGATACTCTCCGTCTATTACCTTGGCTCTTCCGCACTTAAGAAGAGCGGAAACTCTTGGGAATTGACAGATGAAGACGGCACGGTATTCTCCGACGCAATCTACATCGACGCAAGCGGTATCGGTCTTGGTAAGATCAAATTCCAAGGTTTGAGCGGATTGCTCGGCGCAACTCCGTACAACCAAGTGCCCACAGACGCTGTGGCAAGTGCAGACGGCACAACGAGTGCAAGCACAAGCGCAAGCGAAGCACTTGCACTCTCCATCGGCATTGAAAACGGCAAGATGAGCGTCACGCTTGAAAGATCTGTTATCGACGCATTGCTTGCAATGCTCAATCTCGACCTTAAGAGCATGCTCGGCGTTGATTTGCCACCCATCCAACAAGTATCGCTGGATATAATGACGTCTACAAAGGGCTTGAACAGTATCAACCTCGGCGCAGACCTCGATAGCGTTGGCACAAGTGTTGCGCTTGGCATCAATGACATCAACTTTGCATTCAGAGGCGAGGCATTCTCATCCAAGGATACAATCAACTCTGTCAAGGCAGGTTATGCAGGTTTGACCTTCTCCAGCACGTCAGGTATGATGTCGCTCATCCAAAACGTCATCGACAACCTGAACCCGGGCTTGAGTATCAACATCCAAAACAAGGTATGGCAAGCAATGGCGGACGGCACCAAGATGGACGGTTTGTCAACATCATCTGCTGTCAAGGGTGACCATGCAACATCATCGATTACGCTTGATTTGCTCAAAGAGTATCTCTACACCAACCAAGTGGAGAACGAGTCCGGTGGTAAAAAATACAACCTCCGCCTCAACTTGACGGCAAAAGGCGTCACATCAAGCGGAGCAAGTGTCCAAAGATCAAAGACCAGTCTTGTCGGTATCATCGGCGGAAACAACGCATTCTTGACGAACATAGCCGTTGACGGTACACTTATAAGTTGGGTTAAAAATCTTAGCGACTTCCTTGACTGTATCGACCTTACGTCATTGCTCGGATTGGAATATCCGCTCATCGGCTTGGTAAGTGGCACTGACGGAGACAACAGCACATACACATATCCGTCCTCGGCGAGCATCGCAAGCGATGATGCAACCATCGCAGGCAACAACGAGTTGTCTAGCACGTCCAGCGGATGGAACAAGAAGAAGACGGCATACACATATAGTGCAAATATGTCCGGACTCATCAAGAGCCTTGACGTAAACCTCCTCAACGATTATGGTTATTGGCCGTACTACTCCGGCGCCACGATCTCCACGAGCAGTATCGGTAAGATGTCAATCAAGATGACTCTCGATAAGGACGCATACAACGAGTTGGCTATTATGATAACCACCATTGTTATGGGACTTATGCAAGAGGGTATTGACGGCGAAGACGGCGAAGTGTTCTTTGCAGACGTTGAGAAACTCGGCGATGATAAGGTCGCTTGGACAAAGAGCGGAGCGCAAATTTCTTCTGTTGGCAACACAGATGAAATCACCAAGTTCTTTGACGGTCTCGACGCTCTTGTACAACGCGGAGCAACAACGGCTGAAAAGGCATTGTATGTCGAGCCGTTTGCAAGATCATTGCCTGCAACACTCTTGAAGTGGGTTATCGTCTGCCTTGTTGAACCGGCAATTAACATTTCGATGGTAAACTGGGGAACCATAAGAAGCGTTGCAAACGATTCACTCGTTGACATCCAAAAACTTATCGGCGGTATTCTCCCGATTCCGTTTGCAAGCGGTGAAATCGACCCGTCAATCAACATCTACATTGACCTTGACCCGACTCCGAGCGAGTACGGTTGCTCTAATTGCACAATGCAACCCGGTGTTCAAGCAATCGAAATCATGGTCAACGGCAAGAAGACCGGTCCGGACAGCAACGGTAATTATAGCGGTACGTCTATGCTTTACAACAAGACGTCAACGTCCTATGGCAACTTCAAATATGGATTGCAACCTGATGGTACTACGACGGACATCAACGACAACGCTTGGGACTTCTTCATGCTGCGCATAACTCCGTACAGCACAACACACTCCGATTACTATACGGGTATGTTGACGTTTGATGATTCAAACAGCGCAGAGACTATCTCCGGTCAAACAAAGGCTCCGACGGAAATCGTCATCAAGGATCCTGCAACACGTACAGGCACGGCAGTATACTCGGGCGGAGAAGAGAAAGAGTTTGCATTGAGAGACAGTTACTTCTTCGATGAGACATACTTCCCGCAAATGGCGGACGTCACGTTCGGCAACGGATACCACAGTTATAATGCAGACACTCCGTATATGGACGCTTGGGGTACGCATATCGTTTGGGACGCTGCGTCGGTAAATCTCACCGCTGCTCGCGACAACGACACCAACGGCAGATGGCTGGCAGGCTATGTCTACGGCTATGCGCTCAACACGGTGCTTTATGCAATCCCTGTGTACGTCACCAACGATTTTGATCAGACGGGCATTAGGGCATACGACGCCAATACGGATGCAAACGGCAATGTGACGGGCTTCAAGGCAAAAGACATCATCCTTGATCTTGACAGCACGTCAAAGACATTCAGAACAACACTCCCGAACCTTGTCCAAATCTCCTTCTCGGCAGGTACTTATACCTTCGGTACGGTGGCAACGGACAGCACGGGTAGCACAATGTATGCGGTGGTCAGAGACGGCAACGGCGGTTACAAGATGTTGGCTCAACCTTCGCAAGACGAAATCGACGACGGCACCGCAACTGCAAACACCAATAAGGATGGCAACAAGTACTATATCTTGCCGGCATACATCCAAGGTCTTGAGACCAACGAAAAGGGAGAGTATGTGACGGTCGAACTTGAAGACATCACTTATTGCGTAATCGACTTGAGCAAGATGCCCAAGGGCAGAAACTTCCCGGCGGGCATAATCACTTGGGATACGGACGACTTCACTTACAACTGGCAAGGCAATACGTCTTGGAAGGAAAGCGATGCAAACAACGTCATCAAGGTTGGCTACTCCTATCAATGGGGCGATAGCAACACCGTGAACAAGACGCTTGAAATCACCGCAAAGAACTACAAGATTTCTCGCCTCACCAACATGACCAAGGCTGACGGCACAAGAGTAAACTTCACAAGCGAGCGTGACGATGACGGTAACTACACCACAATCTATAAGATTAGCGCACTCGACCTTGCTACAAGCGACCTTGCCTCTTACATCGACGCATTCACGTCGGCACAAGTCAAGTATGTTGTGGGTGCAAGCATTCCGACAATGGACCTTGATTGGGATCTCTCTGAACTCAACAGCGCAATCGACGCATTGAGAAACGAGGACGGCACAATCAACTACTACAAGGGACTTGAAGCAACCGTCACGGCAAAACTTGGCGGAAATATGTTCAAGGTATCTACAACGGTAACCCAGACGACGCTCTCATCCACAACGGTAGGCTTTGTCGGCAAAGAAGAGACGTATACAGGCAACTTCGCACAAGAAGTCAAAGTCAAGATTATCGTTACGGGCAGTGAATTCTCATCGCTCAACGGCGCAGTGACATTCGATCCGTACTCCGCAAAAGAGATTACGGCACAAAGCCTCGGCAGTGCGTTTGACATCAACTTCAAGGGCGTTGACGAATCTCAAAAGGTAAGCGTCGGCAACAAGTTGAGCGTGGAAGCACCGTTTGTCAAGATAGACGATGACAAGTACGTTTCTGCAACAGGCAAATACGCTCTTGGCGAAAACGACATCACTTACGACGGCTACAAGGGCGAATATCCGCTCTATGCGAAGTTCACAATCGGTACGGAATTCAGCGGTAAGCAAGAACACTACTTGCCAATCTCAATCGATACGACCGCTCCCACCACCGTCAACGTTAACGTTGCACACGAAGACACATTCAATCCGACGTGGTACAAGGGCGACGACTACAAGTCCTTCAACGTATCCTTCGGCATCAATACGACGCACACGATGTATCCTGACTGGACAACGGTCAAGTACTACACCAACGCAAGATGCACCACACTCAAGGCGGAACAATCCATTTACAGTGGCGGTACAATCTATGCTCAAGTTGACGCGTACGTATACGAGAATAACGACAGCGACGGCAACGCGCTCGGACTTGTCCAAACAAAGGACAGCGACGGCAACACCGTCCTTAAGGCACAAACAATCACTCTCAAACTCAACGTCGAGCAACAACAAATCGCTTCCGTCAACTTCTTCTATGACAGTACGGTCGGCGACATCTACTCGATGAGTGCGGAGCAGAGAGAAGCAATCAAGAGCAAACTCACCGATAAGGATTACTACACCGGTACGGTTTATGCTCAAACTCATATCGCAAACGGCGAGGCATTCGGTATCGCTCCTATCGCATTCGCGAAAGATTCCACCGCATACTTCACAAGTGGCGAATGGGGCGACATCAACGGAACAATCGTCCTTGTCAACCTCAAGAAGGGCACCTACTCAGGCAAGCGTTACAGCATTGCAGAAAGCGTAAACGGCACGTATAAATATGACGCGGACAGCAAGAAATACGTGTTGATTGCAGGCGAATACAGCGGCACACGCTACTCCTTCACGGAGGCTGAAGACGGCGACTTCAAGTACGAGATGGCGAAGAAGACGTACGTACAACTCACCGCAGGCGAGAGAGGCGACTCTTACCTTGCATACGTAAACGGTTGGACGTCGAGAGTGGACAACATCGGCGTAACGGGCGTTGAAAAGACGGTCTATGCAATCATCGGCAACAACACCAAAGTCTTGGTCAATGTCAATGCACCGAGCAGTGAAGTTACCAACGTAGCATTCGCATTCGGTAGCAACGCACTCACGCAAGAGGGCAACGAGCCGAGCACGCTCAACCTCTCTTACAATGTGCTCGAGGCTTGGAACTTGCCTGCAAGCGCAACCGTCACGCTCAAAGAAGGCAAAGCCCCGATTAGCACGGCTGTCTACTGGACAAATCTCGCCTCACCGACAAGAGACGAAATCGCAATGGACGATAACGGTGTGTATGTCGAACGTCAATATCACTTCTTTGACGAGTCCGACATCAGATACCCGTCCACAGGCGAATTTACAGCCAAAGTGTACCTTGACAACTTCAACGCAAACGTTACGGTCACGCCGAACGGTCAAGCAGACAAATACAATGTATTTGCTCCGTTCACATTCGTAGACACCGCAACGGTTGTTGCAAACGGCACGACGTATAATAACGTACCGCTCAAGTGGGCAGATACGTCTATGCCGACGGCAGACGAAATCAAGCAAGGCTGGTTTGAAAGACAAGCATACGTCACAATCAGCGCAAGCGGAAACGTCGACGAACTTGTCTCCTACACGCAACATATCACTATCAACAACAACTTCACTCTCGAAGGTCTCAACGGCTCATACGCAGACGGATTCTCAATCGAGCGCAAGGGCGTTGACTTCTTCAAGGGATTGCCGACAAATTCTGTTGTCAAACTTGACGGCGCACAAAACGCAAACGTAACGCTTGCTTGGAGCGATAGTTACGACAACAACGGATTCAGTGGTGTGATGACGCTCACAATCACGGGCGAAAATCTCACAACGACTGTTGACGTCAATGTCAACGTCGAGGGTGCAAGTATCATTGGTATTGCAGGATATGACGAGAAGACTCCGTTCGTATTCGATCCGTACTGGAGCGCAAGCGACGCAACGTTCTTCAAGAGTGGTAGCGCACTTAAGGTTGATACGACTGCAGGCGTGGCAGATGGCGTAATCGTCACTTACTCACTTGCTCAAATCGATCCGAACAACCTCAAGAGCGATGCGGACTTCTATGCGAATATCTCCAAATACTTCGGCAAGAAGTACACGATTGACATCACGTACAACTATGTCGGCGGAGCAAGCGCAATGAGCGAGACAGGCAAGATCAACATCGTCATCGGCGACAGAACAATCTTGTTCATCAGCGATTACGAGTATCGTGCACTTGTCATCGACACATTCCTCACAAGCGACGCAAGCGGTCTTAAGAACGAACTTATGGTTACGACCATAGGCAGTTGGGACGGCGTGCTTGCCTACTTCGATTGGTCTTATGTCGATTCTCTCATCAAGAGCAAGAAGAGCAACACTTCTTACAGAGCGACGGCAATCGTCGGTATCGAGAGCGCAGACGGCGACTACGTATACGTTGACGCAGACGGCGACGGCAAGAAAGAATACGTTGCAGTCAAAGACTTCGAGGGCGAACTTGCAGATGAGACGAGATACTATCTTGCAAAACAAAAGGTCAGCGTGCCGGTAACGGTGCTTGACCGCACGATTGTTGACGGCGAGATTCTTATCACCAACTCCAACCTCGAGGTAAAACACGTCGATACGAAATATTCAACTATCACCGATACCCTCATCGGAAAAGAAGAGGGTAGCGGTAGATATGTCGAAATCGTCTACGATAAAGACAGCGGTATGCCTACCGACTATGTGATTTACAACAACTTCGCATACGTCGGTGGCGAATACTTGCCGCACTACATGCAACTTACATTTGCAAGCGGAGATAAGGGCGTCTACTACGTCACTTACGAGGGCGCACCCACGGCGGAAGATATGGAAAGCGTTACAAAGACGCTCGAAAAGACAATGACTGTCCGCACATGGAACGTCAACCCGGCAGAAGTTGCAGAGGGCGAGGCATTCGAGGTTATGCCGTCATTTGAAATGAAGATCAAGGTCAAAGCGTCCAAGGTTACGGCATTCAACAGCAACATCGCATACAACAACATGTCTGTTGGCGACTATCGCTACTCATTCTCGCCGTATGCAAGCGAAAGCGACTCTGTCTTCAACACAAGCAATTACGCAGATACGTTCACATACTATGTCGACGGACAATTTATCTCCGTACGCAACTGGATGTGGGACGGCAAGACGATGGAGGCTGGCAAGCCGACATACAACTCCACGTATACAAAACGTCACGACATCTACAACGTCTATACTGTTGACGGCTGTGGCGATATACGCGGACTTGAAAGCGGAGCAGCATTGTACACTCTCAAGAACGGCACAAAGACTTACACATTGTACACGGGCGAAGTCAAAGCCGACGACGAAAACAAGACATATACGGACGCAAACGGCAACGATTTGTACGTATTCATCTATGTGACAACGCAAACGCTCAATGCAGAGTGGAATACTTCTTCTGCGGAATACGGTTACAAGGGCGGTACAACCTCTGTTAAGGCAACCGCTACCAGCAGATTGGAAGGCAACAACGCAAATGCAAGCGTTGAGGTCGCTGTCAACATCAAGAGTGCAAAGATAACCGCAGACGACGTCACACTCCTTGGCGATAGCACTCAAAACAAGTTCTGGAGTGCAAATAGCAACGCATTCGTCATCGATCCGTTCTCAACGGTCGACGGCGGTGTGTTCAAGAGAGCGTCCGGCTATACCGGCGACAGATATGAAGAAGCAACCGTTTCCACAACAGGTTATGAGAAGAACAACCTCGACGGCAAGTATAAATATGTCGAGGTGACGGAAAACGGCACTACGGAATATAAGTATGTCGAACTCTCTGACGAGGAACTTGACCGCAACTATGCGTACTTCCCGACTCAAATGAAGGTCACAATCGACGGCGTTGAAACTACGGTTCCCGTCGTTTGGGACTTTGGTGGCGTCAACTTCTCCTATGCGGGTGGAACGTTCACGGCGTATGCGCTTATCAACTATGATGGCGAATACAACTACAGCGGAAACAAGATGAATGCACAAAAGGTTCCGTTCACCGTCCAAATCGGAAATAGAAGCGTACAAAGCGTTGTTTCAAACAGCACGCTTACTGCGCTTACAGGTTGGAACGGCACGTCAACCTACATCAATCCTTACGATTATGTCAAGCCGACAATGCCCAACACCTTGACGGTAACTGTCCTTAAGGCGAACAGCACTACGGCAACGGAAAATCGTACGTATTCAACGACAAGCACCACTCAAAATCTCGCATGGAACTTCAGCAAGTTCCGTCCGAGTTATGAGGGCGGAGTCATCTACGTCACTGCAAAACTCACGGATATTGACGGCGTTGTGCAAAACTATGATATCCCGTTCCTTGTCCAAAAGATGGTCGTTTCAAGTATTGATTACAACGTCAATAAGAGCGCTACGGCAACAAAGAGATTTGCAACCAACGTAAGCGACACGTCAACGTATGCAACGTCAAGTGCTGTTTCAAACGGTAAAGCATCGGCGAAATTTGTCATCAATCCGTATGACGCCAACTCATTGAAACTCCCCGTTTCCTACAAGGTGAACTTCAATGTGTATAAGCCGACATATACTGGTGGCGTTGTAACGATGTCAACAACGGCAACGACAGCGGAGAAGACATTCAACTACACGCTCGTTTCGATGCCCGCATCGTACAAATACACTGTTTCTGCATCAGGCATCACGTCCGATATCGCAGGCAAGAGCGCAATAATCCAACTTGGCACGCAAGAGCGTATCAGCGTTGAGATTGCGGTTGCAAGCACTACAAACCTTGCAAACACCACGGTAACCGCTCCTATTACGATGAGCGACACCACGGTAACCGCACTCAACCTCACATACGGCACGAATAACGTTCCTGTCGCTTGGTTTGGTACTGCAACGGTGTATGACTTGGCTGGTCAAGTAGTGATTGCATCTTATGCAGTGACGCTTTCAAGTGCAAGAGAGACAACACTCCTTCCGCCGACATTCGGTGCAAGAAAAGTTGTGTATCAACTCTATGCCGCAGTCGGTACTGTAATCGACGCAAGCGGTGACATCGTTACTACAAGAGAGGCAACGGATAGCGACGTGGCAACGGGTGTTGTTAAAGGACAAATTATCCCCGAATACCAAGTCAAATCCTCACTTGTCACACTCACTTACGAAGGCGGTGCATGGAAGAAGGCATAATCGAGATTATTGCTAACAAGCAAAAAGGCTCTGCTCAAGCAGGGCCTTTTGTCTTTTTGTAATCGCGACAAAATTTTATTAAGACGGGATAATGTGGATATTAGGTGTTGAAATTCTCCTTTCTTGTGATATAATAACGTATAATGAATAATGTCTCGGAGGGATGTTATGGGTTTGTTTAAAAAACAACTGCTCAAAGTCATTGAGTGGGAAGATTATGCAAATAATACGATAGTGCATAAATATGTTTGCGATGACAGATATGCCATTATGAAAGGCTCGCAACTTGTCGTCAGACCGTCACAAACGGCAATTTTTGTGTATAAAGGCTCCATTTGCGACGTCTTTACAGAGGGGGAATGGAAACTTGACGAGGGTTCAACGCCCGTTTTGACGAAGATTGCCAACTGGAAATATGCCTTTGAAAATCCAAAACTCATCGACGTGTATTACGTCAGCCTCAAGAGATTTACGCAAATGAAATGGGGCACTGCAAGCCCGATTATTATGCGCGATAAGGATTTTGGCATGATTCGCATTGCGGGACATGGCGAATATTCCTTCCACGTCAAAGATCCAAAGGTATTTATGAGAGAGTGCTTTGGCACAATTCGCTCTTATAAAACAAGCGATATAGAGGAACATCTCAAATCTCTTGTCACGGCAACGCTTACGGATTTGCTCGGTGAGTGCAAAATTCCTGCGTTGGAACTTGCCGCAAATTACCTTGAATTAGGCGAAATGACGGCAAAACAAGTCGCGGAGAAGTTCAATGAAATAGGTCTTGACATCGACAACGTCATTGTTCGCGGATTCAAACTCCCCGAAACAGTGGAGAAGGCGATGGATAAGCGTTCTACTCTCGGAGTATTTGACGGCAAGATGAACGAGTATGCTCAATATGAGTCGATTGGCGCAATGAGAGACTCGGCGAAAAACCCCGGTGCAGGCGGTATGTTCGGTGCAGTGGGTATCGGCTTGGGCGTCGGTACAAAGGTTGGCAATCAATTTGTGCAAAATCTCGACAATGCAACCACTCCGACTGTAAAATGCGCAAATTGTGGCGCAAATGTCAAGCATGATTCAAAGTTCTGCCCAGAATGCGGAGCGAAAATGGGACAAGAGGGCGTAAAATGCGCCAAGTGCGGAGCAACGGTTTCTGCCTCAAGCAAGTTCTGTCCTGAATGTGGCGCCCCCACAAGCGTTGTTTGTCCCAAATGCGGTGTGCAAGTGAAGAGCGGCATGAAGTTCTGCCCAGAATGCGGAGCAAGAATAGACAAATAGGGTGTGATAGGATAAGATGACCGACAATTTTTCCTATAACGTGTCCGCCGTCGTCAAATGCGATTGCGGCGCGGATATGCACTATGAGCCGTCGCTTGGCGCGTTGAAATGCCCGTATTGCGGTGCTATGCGCACAATTGACAAGAAGATTGGGTTCAAGCGTGATTATCTTTCAGAGCGCGCTCAAGGCGTCGTAATCGCAGATGGCGAAACGTATAAGTGCCCAAATTGCGCAGGAGATATTCCGATAGTCGGATTCGATACGGCGACAAAATGCCCGTATTGCGGTGCGACCAACGTTATCGACATAGAGGACTTGAAAGGATTAAAGCCCGACAGCATATTGCCCTTTTCGATATCAAAGCAAGAGGCGCTCGATGTGGGCAAAAAATGGATAAAAAAGAAGTTTTTTGCACCATATAAACTTAAGAAGGGATTTGTTGTAGACAACTTCCGCGGTATATATATTCCTACATACTCTTTTACGACGGAAACAGAATCGTCCTACGAGGGAAAAATCGGCGAAAGAAAGACTCGCTGGGTAGGCAGTGGCAATAATCGCCACATGGAAACATATATCGATTGGTATTATGTTAGCGGTAGCACGGACGATGTGTTCGAGGATGTTGCTGTTGAGGCAAGTACGCAACTTACGCAAAAGGAACTTAACAACATTCTACCTTATGACAAGGAAAACGTAGAGGCGTATAACAAGGATTATATTGCAGGATTTTGCGCCGAGCGTTATGACACGTCGCTTGAGGACGGGTTTGCTATCGCACAAAAACAAATAGACGAACAAATCCGCAAGAAGATACTCTCGCACTATAGAGCGGACGAGGTGGCGTATCTTAAGGTGAACACAGAGTATAGCGAAACAAAGTTTAGATATACGTTGTTTCCGCTATGGGTGTGTACCTACAAGTTCCGCAAGAAGGCGTACCGCTTTATAATCAACGGGCGCACGGGCAAGTCTACAGGCAAATCGCCCACGTCTCCGACAAAGGTTGCAGGTACGATATTGCTTGCGATATTGGCGATTGTTGCAATCGTGTTTGCGTGGATGTTCATGCGCTAATAAATAAGGTAAAAACAATTTTACATAATCAATGTTTTGGAGGTAAAGACAATGATCACAAAAGATATGCTTATCATCGACATCCTTTCAAAGGGTGATCCCGATAAACTCGCAGAAGTTTTGCAAAACAGCGGAATGCACTGCTTGCACTGCATGCTTGCACACGGTGAAACGCTTGAACAAGCCGCTGCCGTTCACGGAATCGATGCTGATAAACTTTGCGAAGAACTCAACGCAGTAATCTGTTGAGCGAAGTTTAAACAAATTAAAAGAGCAATCCGACAGGGTTGCTTTTTTAATTGTTAATGCGTAAAAATCGCAACACACCTTTGTGTCGGTTTACATAAAAATCACATTATTTTACACAATAAGCAGGCTATTACGGCGCCGAGCAGGGTGGCAAAAAGAGAGACGGGTATGGCATATCGCAACTTTTTTGCTTTGCACGCGGATAGGTAAACGGCACATATATAGAATATCGTTTCAGAGCCTCCTGCAATTACGCTTGCGCATCTTGCTTCGTAAGAGTCCGCTCCGTATTTTGCGATAATATCTTGCAAAAGTGCGGTGGTGCCGTTGCCCGACAATGGGACGAGCATAGTCAATTCGATTATTTCTCCGCTTATACCCATACCGCTTAATGGCTTTGCCAAAAGGGTGGCGAGATCGCTTGAAAGTCCGCTTTCTTTAAAAAGACTTATGCCTATAAATATCGTTGCGATATAGGGGAAGACGTCTTTTACGAGGGCGAGAGAGTCTTTTGTTCCCGACAGAAAACACTCATACGGGCGCACTCTTTTTACTGCGCAATATATCAATAAAATAACAAGAAGAATGGGCAAAATATAAGCGCTCATTTTGTAGATTTGCTCCGCTTTGAATTTTTACGCAAATTGCACGATAATGGTTTTAACATATTGTTTTTACCACATAAAGTGCGCTTATTGTTGATTGCGCAAGTTTTATCATCGTTATTTTTTATGGATAATATTTTGCAAATAATGCCACCGCACACGGTTGCAATTCCGCTTGAAATAAGGGTGGGGAGTATTATGTCTGCAGGGTTTTGCGAACCTGCGGTTGCACGCAGTGCGATAACAGTCGCAGGGATAAGTTGAATAGACGTTGTGTTTATCACAAGCAGCAGAGCCATGTTGTTCGTTATTTTGTCACTGTTGTCTTGCATTGCGCTCATTGCCTTAATTCCTGCAGGCGTAGCCACTCCGCCCATGCCTAACATATTTGCGGAGAGATTTATACATATCCAATCGTATGCCTCGTCGCTTTCCTTTTTAAAAAGTCTTTTCACGACGGGTTTCATTATGCGAGAAAGTTTCTTGTCAAGAGCGGTTGCTTCCATCATTTTTAACACAGACAACCACACCGCATATATGGCTATAAGTTTTAGCGCAAGGGTTATCGCTCCCGTTGCGCCGTCAATCATAGCGGGGAACGCGCTCTCGGGAGAGCGGATAATCATAACGAGGATTGATACAATGCTTATGACGAAAAAAGCGATACTCACCCTAAAATGTATTTGAAAGCGCATGCGGATATGCATATAACTTATTTACAATTATAAATAAAAGTTGTATAATATATTGAAAATTGAGGCAAGTATCATTGGCTTGCCAAAGAGGTGCAATTATGCAAGACAAGAAAAAGTTTTATATGACAACCGCTATTGCTTATGCGTCGGGCAAACCGCACATTGGCAACACTTACGAAATTGTGCTTTCCGACCTTATTGCGCGCGCAAAGCGTATGCAAGGTTATGACGTGTTTTTCCAGACTGGCACGGACGAGCACGGAGAGAAGATTGAACTTAAGGCACAAGACGCCGGCGTTACTCCCAAACAATTTGTTGACGAAAAGGCTGACGGCATCAAACGCATTTGGGATTTAATGGACACCACCTATGATAAGTTTATTCGCACAACGGACAAATGCCATGAGGAGCAAGTTCAGAAGATTTTTAAAAAGTTCTATGAGCAAGGCGACATTTATAAAGGCTCTTACAAGGGCTGGTATTGCACTCCGTGCGAATCTTTCTGGACGGAAAGCCAACTTGTGGACGGCAAATGCCCTGATTGCGGAAGAGAAGTAAAAATGGCGGAAGAAGAGGCGTATTTCTTCAATATGCAAAAGTATGCCGACCGCCTCATGAAATATTATGACGAGCATCCCGACTTCATCACGCCCGTCTCACGCAAGAATGAGATGGTAAACAATTTCTTAAAGCCGGGACTTCAAGACCTCTGTGTGTCGCGCACGTCCTTTACCTGGGGTATTCCCGTGTCGTTTGACGAAAAACACGTTGTATATGTGTGGCTTGACGCACTCACGAACTATATTACGGGCATAGGCTTTGATGCGGACGGGAACAGCAGCGATTTGTACAAAAAAGAATGGCCTGCCGACGTGCATATCATAGGCAAGGACATTGTGCGTTTCCACTCCATTTATTGGCCGATTTTCCTTATGGCGATGGGCGAGCCTTTGCCAAAACAAATTTTCGGACATCCGTGGCTGTTGGTAAACGGCGGGAAGATGTCAAAATCCAAGGGCAACGTCATATATGCGGACGACCTCGTGGAGCAGTTTGGCGTGGATGCGGTAAGATATTATCTCCTTTCGCAAGTTCCGTTTGACAACGACGGTATTATCAGTTGGGACATTGTCATGGATACAATCAATAGCGAACTTGTCAACGTGTACGGCAACCTTGTGCAACGCACCATCGCCATGACCAACAAGTACTTTGGCGGCGTTGTGTGCGACAAGGGCGCAAGCGAACCTGTTGATGACGAGTTGAAGACGATTGCAAAGAGTGCAAGAGACAAGGTCTTCGGACTTATCGACAAGTATCGCACTGCAGACGCAACTGATGAGATTTTCCAAGTGCTCCGCAGGGCAAATAAGTATATTGATGAGACGATGCCGTGGGTGCTTGCAAAGGAGGAGAGCAAGCAAGACCGTCTTGCAACCGTGCTTTACAATCTCACCGAGACAATCGTGATTTGCGCAAGTTTGCTCTCTCCGTTTATGCCGACCACTTCTCAAAAGGTTGTGGAACAATGCGGGACGACATTGCGCACTTATGAGCAACTTGACAAATTCGGCTTGTTTGAAAACGACACGAAAGTGGCGCAAAACCCCGAGCATTTGTTTAACAGAATCGATGTTGATAAGGTGTGCAAACAACTTATCGAAAAGGGCTTAATAGTCAAAGACGAGCCTCAAACCGAACCTGTTAAAAAGCAAGAAAAACAGGCGAAAAAGGCGGAAAACAAGCAGGAAAGCACAGATAAAAAAGCGGAAAACATGGTAGACATCAACGAGATTACCATAGACGATTTTGCAAAAGTTCAACTTCGTGTCGGCAAAATTTTGACGGCTGAAAAGGTGGAGAAAGCAGACAAACTTCTCAAGTTTTCTGTGGAAATTGGCGCAGAGACAAGGACGATTGTCAGCGGTATTGCAAAATACTATACACCAGAAGAAATGGTCGGCAAAAATGTTGTTGTGGTATACAATCTCAAGCCTGCGAAATTGCGCGGAATAGAGAGTCAAGGCATGCTTCTTTGCGCTTGTGAAAAGAGTGAGGATGGGAGCGAGAACATCGTGCTTGTATCTCCCGAAAAACATGTTGCGAGCGGTTGCACCGTAAGATAACCGTAGCCGTCTCGCAAGGGACGGTTTTTGATAGATGATAATAGATACGCATTGCCATTTGAATGATGAAAAACTCTTACCGCAAGCCGATCGTATAGTCGGCGATTTTGCGGTTGATAATATTGAATGTGCAATATGCGTGGGTTATGATTTGCCATCGTCGCAACTTGCTGTAGAAATCGCCCAAAAGTACGATAACGTATATAGTGCGGTGGGCATTCATCCGCATGATTCCGACACCGCTGACGCTCAAAAATATGACGTTTTGAAGGCGCTATCGCAAGACGAAAAGACGGTGGCTTTTGGCGAAATCGGGCTTGACTACTATTATGATTTAAGCGACAGGGAGGCGCAAAGAAGAGCGTTTTGCGAGCAGATTGAGATTGCTGACAGCGTTTCGCTTCCTATCGTTTTGCACATCAGGGACGCTTACGAGGACGCAAGAAAAATACTTTTCGACATGCAAAGATACATCAATCATGGCTTGCTTTTGCATTGTTATTCAGGCTCGAGTGAGTATGTGAAAATCTTTGATAAACTCGACGCGTATTATTCTTTCGGCGGAGCAGTCACCTTTAAAAATGCAAGACATAATATAGAGTCTCTTGCCACTGTCGATCCGCAAAGATTGCTGCTTGAGACGGATTGTCCGTATATGACGCCCGTGCCCTTTAGAGGCAAAATCAATGAGCCGAAATATGTGAATCTCGTTGCACAAAAGGCGAGCGAAGTGCTGGGGTTGCCAGTTGAAGAAATTGAAAGAATAACAACCGAAAATGCAAAAAGACTATTTTATCGTCTTAAAATATAATAACAAAGTGTGTTTTGTGAGAGTAATATGACAAATAATTATGTTTATGAATTTGGCGACAGCCTATATCTCAACATCACCAACCGTTGCCCCAACAGGTGCGAGTTTTGCATACGCAACGTCAAAGACGGCGTTAGTGGAAGTGAACTTTGGCTTTTAAAAGAGCCTACGTTTGAAGAACTTGTGGAGGACATTTCTTTGTATGATTTGAGCAAATACAAGGAGATTGTTTTTTGCGGTTTCGGAGAACCCATGTGCAACCTTTCTATTATATCTCAAATTGCGCCTTACCTCAAAAAGAAGGATTGCAAGATAAGAATAAACACCAACGGATTGGGTGCGCTTATCAATAAGCGCGACGATATTGCGCAACTTATTGCGCCGTATATCGACGCCGTGTCTATCTCGCTTAATGCGTCTACGGCGCAAGCCTATCAAGAGATTTGCAGAAGTAAGTACGGCGAAGATGCGTTTTATGCAATGCTTAAATTTGCAAAGGATTGCGTTGAGGCGGGCATAGATACGACAATGTCCGTCGTCGATTTTATCGGAGAGGAAGAAATCGAGGCTTGCAGGAAACTCGCCGAGCAAGCAGGCGCACATTATAAGGTGAGAGAAACAATTTATGAGGATACGGAATATTGATAAATAATAAAGAAAAACAGAAACCAAGGCTAATTGACTTCTGCTTTTTCTTTTGTACTTCCGATTGTTTATCTTCTGTACGATTGTAGTGTGGGTTGCCTGCACGAAAATATACGCATATCGATAAGGAAAAATATGGAAAATCGAAACGTTAAAGACATAATTCGAGGAGTGGATTTTCACTTCAACAAGGCTCTCGGACAAAACTTTATTACCGACGGCAATCTTCTTGATGCAATCGTCGCTGACAGCGGAATAACATCTGACGATACCGTTGTGGAGATTGGTACCGGCGCAGGCACTCTTACGCGCGCGATAGCAAAAGTTGCAAAAAGGGTATACTCGTTTGAAGTTGACCGTAATCTCGAACCCGTGCTTGCATTGTCTTTGCAAGGCGTTGAAAATGTCGAAGTAATCTTCAAAGACGTCTTGCGTATGAAAGACGATGAGATGAAACAAATTGTCGAGGGCAAGTTTAAGGTTGTTGCCAATCTTCCATATTATATAACCACTCCGCTTGCAATGCGTTTTATCGAAAGCGATTTGCAGGTGGAAAGCCTCACGATTATGGTGCAAAAAGAGGTGGCGGACAGATTTGTTGCCAAAGCCAATACGGCAGATTATTCCGCCGTTACTCTTGCAATCGAAATGGCTGGCAGTGCCAAAATCACCAGAAACGTATCGAGGAATATGTTTTTCCCGTCTCCAAACGTTGACAGCGCAGTGGTGCGCATAGACATAGACCGACATAAACTTGACGGCGAAAACGTGCAATTTTTGCACAAACTCGTGCGCTCGTCTTTCGCGATGAGAAGAAAGACTCTTGCCAATAATTTGAGCGTTGCCTTTGGCGTGAGCAAACAACAGGCAACTGACGTTATTGTATCTGCAGGCTTTGCTCCGCTTGTGAGGGGAGAGGCGTTGTCGCTTGAAGATTACAAATCGCTTGCACGTCTGTTTGAAAAGACGCTCGGATAATCAAAAGTATAGCAATCGGTGAAATAATGGACAAAAAATCACACAACGCATTGGGAATAATCCTTGTGACGGCATGCGCCTTTATTTGGGGCTTTGCCTTTGTCGCACAACGAAGCGCGTCTTCGACGGTGCCGATTTTGACATTCAACGGATTTAGATTCTCGCTTGCGGTCGTCGTGATAGGCGTCATGATTCTCATCGGCATGGCTGTCGAAAAAAAGACGGGCAAAAAACGTATCGGTTGGAACAAGCAGACATTCATCGGCGGTGCGCTTTGCGGATTGTGCTTGTTTATTGCCAACAACCTCCAACAATATGGCGTAACGCATACGACGTTGGGCAAGTCAGGATTTTTGACAGCGCTTTATATTGTCATGGTTCCGATGTTGAGCGTACTTATTCGCAAGAGGGTGCCAACCAACAGTTGGTTTGCCGTGATTATAGGCATTATAGGCTTTTATATGACTTGCATGGGAGAGGGAGACTCGCTTTCATTCAACGATGCTGATCTTGCCCTTTTGATATGTGCGGTGTGGTTCTCTTTGCAGATAATGTTTATCGACGTATATATTAAAGAGGTCGATCCGTTCAAAATAACATTTGTGCAATTTTTGACGGCGTCGCTTATATCATTGCCCGCAATGGCAATAGAGGGCTTTCCGCCGATTTCTATTGTCAGCGACAATATATGGGCAATCTTGTATGTGGGTATATTCTCTGCGGGATTTGGTTTTACCTTGCAGACGGCAGGACAAAAATATGCTCCGCCTGAACTTGCTACGCTTATCATGTCGCTTGAGTCCGTCATTGCAATGATTGCAGGCGTAATCATTTTCCATGAGGAATACACCGTGCTTGAGTTTACCGGCTGTGTTCTGGTGTTGCTTGCAGTTTTTGTGGCTCAAATATACATCCCCAAAACCATGTTACAGACAAAACGTGGCAAGTATTTTGTAGATTAATTAAAATATTCCCATATAGCAAAAAAGCGCACTTTATGGTGCGCTTTTTGCTATATTAAACAGCATATTTGTCAGTTTATATCTTCGACTTGTATTATGTGTGCAACGGCGTTGCTTACATAAAACTTTATGTTTTTATTATCGAATAGCATGCCGTATTCACGTCCTTCGTCTTGATAAGACGGGCGAGGATCCTCTGCTATACAGGCGGTAATTTCCGCCTTTTGCGTTTCGCTCATCGTGATGTCTTTTATATCCCAAACAACGTCCAATCTGTCATAAAAATGTGTGTTCGCATAGGCACATACGGCGTCTGTTTTGCAGTCGCTTGGCACGTATGGTTTTATATCGTATATCGGGGTGCCGTCAAGCAAATCTATACCCTCGACAATTAGTATATCGCCGTCGCTTTGGCTGTGTTGCACCTCGACAAGGCGCACGCAACTTAATCCTATTGAGTTGGGTCTAAAGGGGGAACGAGAGGCAAACACGCCTACTTTCTCATTTCCGCCCAGACGAGGCGGGCGTACGGTTGGGCAAAAGTCATCTCTGTGCGCAAGTGAAAAATCGAACAACAGCCATAGATGAGAAAATCCCTCTATGCCTCTTATCGCATCGGGAGTGCGGAACTCTTTTTCAAAGACAATACTGCCTCTTATCGGCACTCGTCCGCTTTGGCGAGGTATGCCGAATTTTTCCTTGAAGGGAGTGTGTGCATAAGCAATCGGTTTTATTTCCATACCTGCATTATAGAGTAACGGCAGTGTTAAATCCAGTGTTTTATGCAATTTATCCGCATAAAATTGGGTATTGTTTTTATCGTATGTTTGCACTATACTGAATGTATGAGATTATACTTTGTATAATATAGGAGGGATTATGAAAAGAACTTATCCGAGTTGGATTGACGGAGAGGTCAATAGCAAGCAGACGGAATACACCGAGCCTGTCAAACTTTTGGCAGATGACGGCACGCTTCTCACTCCCGGCTGGGCAAGACACAACGTCTTTGAATACGAGCGTGAAAAGGCCCGCCCCGCAAACCGCAAAAAAGAGTGGGACATGTTTCAGATTTCCAATGGAAAAATGATGGTGCAAATGACCTTTGCCAATATCTCTATCGGCGGATTTGCCAACTGCTCCATTACGGATTTTTACAACAAACAACATAATGGCAAAAATAAGACGGGACAAATTGTCGAGGCTATGGCGTTGTTTGTCGGCGGTAAAAAATATATGCTCCCAAGTCGCGGAGACGTTCCCAATGTGCTCGACCACACCGTCGGCAAGACGCACATGCGAGTCGTCACCGAGCAAAACCGCAGAATAATGTATTTTAAGGGCGAGGCAAATGACAAAGAGGTCGAGGCAAACTTCGTTATGGACATAATGGACGGGCTTGAAAATATCACCACCGTGCTTCCGTATGCAGGCAAGCCAACAAGATACTTTATGACCACCAAGCAAAACTCCATGCCTTGCGAGGGCACCTTCCGTTGGGGAGACAAGGTGTGGACTTTCGATAAGAAAGACACTTTCGCATTTATGGATTGGGGAAGAGTAAACACACCCTATCAAATGGTGTGGTATTGGGGCAACGGTAACAAATACGTCATCGGTCCCGACGGTAAAGAACATTTGTTCGGCTTTGAAATCACGTGGGGTATCGGCGATGAGTCCAATGCCACTGAAACCGCTATTTTCTGGGATGGCAAAGTGCACAAGTTTGGACCTGTTGATGTCGAAACATTCCCCAAACCCGACGGATTTATGAAGCCTTGGCATTTCGTCTCTCAAGACGGACGTTTTGACTTTACAATGACGCCATTTTACGATCATCACGCCGACACCAACGTCCTCAATCTTCTCCGCATGCATTGTCACCAAGCCCACGGCATTTGGAACGGCACCGCAATCCTTGATGACGGCACCAAGGTTGAGGTGAGGGATATGTATGCGTTTTGCGAATACTGCGAAAACAAATGGTAAAATGCGTTATTGAGCGAATAGCATCGTCAATGCTGTCCGCTCCAAAATCGCGTACTATTTGTACGCTTGGTTTTGTAGCGGACAGACATTTCCTTGCTCTTCATCCCAATACCGCATTTTACAAAATAATCCTTGTCATTCTGAGCGTAGCCGAAGAATCCAGCGTTCGCCCAATAGAGTGAGCGCGAGAAAAACTAAATAAAAACTTCCCCCTTCCTCACGTGTTTCCCCAATCGCCGTTCCCCCTCTGCGTAAAACTTGAGGGAACCCTCGGCGCCTGCTCCGCAGGGGGACACACTCGGCTCTCGCCCGTGGGACAGTTCTCCCGTTATGTCACTGCGCACACTACACAGGCTTCGCAACAACATTGCTTGTGTGCTTGTACTGCCATCTCGGCTCGGCGCTCGCCACGGTCGGCGCCTTGCGCCTCCAACTCTTTAAATAAGCATATAATTGCACGATAGCAAATTTGTAAAACTATGGAAAATTATATTATCAACAAAAACAATCACAAAATTATCGGCTTGGATAGGGGCGATACAGTGGCGTTTTTAGGCGTCAAGTTTGCCGATGCAAAGAGGTTTGAACAGCCCGTTTTGCATGATATGGAAGACGAGGTATATGCTACGACGTATGGCAACTGTTGCCCGCAAGACAGACAATTTTTTGACGAGAGCGCATCAAAAAACACCTTTTATTACAACGAGTTCCGCAAGGGGTTGAATTTTAAGTATAGCGAAGATTGCCTCAATCTCAACGTATATGCGCCAAAGGGCGGAGAGAATTTGCCTATAATTTTGTTTATACACGGCGGAGGATTTACAACGTGTTCGAGTGATGAAAAGCCTTTCGACGGTCAGTATCTTGCGCGGGAGGGCGTTATGTGCGTGTGTGCAAACTATCGACACAATATATTCGGATATTATTGCGACGAAAACGTCAGCAATCTTGCCTTTTACGATATGATTTGTGCCATCAAGTGGCTCAAAAAATATGCGCGTTTGCTTGGCGGAGACCCTGATAATATCACGCTTATGGGGCAAAGCGCAGGCGCAATATCCATACAAAACCTCATTCTTTTGCCCGAAGTGAAAGATATGGTAAAGCGCGCGATTATGTTGTCAGGCGCAACGGTATCGGGCTTGTTTGCACCAAAGTCTTTAATTCTTTCCAAGAGGTTTTTCAACAGCATACGCAAGGACCTCGCAAAAAGGGGAGAAGGGGACATTCGCACGGCGGATTATAGAGATGTATTTCTTGCTTGGCGCAGGGCGAGTAAGAAGAGCATTGTGCGCTCGCTTATATGCACAATGCCTGTTTTTGACGGCAAAATCGTGCGCAAAGATTTGTACAAATCCGCTTATGAGGACAGGCAAATGCCCTGCATAATCAGCGTGACAAAGGACGACTTGCTAAAAGGTTATCTTGAAAGACAAGCGCAAAAATGGCGTAAAAAAGCAAACGGACAAATGTGGCTTACGCATTTTTATCACGATTTACCGGGGGATAACAAGGGCGCATTTCACAGTTGCGACCTCTGGTATATTTTCGGGCTTGAACAGCACGGTTGGCGCAAATTCGATGAAAACGACGAGCGCCTCGCAAAGGAAATTCGAGCGCGCTATTGCGCCTTTGCAAAGACCGGCAACCCGAATACGGATAAATACACTAATTGGAATGAAAGGGAAATTTTAACGATAGAGTAGTTTGTTCGAAGACGGAACACGAGGCGCAACGGCGCCGAGCACTTGGAGCGCCGAGCCGAGATGGCAGTACAAGCACACAGCAGTGTTGTTGCGTGGCTTGCGCAGTGTGCGCAGTGGCATAATGAGAGAAATGTCATACGGGCGAGAGCCGATGGTTGCCAAAAGGGCAACGTATAGCGGTTGCGAACCGCAACCGCGCCGTGTTGTCCCCCGCGGAGCGGACGCCGTGGGTCCCTTCGCTTGTCGAGAGGGGGAACGGCGGTAGGGAAAACACGTGAGGAAAGGGGAAATTGAAATTAAAGGTTAACGCACTATAAAAACAAGCGCCGTCGGCGCTTGTTTTTGTGTTGGATTAACTTAAAACTATTCCTTTCTTTTTGCGGATAGCGTGTGCAATAACTTTTACAAGTTCCACAAGAGGGATTACGCTTACTGAAAGCGCAAGTGCGATTGCATATTCTACGAGGTCGAGTTGTGCCAGTTCAAAGGCGTTTGCAAGGAATGGGATTTCCACAACTATAGTTGTGAGCAACAGCGACAACACGCCCGCGCCCCAGAGCCATACGTTTTGTTTCTTGATCGTGAATATCGATCCGTGCAAGGAGCGCATGTTGAATGCGTGGAATATCTCCGCCATAGACAGCGTGAGGAATGCCATTGACGAGCCTACGTCTGCCGGCGAATAGGTCGCAGATATATGTTGTGGCATTTTTGCAATTACTTCGCTACCGATAAAGTAGGATGCAATAGTTATTGCCGTGAGGAATATGCCTTGATATGCGATTGCACCGCCCATGCCGCCTGCAAAGATACCGTCTTTGGAGTTTCTCGGCGGACGGCTCATGATGTCCTTTTCGGGGGCTTCCATACCGAGTGCAAGCGCAGGGAAGCAGTCCGTGATGAGGTTTATCCACAGCAAGTGTGCTGGCTTGAATATCGTAAATCCGAGCAGGGTTGCCACAAAAATGGACAGCACCTCGGAGAGGTTTGATGCGAGCAAGAATTGTATTGCCTTGCGGATGTTGTCATATATACGTCTACCTTCTCCCGCCGCCGAAACGATTGTTGCAAAGTTGTCGTCTGCAAGAATCATATCCGCAACATTTTTGGTAACGTCCGTACCTGTAATGCCCATACCCACGCCGATGTCCGCATTTTTGATTGACGGAGCGTCGTTTACACCGTCGCCGGTCATAGCGGTGATATAGCCTTTTGCGCGCCAAGCGTTGACGATGCGAGTTTTATGTTCGGGTTGCACGCGAGCGTATACCGAGTATTTTTCAACGTCGTTTGCAAAGTCTTCGTCGCTGATTTTATCGAGTTCCGCACCCGTTATTGCTTGTGAGGCATCGGATATTATCCCCAGTTGCATTGCGATTGCGATAGCAGTGTCTCTGTGGTCGCCGGTAATCATAACGGGGCGAATGCCGGCTTTGCGACACTCTTCGATTGCGGGCAATACTTCGGGACGAACGGGGTCTATCATGCCCACAAGTCCTACAAAGCACATATCCGTTTCAACAAGTTCCGGGGAGTATTCAGCAGGTGCACAGTCCAGCAGTTTTTGAGCAACCGCAAGCACGCGCAAAGCCTTGTCCGCCATTGCCTTGTTTTGAGTGAGAATTTCCTCGCGCTTTTCATCGGTTATAGCAACGATTTGTCCGTTCTCAAGCACGTGTGAGCAACGCTTAATAATCTCGTCGGGCGCGCCCTTTGTGTATTGAATTATTCCGTCTTTTCCCTTGTGAACTGTGGTCATCATTTTGCGCATAGAGTCAAACGGGATTTCGCCTATGCGAGGGAAGAGCAACTTTTGCTCGTTTTTGTCAAGGGAGAGCGTAGAGGCATAGTTGACAAGAGCACACTCTGTCGGCTCGCCTGTTGCCTCGCCTGTTTCGATGTCATATTCTGCATCCGAGCAAAGCGACATTGCGTTGGCAAGCAAGTTTTCATCGTCGCCGTAGTGTTCGACAACAGTCATTTTGTTTTGAGTGAGAGTGCCTGTTTTGTCCGAGCAGATTATTTGTGTACAACCGAGAGTTTCAACAGCGGTGAGTTTGCGGATAATCGCATTGCGTTTGGACATATTTGTTACGCCGATAGAAAGTACTATCGTGACAACAGTCGCAAGTCCTTCGGGGATAGCCGCAACGGCAAGGGATACCGCAATCATAAACGTATTGAGAATAGTGCCTGCGATGTCTGCTTTGAGCGTTCCGTCAACGCCTGCGCGGATTAGACTTACCGCAAATATGACAACGCAAATACCTATAACCATATAAGTGAGTATTTTGCTTAATCCGGACAACTTTTGTTGCAAAGGTGTTTTGCCTTCTTTTGCCGTGGTGAGTGCGGTGGCGATTTTGCCCATTTCAGTATTCATACCCGTAGATGTGATAACCGCTTTTCCACGACCGTACACGACGGTGCTTCCCATAAACGCCATGTTTTTTCTGTCGCCGAGAGGGACATCTCCGCCGGGAGCGTCTATGATGTCAGCGGTTTTAATGACGGGTACGGATTCGCCGGTAAGTGCAGCCTCTTCGATTTTCATACTTGCGCATTCGATAATTCTTGCGTCGGCAGGTACGGCGTCACCCGCTTCGAGCACTATGACATCGCCCGGCACGAGGTCTTCGCTTCTTATGACAACTATGTGTCCGTCGCGAATAACCTTTGACGTGGCGGCGGCAATTTCCTGTAGAGCATCGATTGCCTTTTCCGCTTTGCTCTCCTGCAAAACACCCAAAACAGCGTTGATTATGACAACTGCCATAATGATGATGACGTCGGAGGGGAATTCGTGATTGATACCCGACATCACGCCCGAGATTACCGCGGCAACGATGAGGATAAGCGTCATCGGTTCGATAAACTGTTTGAGAAAGCGCAGAATCATAGGCTCTTTTTTGCCTTCGGCAAGTTTGTTTTTGCCATAGGATTCCAGCCTCGAGTTTGCCTCTTGTGAGGTCAAACCGTTTTCTGAAGATTGCACGTCATTTAGAGTGTCGATTACACTTTGTGCGTACTCTTTCATTTGATACTCCTTATATAATAGTGTTTATTGCATACAATAAGGTTATGCGCCGTGTGTGCTTATTTAGATGTTGCATGTGTAAGTGCAATTCACCTAAATAAAAAAGACTTATCCCAACGGATAAGTCTCATCATTCAAAATAAAACCGAAGCGCAGTGCTCGTGTTAGCGGTTTTACTACACCAAAGGTGCCGATTACTCCCTTATTAAAAATATTGTAGCATAGACGGGGCGTTGTGTCAATAACGTAAATTTAGGTGTTTGGAATTTAAAACAATAAATATTTGGTTGATAATATCTCTTAATTGCTTTATTATATATTATAATAACACAATTTTCTTTTTGTGTTGGAAAATTCCATATAAATACAGGTGTAAATTCGTTGACAAGAATAAGCGTTTTAGATAGAATTATATCGATAAATCGTTATCGAATATACAAAACAAAATAATCGATAACTAAAAATTTTGATAAATCGAACAGGAGAATGTGAAAAATGGAAGCAAGAAACCGCATTGTTGACGGAGTGGAAAAACTCGAAGAAGCAATCGCACTTGTGCGCAAGGCTCAAAAAGAGTATTCGACCTACACTCAAGAGCAAGTGGACAAAATTTTCTTTGCAGCAGCAACCGCCGCAAACAAGATGAGAATACCGCTTGCAAAACTTGCCGTTGAAGAAACGGGTATGGGCATTGTCGAGGACAAAGTGATAAAAAATCATTTTGCATCGGAATATATCTATAATGCCTACAAAAATACCAAAACTTGTGGTATAATTGAAGAGGATAAGGCGTTTGGCACAATCAAGATTGCCGAACCTATCGGTCTTATCGCCGCAGTTATCCCCACCACCAACCCGACATCCACGGCAATTTTCAAGACGCTTATTGCGCTCAAGACGAGAAACGGCATTATCATCAGCCCTCACCCCAGAGCGAAAAAAGCAACTATCGAAGCGGCAAAAGTTGTCCTTCAAGCGGCAGTGGAGGCAGGTGCTCCCGAAAACATCATTGACTGGATTGACATTCCCAGCCTTGAGATGACCAACCTTCTTATGAAAGAAGCGGACATCATTTTGGCAACGGGCGGTCCCGGAATGGTTAAAGCGGCATATTCCAGCGGTAAGCCGGCACTCGGCGTTGGCGCAGGCAACACTCCTGCAATCATCGACGACACTGCAGACATCCAAGTTGCAGTCAACTCAATCATTCACTCCAAGACGTTTGATAACGGTATGATTTGCGCAAGCGAACAATCAGTTATCGTTCTTGACGGCGTATACGATGCCGTTAAGAAAGAATTTGCTGACAGAGGTTGCTATTTCCTCGACGACGAGCAAACTGAAAAAGTGCGCAAGACAATCCTTATCAACGGCGCACTCAATGCAAAAATCGTTGGACAAAAACCTGTTACGATTGCAAAACTTGCGGGCTTTGACGTGCCTGAAAAGAGCAAAATCCTTATCGGCGAAGTAGAAAGCGTTGATATTAGCGAGGAATTTGCACACGAAAAACTCTCTCCTGTACTTGCTATGTACAGAGCAAAAGATATTAACGACGCATTTGAAAAAGCAGAGCGTCTCGTTGCAGACGGCGGATATGGACACACCTCGTCCATTTATCTCGACGCAGTTACGCAAAGAGACAAAATCGATGAGTTTGCATCAAGAATGAAAACTTGCCGTATTCTCGTCAATACTCCGTCATCTCAAGGCGGTATCGGCGACCTCTACAACTTCAAACTTGCTCCGTCTCTTACCCTCGGTTGCGGTTCTTGGGGCGGAAACTCCGTATCTGAAAACGTCGGAGTAAAACACTTGATTAATATCAAAACAGTTGCTCAAAGGAGAGAAAATATGCTTTGGTTCAGAGCGCCTCAAAAGGTGTATATGAAGAAGGGTTGCTTGCCCGTTGCTCTTGACGAACTCAAAACCGTTATGGGCAAGAAGAAAGCGTTTATCGTAACAGACAGTTTCTTGTACAACAACGGATATACAAAACCCATCACGGACAAACTTGACGAAATGGGCATCCAACACACCACGTTCTTTGACGTTGCTCCCGATCCGACGCTCGCATGCGCAAAAGAGGGTGCCGCTCAAATGAAAGCGTTCAAGCCAGACTGCATCATCGCTCTCGGCGGCGGTTCTGCAATGGACGCAGGTAAGATTATGTGGGTTATGTACGAGCATCCCGAAGTCGACTTTATGGATATGGCAATGCGCTTTGTGGATATCAGAAAGAGAGTGTACACCTTCCCCAAGATGGGCGAAAAGGCATACTTCATCGCAGTGCCGACATCCGCAGGTACAGGCTCCGAAGTTACGCCGTTTGCAGTTATCACGGACGAGAAAACGGGCGTAAAATATCCGCTTGCAGACTATGAACTTATGCCGAACATGGCAATCATCGATGCAGACTTCCACATGAGTGCGCCGAAGGGACTTACCGCCGCCAGCGGCATCGACGCAGTCACGCACGCTCTCGAGGCAATCGCTGCAATGCTCGCAACCGATTATACGGACGGTCTTGCAATGCGTTCGCTCAAGATGATATTCGAGTATCTCCCCAGAGCATACGACAACGGTCCCAACGATCCTGTCGCAAGAGAGAAGATGGCAAATGCCGCAACAATGGCAGGTATGGCGTTTGCAAACGCATTCCTCGGCGTATGCCACTCTATGGCACACAAACTCGGCGCATTCCATCACCTCCCGCACGGTGTTGCAAACGCGCTTATGATTGACGAAGTGCTCCGCTTCAATGCATGCGAAACTCCTGTCAAGATGGGTACATTCCCACAATACGCATATCCGCATACTCTTGAAAGATACGCAGAAGTCGCAGACTATCTCGGCATCAAGGGCAAGAACAATCAAGATAAACTTAACAATCTCATCAAGGCTATCGACGAGTTGAAGGCAAGAGTCGGTATCAAGCCGACCATCAAGGATTACGTCCCGGACGAGGCAGATTTCCTTGCACGTCTCGACGATATGGTGGAGCAAGCGTTTGACGACCAATGCACAGGCGCAAACCCCAGATATCCGCTTATGAGCGAGATTAAACAAATGTATCTCAACGCCTACTACGGCAAACATACAGAGATTTAAGGAGGCAATTATGAATCTCGACAGAATTATTGCTGTAAGAACCAATAAGACCATTTATCGCGACGGCGACTTGTGCGTTAAGGTTTTTGACGAGGACTTCTCAAAGGTAGACGTCCTCAACGAGGCTCTCAATCAAGCACGCGTTGAAGAGACAGGGCTTAAAATCCCAAAAATCATCGAGGTTACCAAAATAAACGGCAAGTGGGCTATCGTGTCCGAGTATATCGCGGGCAAGACGCTTGAAAGACTTATGAAGGAAAACCCCGAAAAGAAGGACGAATATCTTGAGTTGTTTGTGGACCTCCAAATCGAGGCACAATCCAAAACATGCCCGCTTCTTACAAAACTTCGCGACAAGATGAACAGAAAGATTAATTTGACCAATCTTGACGAAAGCATAAAATACGAGTTGCACACACGTCTTGAGGGTATGCCCAAACACAACAAGTTGTGCCACGGCGATTTCAACCCGTCCAACATCATTATCACGGACGAGGGCGAAGCGTACTATCTTGACTGGGCGCATGCAACGCAAGGCAACGCGTCGGCAGACGTTGCAAGAACATACATGCTTTTCTGGCTTGATGGCGACATCGACGGAGCGGAGAAATATCTCGAATTGTTCTGCAAGAAGAGCAACACTGACAAGAGATACGTGCAAAAATGGATGCCTATCGTTGCGGCTTCACAATCGGTAAAAGGTCATGAGAAAGAGAGAGAATTCCTCTTGTCTTGGGTTGACGTTGCCGAATTCCAATAATATAAGAGAGGGAAAAACTATGAAAGTTACAGTGTGTATCGGCAGTTCATGCCACATCAAGGGATCAAGACAAGTCGTAGAGCAGTTGCAATATCTCATCGCTCAACACGACCTCAAAGAGAAAGTCGAACTCGGCGGAACGTTTTGTATGGGCAAATGCCAACAAGGCGTATGCGTGACGGTGGACGACGCATTTTTCTCCCTCACACCCGATACAACCAAAGAATTCTTTGAAAAGGAAATACTTGCAAAGGCATAAAAGATATGATAGTTATACAGATTTGCGTCGGCAGTTCCTGTCACCTTAAAGGCTCGCAGGACATAGTCGATTTGTTGAGAAAAGAGATTGAAGAGCGTCATCTCGAAAATGACGTAGTGCTTACGGGCAGTTTCTGTTTTGGAAAGTGCAATCGCGTGGGTGTGACGGTGGCTGTCGACGACGACGTCTGCATAGGTATCACAAGAGAAAATTTCCAAGAATTTTTCAAAGAAAAAGTGCTTCCTCGCATAGAGGCGGACAGGAGTTGATATGGATTGTCTTACGCTCAAAAAATCAAATTGTAAAAACTGTTACAAGTGCATCAGACATTGCCCGGTCAAAGCAATACGCTTTTCGGGCAATCAGGCGCACATCATAGGCAATGAGTGCATTTTATGCGGTCATTGCTTTGTTGTTTGTCCGCAAAACGCAAAAGAGATTTCAAGCGAGAGAGAGAAGGTCAAAGTTCTCTTGCATTCAGGTGATCCCGTATATGTGTCTCTTGCTCCGTCCTTTGTGGCAAACTATGAGGGCGTGGGTATCAATGCGATGCGCGAGGCTCTCAAAAAACTCGGTTTTGCCGACGTTGAAGAGACGGCAATCGGCGCAACGATGGTAAAGAACGAGTATGAAAGACTTTTGAGAAACGAGAAGAGAGATATTGTCATATCTTCTTGTTGTCACTCCGTCAACTTGCTCATCCAAAAATATTTTCCTCATTTATTGCCTTATCTTGCAGACGTGTTGTCGCCTATGCAGGCGCATTGCGTTGATATTAAGAAGAGACATCCCGATGCAAAGACTGTCTTTATCGGTCCCTGCGTTGCAAAGAAAGACGAGGCGCAACACTATGAGGGAATGGTGGACGCAGTTCTTACTTATGAGGAACTTACCGAATGGCTTCGTGACGAGGGAATAACGCTCAAGCAAGAGATGGACAGCCAAGAGGAGAGCAGGGCGAGATTCTTCCCGACAACGGGCGGAGTGCTCAAGACAATGAAACTCGACGCTCCCGGCTATCAATATATTGCCATCGACGGCGTGGAAAACTGCATTTCCGCACTCAAAGACATAGAGCAAGGTAACATACACAACGCCTTTATCGAGATGTCCTCTTGCGTTGGCAGTTGCGTTGGCGGACCTATTATGGAAAAATATCACCCCACGCCTATAAGAGAATACCTTGCTGTTGCCAATTATGCAGGCAGTAAAGACTTTGTTGTCGAGCAACCCAACGAGGAAGATTTGAGAAAATTTTTCTCATCCATCGAGAGCAAGAGCGAGGTTCCCACCGAGGAACAGATTGCCACAATCTTGCGCCAAATGGGCAAGACGAGCAAGAGAGACGAACTCAACTGCGGAAGTTGCGGATACAACACTTGCAGAGAGAAAGCAATCGCCATTTTCCAAGGCAAGGCAGAGGTGTCCATGTGCTTGCCTTACCTCAAAGATAAGGCGGAAGGTTTCTCGGATAGAATAGTCAATAACACCCCCAACGGCATCATCGTTCTCAACGATGCGTTTGAGGTGCAACAGATAAACAGCGCGGCAAGAAAGATTATGAACATACGCTCCGCCTCTGACGTTCTGGGCGAACAAGTGGTGCGTATTATGGACCCCAAAGTTTTCCTCGAAGTGCAGAAACGCAAGTTTAACGCACACAATCGCAGGGTTTATCTTGCGGAATACGGCAGATATGTGGAACTTACCGTCGTTTACGACACCGACAATCATCTCTATATCGGCATTATGCGTGATATAACAGATGAGGAAAAACAACGTGAAAGAAAAGAGTCTATCAGCCAACAAACGATAGAGACGGCAGACAAGGTCGTTGACAAGCAAATGCGCATCGTTCAAGAGATTGCATCGTTGCTCGGCGAAACGGCGGCGGAAACGAAGATTGCTCTTACCAAACTCAAGGAGTCTATAAAAGATGAATGATTTGTGCGCCGACATCGGCTACAAAAGTATAAATCACGTTGGAGAGCAACTGTGCGGTGACCACGTCGACGTCGTCAATCAAGACGACAACTCAACGGTTATCGTGCTTGCCGACGGATTGGGAAGCGGTGTGAAGGCAAGCATACTCTCCACGCTTACAAGCAAAATCATTTCCACAATGATGGCAGAGGGCTTGATGCTTGAAGATTGCGTTGAGACAATCGCTGCAACGTTGCCTGTTTGCTCGGTGAGAGGCGTGGCGTATTCCACTTTTACCATTTTGCATATCGTCAACAATCGCGAGGCGGAGATTATACAATACGACAATCCGCAAGTCATTCTTTTGCGTGACGGACAGAACTATGATTATCCCAAGACGGAGATGATTATAGGCGGAAAAAAGATATATAAATCTGTCGTGCCTCTTTGTGAAAACGATATTTTCGTGCTCATGAGTGACGGATGTCCGCATGCGGGGCTTGGCATGTCATACAATTTCGGCTGGCGCAGAGAGGATATTATATCCTTTATGGAGAGCATTGCTCTTGTGGGCTACACCGCAAAGACGCTGTCCACCATTTTGGTTGACGAATGCAATAAGTTGTATGGCGGAAAACCCGGGGACGATACCACAGCGTGCGTTGTGCGCATACGCAAGCGTGAACCGATGAACATTATTTTCGGGCCTCCGTCCAATCGCGACGATGTGGACAGAATGATGTCGCTGTTCTTCTCAAAAGAGGGCAAGCACATTGTGTGCGGAGGTACAACATCGTCCATTGTAGCAAAATATCTCGGCAAGCAGTTGCGCACTTCGCTCAACTTTGAGAGTGCGGACGTTCCGCCGATTTCCGAAATCGAGGGCGTGGACCTTGTCACGGAAGGCGTCATCACGATGAATAAAGTGTTGACATTTGCAAAAGACTATCTTGCAGGCAACGAGACGTACGAGCACTGGGGATTCAAGCGCGACGGCGCGTCGCTTATATGCAGATTGCTCTTTGAAGAGGCAACGGACATCAACTTCTTCGTTGGCAGAGCAATAAATCCTGCGCACCAAAATCCCGATTTGCCAATCAACTTCAGTATAAAAATGAATCTTGTCAAAGAGTTGTCCGAGTGCCTCGACAAGATGGGCAAGCGCGTCAAGGTAAGTTATTTCTGATAAACATACTGTCGATTTTAAAAATAATGTCATACTATCGACATTATTTGATAAATTTTGACAAAAACGTGCGAAAAATAGATTGCATTGTTGCAAAAATGATATATAATTCGTCAAGTACGGATTAAAGACATACAAGAAACACGAGTGAAGATATGAGAATATTCGATACCAAAGTTCAACATCTTAAATATAAGGTTTTAAGAGAGGTCGCGCGCGAAGCGTGGGCAGGCACTCTTGAGGAGAATCTTATTGACATTCCCAAGCGCATTGTTCCCGGTAAGGAGCCGACAATGCGTTGTTGCGTATACAAGGAAAGAGCGATTTTGCTTGACAGAGTCAAACTCGCTATGGGCGGAGATAAGTCCAATCCCAACGTAATCGAGGTTATAGACATCGCTTGCGATGAGTGCCCTATGGGCGGTTACGAAGTGTCAGGCGCATGCAGAGGCTGTCTTGCTCACCGTTGTGAGGACGTGTGCAAATTCGGCGCAATCACGTTTGACCACAATCATGTGGCGCACATTGACAAATCCAAGTGCAGAGAGTGTGGTGCGTGCGCAAAGGTGTGCCCGTACAGCGCAATTCACAATCAAAAACGTCCTTGCGAAAATGCTTGCAAAGTCAAGGCAATCACTATGGGCGACGATCACGCTGCAGTTATCGACAATGACAAGTGCATTGCGTGCGGTGCGTGCGTGTATCAATGTCCGTGGGGTGCTATTTCCGACAAGTCGTATATCCTTGACGTCATCGATATGATTAAGAAGAGCGAGAACAACACCAACTACAAGATGTATGCGATTGTTGCGCCTTCCATTTCCAGCCAATTCACTTATGCCAAACTCGGGCAAGTCATCACAGGACTTAAGAAACTTGGCTTTTTCACGGTAATTGAGGCGGCGCTCGGCGCAGATATGGTGCTTTTGGAAGAGGGAAGAGAACTCGCCGAAAAAGGTTTTTTGACAAGTTCTTGCTGTCCTGCTTTTGTGGCGTATGTCAAAAAGAATTTCCCTGCGCTTGAAAAGCATATCTCACACAATCTCTCTCCGATGGGTACGCTTGCAAAATACATCAAGGATACCACTCCCGGAGCAAAGGTTGTGTTTATAGGACCTTGCACGGCAAAGAAGATGGAATTCCAAGACGAGAAAGTGCGCCCGTATGTTGACAGCGTGTTGACGTTTGAGGAGTTGCAAGCACTCTTTGACAGCAAGGACTTTGAAATCACATCTCTTGAAGAGGACGTGCTTGATAATGCGTCATATTTCGGAAGAATATTTGCTCGTAGCGGTGGACTCAGCGATTCTCTCAAACAATCTCTCAAAGAGCAAAATCTTGATTTTGAACTCAAAGCATGCGCTTGCGACGGCATAGAGGAGTGCAAACTTGCCTTGCTCAAAAAGTCCAAGAACGTGCTTGACGCAAACTTCATCGAGGGTATGGCATGCAACGGCGGTTGCATAGGCGGAGCAGGCTGTCTCACACACGGCGAAAAGAACAAAGCCGAGGTTGACAAGTACGGCAGAGAGGCTCTTGAAAAGAACATTATGGATGCGATCTGTGTCTTGCCTCCCGTCAAGAAATAATTGTATAATTGCACAAAACGCAGTTTATAACATCAAAACATAGCAATAAACATTATATTTGTGATTATCAACAAAAAGCCCGCGGAAATTATTCGCGGCTTTTTTGTTGTGAAAAACCCATTGCATTTTGCTTATGCATAATTGTGAAAACGTCATTTTTAGCACGGTCGAAAAATTCGACGAGCGTAATAGCCTATTGTTAACAATGCGCTTAATGTCGAAATTTACAATTAGTATTTCTTTAATAATTTTGGCGTTGATTTCTCTGATTAAGTGTGTTACACTATGAATGCCAAACAATTCTTATGTCCACAGCAACGAGTACGGACTTTTTATTTGCTTTTAGCAAGTGTTTTTCTGCATACACCACAGGTTTTTGCAAAATTGCAAACTCCGCTTATGGTGGTGCAGTTATCCGTACTACGTAAGAATTGTTTGGCGACAGTTGGAGTTTGCGTTTTGGTGCGCTGGCTTCGACCGGCGCATTTTTTATTTGTGGAGGCTATTTATGGGGTTGCGTTTTAGAAAGAGCATTAGACTCGGTGACGGATTCAATATTAATTTGAGCAAATCCGGCATTGGTTACAGTTGGGGCACAAAGGGGTATCGCATTTCAAAGAAATCGAGCGGCGGAACTCGTCGAACGGTATCTATTCCCGGTACCGGCATCTCGTATGTGAAAGACTCAAAACACGGCAAAAAGCATAAGTTATCGCCTGATACAGAACAAAATGTCGTCACGAACAACGGCGATGTCAATGTTGTAGATGTTAAGGCTTATGAAAGCGGAGATGTTAAAAACATGGTGTCGTCGGGGTTGGAGTCGTTGACAAAATCTGCAAGTTTTGTGTTAGTATTAAATTTTATTGCGCTGCTAATTATTGTTGCAGGCATATTTACGGGACTTGTCTATAACAAGTGGCTTTTTATTATCGCAGGCGTTGGCGTCATTCTAAAAATTGTTGTCAGAACATGCTGTTATATCAAATTGAATTATGATGTTGATGAAGAATTGTCTGCCGAAATTGACAAACACATGGCGCCATTGAAACAGATTGCAAATAGCCAACAAATTTGGTATATAGACAAATCAAAGCGTGTGTCAGACACAAAATACACTGCTGGTGCGAAAAATTTGGTGTCGAGGAAAGGCGCAAAATCAAATGTAAAATTGCCGTTCCCGTTCAAAAGCGATCAAGATGCCGTATGGTTTAAGTGCGGTAACGCAAAATACATCTTTTTGCCTGACAAACTTTTTGTTATAAAGAAATTGAGAGTCGGTGCGGTAGATTATTCCGACGTTCAAACATATTTTACTACGACAAAGTTTGTTGAAGATGAAAAAGTGCCTTCCGATGCGCAAATCGTTGCACACACATGGAAGTATGTCAACGCATCGGGCGGTCCCGACAAAAGATTTTCGGATAACAGAGAACTTCCCGTGTGTCAATACGGAGAAATGCATGTTGAGTCGCAAAGCAAAGGAATCGACATGTTGTTGATGTTTTCAAATTGCAATATTGACGTATAATTAAGCAAAAAGATTATTTGATATGAATTTTAGACAAATTATTGAATAGTGTGCATCTATGGCTCTATTTCCCGGATCCGCTCGGAACGACAATGAGCAGGGTGTATGCCCAACTGTGTGCAAAAAATAAAAGTTGACAAAACGCACGGTTGGGCTTATAGTTTTAATATAAAATGTAACAAGGGGCGCAAAAATGATGTTTGCACGCGATTACTTTTATTTTTATTTTGGCTCTAACTCACTCCGCAAAGGAAGTTGAGCATTTTGTCTATACCGACAAAAATGAGCGATTCCTTTGCGAATCGCTTTTTTAATAGCCAAAAACCGCTTGAAAATCTTAGATTTTCAATAAAATATATATAAATCTGTGCAAAAAGCAGACGATTTGTGCAAAATATGTGGATTTATAATCAATTTTGATTATAATGGAAGCAAAGAGGTACGTATGAAAGACATTGTTTTGTCAAGAAAGGAAATCAACGAAATCGATAAGCAGATGGCACTCCTGTTTGAAAAGAGAATGGAAGTGTGCAAAGACATTGCCCTGTACAAGAAAGAAAACGGGCTTTCCGTGCGTGACGAAGTGCGTGAGGCGGAAGTGATAAAGAAAAACTCCGAGTATATCAAGGACGCGCAAATTCAACCCTATTATCAGGATTTTGTCAAGAGCGCAATAGAGGTGTCGTGCGCTTATCAATCGTCGATGTTGCGCAAGATGAGGGTAGCGTATTCGGGCATAGCGGGGGCATTTGCGTATATTGCGGCAAAGAGAATGTTCCCCGAGGCGGAATATATTGCCTGCTCCACATTCCAAGAGGCTTATGAGGGCGTTGAGAAGGGACTGTATGACTGTGCCGTTCTTCCGCTCGAAAACAGTTATGCAGGCGAAGTGGGCGAGGTTATGGACCTTACCTTCAACGGCAGTTTGCACATAAATCAAGTTATCGAAGTGCCTATCGAGCACAATCTTATAGGCGTGGCAAGGGCGAGTGCCGAGAGTATTAAAACTGTCGTAAGCCATCCGCAAGCACTTGCGCAATGCGGAGAATATTTGAGAGAAAAGGGATATGAGACAAGAGCGTACTCCAACACTGCGCTTGCTGCGGAGTATGTCAAAAATGCAGGCGATGTCACTATAGGAGCAATCGCCTCCGACGAGACGGCAAACATTTTCGGGCTTGAAATAATCGACGCTCAAATCAACGACGCAAAGAACAATACGACAAGATTTGCGTCTTTCTCAAGAGTGGCGAGCAAGCCTGCTAATTTGACAAAGAGGGACGGTGAAAATTTCATTTTGGTTTTCACGGTGCAGAACGAATCCGGCGCACTTGCAAGTGCACTAAATATAATCGGTGCGCACAATTTTAATATGCGCTCCTTGCGCTCTCGTCCTATGAAAGATTTGCAGTGGAACTACTATTTCTATATTGAGGCAGAGGGCAACGTGCATACGCAAAACGGAAAAGACCTTCTGCAAGAACTTTCCGCAATATGCGCAAAACTCAAAATGGTAGGAAGTTATTTCCAAGACAATGCGGAGAAATGACTATGATTTTACCCATAAAACATGCAACTTCAACCTATGACGTCGTGATTGAAAAAGGCGCGCTTAACAACATCGGCGAATATCTCGACCTCAATCGTAAGGTGCTTGTCGTCACTGATGACGGCGTGCCGAGCGAGTATGCGCAAAAAGTCCTTTCACAGTGCAAAGAAGGATTACTTTGCGTGCTTAAACAAGGCGAAAACAGCAAGAATTTTGACAATTTTAAGGCACTGTTGTCGCTTATGCTTGACAATTCTTTTTCAAGAAAAGATTGCGTAGTTGCCGTCGGTGGCGGTGTTGTGGGGGATTTGTCCGGCTTTGTTGCGTCTTGCTATATGCGAGGTGTGGATTTTTACAACGTGCCTACTACATTGCTTGCACAGGTTGACTCCTCTATCGGTGGAAAAACCGCAATAGACTTTGAAGGTGTAAAGAACATCGTCGGCGCATTCTATCAGCCAAAGAAAGTTGTTGTTGACGTTGATGTACTCTCTACGCTTGACGAGAGAATATTCAAAGAAGGGCTTGTCGAGGCAATTAAAATGGCATGCACCTGCGATGCGGAATTGTTTGAATTGATAGAAAATTCCGCAGATTTGAAAGAGGACATACAGTCTATCGTGCAAAAATCGCTAACGATAAAAAAGAGCGTTGTCGAGCAAGATGAAAGAGAGTGCGGACTTCGCAAAGTGCTGAATTTCGGGCATACGATAGGACATGCGATAGAGGCAAAAGAGAACGGTGCCCTTTTGCACGGAGAATGCGTTGCAATCGGCATGCTTCCGATGTGCGAGCCGAGCGTGCGCGAGAGAGTGCGTAGCCTTTTTGATAAGTGCAAAATCGATACGCGATACACATTTGATAAGGAAGAACTGGGACAATATATCGTCCACGATAAAAAGGCAGACAAGGATAAAATAAGCGTTGTAACGGTGGATAAAATCGGCAGTTTTCAATTTGAAAATCTCAACGCGGAGCAAATTCTCGAAAAGGTGGAAAAATTATGAAAAACACTTTTGGAAACAGCATTACTCTCACCGTTTTCGGTGAGAGCCACGGAGAGTGTGTGGGAGCCGTTTTGGATGGCTTGTGCGCAGGACTTGACGTCAATGAGCAGAGCATTATAAACGCTCTTTCTCGTCGCGCGCCCAAGGAAAAAATCGATACCGCAAGACGTGAAAATGACAATTTCAAGATTGTCAGCGGTGTGTTCAACGGCAAGACGACGGGTACGCCGATTTGCATAATCATACCCAACGAAAATACAAAAAGCGGTGATTATGTGTACGGCGAGGCAAGACCTTCTCACGCCGATTTCAGCGCATATTGCAAGTATCACGGCTTTGAGGATTATAGAGGCGGAGGGCACTTTTCGGGACGTGTCACTGCCGGCATAGTTGCTGTGGGTGCAATACTTCAAGACGCTCTAAAAGGGCTTGGTATAAACGTCGGCACGCATATCCTGGAATGTGCAAATGTGCAAGATTTGCCGTTTAATGATATACAAAACGAGGTTTTAAGTCTTGATTGCGACAAATTCCCGACAATTGACGAGGAGCGTGGAGCGCAGATGAAAGAGCAAATCGCACGTGCCGCAGAGGACGGCGACAGTGTCGGTGGCATTACGCAAACGGCAATCGTGGGTATTCCGTCGGGAGTGGGCGAGCCTTTCTTTGACAGCGTTGAAAGCGTCTTGTCGCATGCGCTTTTCGGCATAGGCGGAATAAAGGGCGTTGAGTTTGGCGAAGGTTTTGCAATGAGCAAAATGCGCGGAAGCGAGGCAAACGACTGCTTCTATACTGACGGAGAAAATGTCTATACAAAGACTAACAACAACGGAGGTATTAACGGCGGAATAACCAACGGAATGCCTGTGGTGTTCAAGTGCGCAATCAAGCCCACTCCGTCAATTTATAAAGAGCAAGCGAGCGTAAATTTCTTGAAAAACGAAGAGATAAAATTGCAAATCAAGGGCAGACACGACCCTGCAATCGTGCGCCGTATTTGCCCTGTGATAAATGCGGTGGGCGCGCTTTGCGTGTGCGATATGCTTGCGCAAAGATATGGCACGGATGTGTTTGTAAACGGAATAAAAGACTAAAACGGTTCGCATAATTTTGCGGAACAGCGCAAGAAAATGTGCAATAAAAACGTGATAAAAACACAATAAAAACGCAATATAACGGCAAAACAAAAACGCCGATAAATAAGGCATAATTTAACAAGTTGCAAATGAAATACGGACTTATCGGAAAACCTTTGGGACACAGTTATTCCAAAGAAATACATGCACTTATTGCCCCTTATGAGTATGAGTTGAAAGAACTTGACGAGGGCGATGTTTGCACGTTCTTGAAAGATAGAGAGTTTAAGGGAATAAACGTTACGATACCTTACAAACAGACGGTCATACCGTATCTTGACAAGGTGGACGAGAGTGCGCGTGCAATCGGTGCGGTAAATACTATCGTGAATAAGGACGGCGTGCTTTGCGGATATAATACGGATTTTGACGGAATGCGCGCACTGTTTGTGAAAAACGGCATAATTGCAGAAGGCAAAAAGGCACTTATTCTCGGTACGGGCGGAACAAGCAATACCGCAAACGCAGTGCTGAAAAGCCTCGGAGCAAGCGAAATAATCAAGGTGTCCAGGAGCGGTAAGGGCGGTGCGGTGACGTATGAAGAGGCGTATGAAAAACATGTTGACGCACAAATAATCGTCAACACGACTCCGTCGGGGATGTATCCGAATGTTGACGAATGCCCCATAAATTTGTCGAAATTCGTTAAATGTGAGGCGGTTGTCGATGCGATTTACAACCCGTTGCGCACAAGGCTCGTTTTGGAGGCGGAAACGCTTGGAATAAAGGCATGTGGAGGACTTTATATGCTCGTTGCACAAGCGGTGTATGCAAGCGCACTCTTTATGTCGAAAAAGGTCGAAATATCTCAAATCGACAATGTGTTCGACAAAATTCTCCAAGATAAGCGAAATGTCGTGCTTATAGGTATGCCATCGTCGGGCAAAAGCACTGTGGGCAAAATGCTCGCAAGAGAGTTAAACAAGCAATACGTGGACACCGATGAGCAAATAGGAATCAAGACGGGACTTAAAATACCGCAAATATTTGCAAAATTCGGCGAAAAAGAGTTTAGAAAAATAGAGAAAGACGTCGTAAAAGAGGTTTCAACATTGAGAGGCGCAATAATTGCCACGGGCGGTGGAACAGTGCTCGATGAACAAAACGTGGCAATGCTTAAAAGCAACGGAATAATTTTGTTTTTGGACAGAGATATTCGCCTACTTACTCCCACAGACGACAGACCGTTGTCAAAAGATACGTTGTCGCTTGAAAAACTTTATAAAGTGCGGTATCCGATATATTCTGCCTGTGCCGATGTTGCAGTAAGCAACAACGCAGACATAGACGATACATTGAAAGAGATAAGGAGCAAAATATGAAAATACTGGTTTTGAACGGTCCCAATATAAATATGCTCGGCATAAGAGAGCCTGATATTTATGGGAAAAAGACGTATAACGACCTTGTGGAAATTGTGCAAAATCACGCAGAGAAAATTGATGTCGAAGTACGTTTCTTCCAATCAAATCACGAGGGCGCGATTATAGACGAAATACAGAAGGCGTATTTTGACGGGATTGACGGTATCGTTATAAATCCCGCAGGATACACGCACACAAGCGTTGCCATTGCCGACGCGATAAAGGGCGTTGCAATCCCCACTGTCGAAGTGCATATCTCCGATGTTGACGAAAGAGAGGAATATCGCAAGATAAGTTATGTCAAAGACGTTGCGCTTGCGACGATAAAGGGGCACGGACTAAACGGATACGTTGAGGCGATGGATATATTAAAGGATAAAATAGGCAAATAATGGACTTGAAATTTACCCCCTCAAACGCAAGCGGAAACGTGATTGCACCGCCTTCAAAAAGCGTTGCGCACAGGCTGTTGATTGCCAGTGCTCTTGCAAGAGGAAATAGCGTAATACACGGCATTTTTACCAGCGAGGATATGCTCGCCACTTTGTCGTGCGCAAAGGCGTTGGGGGCAGATGTCTTGCTTGATGGAGATATTGCAAAGGTTTCGCCATGCGATTTTAAACCGCTTGAAAATATCGTTTTCGATTGCAGAGAGAGCGGAAGTACCTTGCGATTTTTCTTACCCATTGCGCTTGCACTCGGCGCAAAAAACGTGATTTTTAAGGGCAGTGAGAGACTTGTTTGTCGTGGTATAGGCGAGTATAAAAGCGTGTTTGACGCATGCGGTATACACCTTAATATAGGCAGTGATACAATAGTGGTTGACGGCAAATTGCACAGCGGAGATTATACAATCAAGGGCAATGTCAGCAGTCAATATATCACGGGGCTTTTGTTTGCACTCTCTGTCGTCGAGGGGGATAGCAGGCTTGTTGTAACAGAGCCTGTTGAAAGCAGAAGTTATATAGATATAACCCTCGACGTTATGAAAAAATGCGGAGTGAGTGTTGAGAAGATAGACAAAAACATATTTACCATCAAGGGCAACAGTACGTTTAAAGGCGGAGAATATTTTGTTGAGGGCGATTGGTCTAACGGTGCGTTTTTTCTTGCAATGCAAGCAATGGGAGAGGATGTAAAAGTTATAGGACTCGATGACAATAGCAAACAGGGCGACAAGGTAATTAAAAAGATGCTTTGTAGCCTTGATATGGGCAACCAAGTGCTTGACTTGTCCGATTGTCCCGACCTTGCTCCCGTGCTTTTTGCGGTGGCATCCGCAAGGAAAGGAGGACATTTTGTCGGCACTTCTCGGCTCAAAATTAAGGAAAGCGACAGGGGCGGTGCAATGGCGCAAGAACTTGCAAAATACGGTGTTAACGTGCGTGTTTTGGACAATGAAGTGCTTGTTTGCGCAAACAAACTGCAACATCCCGACGAGCCGATAGACGGACACAAGGACCATAGGATTGTTATGGCAAACGCCGTTTTGCTGTGCAAAACGGGCGGTGTGTTAAAAGGGGCGGAAGCGGTAAATAAGAGTTATCCGCACTTTTTTGAGGATATGAAAAAACTGGGAGTGAAGATTGATGAGATTTGATACTAACAGCAAAATATTGATTGTAGGATTGGGACTTATAGGCGGTAGTTATGCCCAGGCACTCTCGAAAAAAGGCTATAAAATAGGCGCAATAGACGCTTGTGAAGAAAGCATTGACTTTGCCTTGCAAAAGGGGTGGATAAGCGAGGGGCGCACAAGCGTTGATAATGACTTTGTGTCACAATATGATTTGATTGTGTTTGCACTTTATCCGCACGTGCTTATCGAGTGGATCGAGAAGTATCAATCCTATATAAAGAGCGGAGCGTTGCTCACCGACGTTACGGGCGTAAAAGGAAGCCTTGTAGAAAGAGTGCAGAGCGTGTTGAGAGAGGACTTGGAATTTGTAGGAGCACACCCGATGGCTGGTAGAGAAACGAGCGGTGTGCGCAATGCAAACGCAGACATCTTCAAGGGCGCAAACTATATTGTCACTCCAACGCAAAAGAATACGCAAGAGGGGATAGACGCGTGCAAGTCGCTTGGTAGAGAACTTGGTTTTGAAAGGATTGGTGAATTGTCTCCTGAAAAGCATGACGAGACGGTAGGATTTTTGTCGCACCTTACGCACTGCATTGCTGTGTCCCTTATGGTGTGCAAGGATGACCACGAGCATCTTGCGGAGTATACGGGAGACTCATTTAGAGACCTCACTCGTATAGCAAAAATCAACGACGAGATGTGGAGCGAATTGTTCCTTGCCAATAAAGAGCAGTTGATAGCGCAAATGGAACTTTTTGAAAAACGTTTCGATATGCTCAAACAAGATATAAAAGAGGATAATATTGATAATATTCGACAAATGATGAGATTGTCCACTCAAAGACGAAGCGCATTCGACAAAGACGCAGAGGAGAAGAAATAATGAATATGGAATTTAAAAGAAAACTGCCCACACTGCAAGAGATTAAAGCAATGTACCCATTGGATGATGATCTTGCATTGCTAAAAAAACAAACGGACGAAACGCTTAAAAACGTTTTTGAAGGCAAGGACGATAGATTGGTTTTGGTTATAGGTCCGTGTTCGGCAGACAGAGAGGACGCTGTGCTCGATTATATCTCAAGACTGCGTAGAGTGCAAAACGTCGTGAAGGACGAGATTGTCATAATACCTCGAATTTACACAAACAAACCACGCACAACGGGCGACGGATATAAGGGAATGCTACACCAACCTGATCCGCACTCGCAAGAGAATATGCTTAAGGGGCTTATCGCAATACGCAAATTGCATATAAAAGCACTTGCGGAAACGGGATTTTCTTGCGCAGATGAAATGCTTTATCCCGAAAATCATTTTTACCTATCCGACGTGCTTTCCTATGTTGCGGTGGGCGCAAGGTCGGTGGAAAACCAATTTCACCGTCTTACCGCAAGCGGATTGGATATACCCGTGGGAATGAAGAACCCCACCAGCGGAGACTTGGCAGTTATGATGAACTCCATTCACGCAGGACAGCGTCCGCATACCTTTGTCTATTCGGGCTGGGAAGTCAACAGCAAGGGTAACAGCCTTACGCACGCAATACTTCGAGGCTCGGTGGACAGATATGGACAAACAATCCCGAACTATCACTATGAGGATTTAAAAACACTGTGCCACATGTATGCGGATTCCGACCTCGAAAACCCTGCCGTTATTGTTGATACAAACCACTCTAACTCTGCCAAAAAATATGACGAGCAACCTCGTATTGCAAAAGAGATAATGCACAGCACTCGCCATTCAAGCGATATTCGCAAACTCGTAAAAGGGCTTATGATAGAGTCTTACATCGAGGACGGCGCACAATCTTGTGACGGCGGTGTGTACGGAAAGTCCATTACTGACCCCTGCCTCGGTTGGGAAAAGACGGAAAAACTTATATACGAACTTGCGAAATTGAGATAAACATTGAGCAAATGACAAAAATCAAGAGGATATTCAAGGTTGTGTGCGTAGTGGCGATTGTCTTGTGTATGGCAATCGGCGTTGTTGCATGCAATCAAACGGGGCGGTATCCGATAGAAGAAGGCGTGTATTATTCGCAAAAAAATCTTGCCGACGATGAGGATTTGTCGGTGGCGAAATTGATGATAACTGCAATAGACGAGGCGACGTATAATCAAGCAGGCGGCATAAGCGTAGTTGAGGACAAGTCGCCTAAAAGAGAGAATAAATATTATAGAATCCAGTTGATTGTGACTGCCGACGCTGTCGAGGACAAAGAGATAATCTTTGACGGATTAAAGCGCGACGCTTCCGCCGATCCGCATGAGGCGTGGCATTATGTGAATCATGACAGCACGAAGTATTTGTGGGTAATGTCAAGCAAGAACGAGATAAGGTATATGGTAATGGTTGCTCAAGGGGACGTCGTTGAGTATTATTTTGAGTTTAAGAAAATTTAACAAAATAAAATGAAATGAAATGCTATAAAGTAATTTCGTTTTAGTAAAGAAAACCACCGAAAATTCGGTGGCTCTTTGTAATACGAAACCACCAGATAGTCTGGTGGTTCAGAAGAGGTTAACCGGT
>CAZCKS010000001.1:0-75859 GCA_964499325.1 uncultured Bacteroides sp. | reverse complement strand
TCACCGGTTAACCTCTTCTGAACCACCAGACTATCTGGTGGTTTCGTATTACAAAAATTGCGCCCGTTAATTTAACGGGGCGCAAGCAATTAACACGTCAATAGTTAGTCGCCGATAATGGCATTAAGAACATCGAGATACTCTTTGAGTTGACGTTTGGCACCATCAAGATTGTGTGAGCGATAATTTCCGCATTCAATCTTTTTGTTGCCGGGTATGGTATCGAGCAAAAGGCATTTTTGCACACAGTCGCGAGTTAGACGCATTGCGTCCTCTTTACCCATATCAAACACAAGCAGGTAAAAGCCGGTACGACATCCCATAGGTCCGAAATATACGATTTTATCCCGATGCTCACTGTTGCGCACAACGGTTGCAAAAAGATGCTCAATCGTGTGCATTTCGGCAACGTGCAAATAGTCGCCTTTGTTCGGCTCCTTAAATCTCAAATCATACGTGAAAACATTTCCGTCGACACGACTTAAATAGAAGCCCTTTTTGAGGACGTTATGGTCGATTGTAAACGAGGTGATTTTCTCCATATTCACTCCTTGACGGGCGGAAGGGCGGTTGCGCCCTCCTTGATTGCCTTCAATATACACGGGAGCATTTGCTCATATCCGGCAACGCCCTTTTTAATGACGTTTTCGAAACTCTCGTTTGCTCCCTCTTCCGCATTGTCAGATACAACCTTGACGGAGAAAAGAGGAATATTATTGCGCTCGCAAGCAATAGCAAGCCCCGCAAGTTCCATCTCGCAAATGTCCGCGCCGAAATTTTGAGAAAGCATTGTCTTATCCTCTTTGGTGGCGACAAACTTATCTCCGCTTGCAACCGTAACAAGTTTGACATCCTTGCCGTAGGACGCCAACACGTTTTGAATGACGTTCTCGTCAAGATAGAAATAATTATCCTTCATTCCGCCATACTGTCCGACAACTCTATCCGTATCAACGCTTGTGACGTCAAATTGATAGTGGCACACACGTCTTGCAACGGTAAGTTCACCAACGCGCAATCGCGGATTAACAGAGCCTACAAAGCCAAAATTAAGCACTATTTCGACATCGAATAAGTCAACCAGCAGTTGCACGGCAAGAGCCGCCTTGATTTCGCCCACACCGCTTGTTGCAAGATAAATGGTGTCGCCGTCAAGTTCTATTTTACTGATAGCAACGCCTGCGATTGTGTTTTGCGCAACAACGTTGCCCAATTTCTGAAATATGGGCAGAGTCTCTTCTGCCATTGCAGTTATGATAGCAATTCTCATATATGCCTCCGTTGATAACATATTTTAACACCATTTTGAAAATAGTACAATAGTTAACAAGTCAAGTCTTTATGTTTTTAATTATTCACCCAATACGTGTTGTTGTTAATTTTTGCTTTAAAATCACACAATCGACATATAAACATCGTTTTATATGTAAATAAAGTGCCCGTACTGCGATTTCACACATAATTTGCAAGGCGCAAAAATTTTGTATGCGCACGCTTGAAAAGAGTACAAAAAAATGTTAGTATATTTATATGGACACGTCGTTGCTTACAAAATGCGCATCGCAAATCAACATCACGCTCACCTCGCAAGAGTGCGAGTTGCTTTCACGTTATTACGAAATGGTTGTGGATTGCAATAAGGCCTTTAACCTCACGGCAATTATCGAAGAGAGCGAATTTTGTTATAAGCACATCATAGACTCGCTTGCAGGCATAAGCGAAATTCCTCAAGGAGCAAAACTGTGCGACATCGGAGCCGGCGCAGGCTTTCCGTCAATGCCGATAGCCATAACAAGACAGGACGTGTTTGTCACACCGCTCGACTCAACCGCAAAGAAAATGACCTTTGTCCAAAACAGCGCAAACTCGCTGGGCTTAAAAAATGTCAAAGCGATAGCCGGCAGGGCAGAGGAACAAAAATCTCTGTTTTCATCTTTCGATGTCGTGACCGCTCGCGCGGTATCTGCTTTACCCGTTTTGCTGGAACTTGCCATACCACTATTGAAAGTAGGCGGAATATTCCTTGCATATAAGACTGACGAGAGTGAACTTGAGAGAGCGCAAAACGCCCTCAAAACGCTTGGTGCAAAACACGTCCGTACCAAATCACTATCTCTTCCCAACGGTGACAAGCGTGCAATATTAGTGTTTGAAAAGGCAAAGGCAACACCCGCACAATATCCACGCGCATACGGAGCAATCAAAAAAAGACCGCTTTAATGAGCGGTTTTATTTTTTGTTTGTCATAATATTCCAAATTTTGTGAAACTTTTTTGTGAAACATAATTGAAAAATGGAATTTTGTATGCTACACTAAATTTATGGCGCACGTCGTATCCTTTTCAAATCAGAAGGGTGGCGTAGGCAAAACGACCTCTTGCGTAAATCTCGCCTCATACGTTGCCTCTTCGGGATACAAAGTTTTGCTCGTTGACTTGGACCCTCAAGCCAACGCAACAACTTCGCTGGGGGTGTTCGACAAAAATCCTCACAATTCGATATATAGCGCATTGTGCGGTGTGCCGATAACTGATTGCGCTCGCAAAGGTGACGACTTCGAGTTTATCCCCTCCGCGCAGGATCTTGCCGGCGCAACGGTGGAACTTAACGATGTAAAGCGAAGAGAATATGTGCTGTCAAACGTGCTGCACGAGATAAAAGACAACTATGATTTCGTATTTATCGATTGTCCGCCGTCAATAGGCTTGCTTTTGATAAATGCGCTGACGGCATCGGACGGCGTGATTGTCCCCTTGCAATGCGAGTTTTTCGCACTGGACGGGCTCAATCAACTTTTCAACACGGTGCGACTTGTCAAAAAGCATCTCAATCCCGACATTGACATCGACGGAATATTGCTGACGATGTTTAGCAAGACAAGGCTTGCTCTCGATGTGGAAAGAGAGGTGCGCAATATGTTCGGCGACGCAGTATTTTGCACAAAAATACCACGGAATATTCGCCTTTCAGAGGCACCGTCTTTCGCAAAGACGATAAAACAATACGACAATAAATGTGCGGGCGCAAAAGCATACGAGGCTCTTGCATCCGAGTTTATATCAAAATTTAAGGAGTGAACTATGGCAAACACAAAAGGCGGACTTGGTTCTAAAGGTTTGAGAGCGTTGTTAAACGACAACGAGGAAAACGTCAGAGTCGATATATCCGAGGATATAAAGGCGCAAGAAATCGATATAACCCTCATCGACCGCAACCCCAACCAGCCCAGAAAAACTTTCGATGAAGACAGTCTTCGCGAGATGTCCACGTCCATTGCGACATACGGCGTATTGCAACCGCTCATCCTCGTGAAAGCAGAAAACGACAGATACCTTATCATTGCCGGCGAGCGCAGATTTAGAGCAAGTTTGCTTGCAGGACTTAAAAAAGTCCCGGCAATTATAAGAGAGTTCACGCCGCAACAAATACAGGAAATCTCCCTTATTGAAAACCTACACAGAGAAGACCTTAACGCAATCGAGGCGGCAGAAGGCATGCGTGAACTTATGGAAAACCACGGACTAACTCAAGAAGAGGTTGCAATCCGCATTGGTAAATCTCGTCCGTACGTAACCAACACCCTGCGCCTGTTGCAACTCCCCGATGAGGTAACCGAACTTGTCAGAGAAGGCAAACTCTCCCCCGGACACGCAAGAACGCTCATTTCTATTGACGACAAAGAGTATCTTGTTCTCCTTGCAAAACAAGCCTGTGACAACAAACTTTCTGTACGCGATCTCGAAAACAGAGTGAGACTTTATTTTACAAGAAAAGCCATCCCCGTCGGAACGAGAGAAAACAAGGTTTTGCCTCTCGAACTCAAAGAGTTTGTCGGCGATATGAAACGCATATTCGCAACAAAAGTTAAACTTGTCGGCAATGACCAAAAGGGACGTATCACTATCGATTATTTCAACAAAGACGACCTTGACAGAATTTATGCTCTCGTTCAAATCTTGAAATATAACGACAAACTGTAATTTGCAAAAACATAGTTAAAAACATCAAAACGCGCACATAAAGTGCGCGTTTTGCTATATTGTTGTATTATATTGTCATGGAATAATTGTTTGATTATAGGCACGATTATTTTACCTTTCCGTCTTGTATGCGATATTGCGTTGCCTTGTTGGGAAGGGTATATTCCGTACATGTAAGAATTGTTTGGAACCCCTCTGTCATTTTCAAAAGCGTCGTTTGCCTTGCAATATCCAATTCGCTCAACACATCGTCGAGCAATAGCACTGGCGCCTCTCCAATCTCGTTTTTATAAATAACCACTTCGCCAAGTTTCATGGCAAGCGCAATCGTGCGCTGTTGTCCTTGGGATGCAAACTTGCGACTGTCTTTGCCGTTGATTTCTATCTTTATATCGTCTCTGTGCGGACCGACAGTGCAAAAGCCCAAATCCTTGTCTTTCGTCCTTGCATCAACGATTGCCTTGTACAAATTCTCTTCTATCTCACTATCGGCGCAATCTGTCTTTACGCTACTCTCGTAAGAAAGGGTTAACGTCTCCTTTTCTCCGCTTAACGCATAGTGAAATTTGCGCGCGCTGTCATTTAGCGTGGCGATATATTCCTTACGCTTTTGCACGATAATCGCACCCTCTTTGGCAAGCGATGTGTCCCAAACGTCCAGCATATCGTCGATATTGGGATTAAACTTGCACTCCTTAAGCAAATTATTTTTTTGTTTAAGCGTCTTGTTATATCTTTGAAGCGCAATAAAATATGCCTTTTGTTGTTGTGATATGCCCACATCCAAGAATCTGCGTCGCTCTTGCGGTGCTTCTTTGACAAGTTTCATCTCGTCTGGAGAGAAAAACACGACGCCAAGAACCCCAAGCAATTCGCCTGCGCGATTGACAGGGATGCCGTCCACCGCAACTTTTTTCTTGCCCTGCGCGTCTATTTGCAAAACTATGGTGTGTTTTCTAAACTTGCGCTCAAGCACGATTTTCACTCTTGCTTTCTCCTCGCCGAGCAAAATCATTTCTTTATCCTTGGTTGTGCGAGGGGAGTGGAAAATAGAGCAAAGGTATATACTTTCAAGCATATTGGTCTTTCCGCTGGCGTTTTGTCCGTGCAAAACATTTAAGCCGTCTTGAAAAGATAAGACAGCCTCTTTATAGTTTCTGAAGTTTTGCAATTCCAACGAAATAATTTTCATACACAATAAGTATAGCGTAGAGCGCATTTTTTTTCAACATCTTGTATTTAAGTTTTCTTTTTTGATTTTCGCTTGAAATATTTTTGCGTTTTGATATAATCAAAAATATGATTAACATCGAAGAATTTTGGGAAGACGCAAAAAACGAACTTTCTATATCCATTCAGGCGATAAGTTATGAGGTGTGGATAGAGAAGTTGGAGCCGGTATGCTTTGTTGACAACGCTATTGTTCTGTCAACTATTTCCGCTAATGCAAAACGCACCATCGACACAAGATACCGCGACACAATCAAAGAGGTTGTGTCATCTCTCAATTCCGCAATTTCGGACGTTATCGTGATTACACCCGACAAAAAGGACGAATACCTCGGCAAACAATCTGTTTTTATCGAGGACGAAGGCTTTGTGACCAACTTTACGCCTGAAGAAAGGAATAAAAAGAAAAGTCCTTTCCTTGAAAAATACACCTTTGAGACGTTTGTCGTTGGCAAATCCAACGAGTATGCTCTTGCCGCTTGCAAAACCATTGCACAAAATCCCGGCGGGAGTTTCAACCCGTTGTTTATCTATTCGGGCGTCGGACTGGGCAAAACCCACCTTTTGCACGCAATCGGAAACTACCTTTTCAAAAACAAAAAGAGCGCAAGCGTGCTGTACGTCAGTGCGGAAACTTTGGTTAACGAACTTATCAGCGTAATTCGCAACAAATCCAATGAGGAGAACAACCGCTTCCGTGAAAAATATCGTTCTTGTGACGTACTCATGGTGGACGACGTGCAGTTCCTCATCGGCAAAGAGGCAACACAAGAGGCGTTCTTCCACATTTTCAACGACCTTTATCAAGAGAATAAGCAAATTATACTCACGTCCGATCGTTCGCCAAAAGACTTGACAACGCTCTCCGATAGGCTCCGCACTCGTTTCGGTTGCGGTCTTATCGTGGACATACAAGTGCCTGACCTTGAGACGAGAATGGCGATCCTTAAGACAAAAGCCGTGCAATCCAAGTTTATGTTGTCAGACGAGGTGGCAGAGTATATTGCGGAACTTGCGCCGTCCAACATCCGCGAAATGGAAGGACTGTTAAATCGCATCGTATTCTTGAGTTCGCTCACAAACAGCCCAATTCAAACAAAAGAGGTTGCCAAAGAGGCTTTTGACGGCTTCCTTAAAGAAAAGCAGGGCGAGACTACCGACGCAAGCGGAATAATCGATGCTGTCTGCAAATATTTCCAAATCTCGACAGCAGATATTATTTCAAAGAAAAAGACTAAAAACATCGTCGAACCCCGTATGATTGCAATCTATCTTATTACCGAACTTCTGCCCATGCCCCTTGTGCAAATAGGAGAGATGTTTGGCGGCAGAGACCATACGACAGTCATCCACGCAAGAGATAAAATCAGCGATGAAATCAAGACAAATCCTCGCATAAAAATAACCGTGGCGGATATTAAAAACATGATATTGAATAGATAACAAAAATCCACCGATTTATTGATCGGTGGATTTTTCTTGTTAAAACAACGCTTATTATTCGGCGGTAATCGCCATATTTTTGTAATCCTTATATTTTTCGGGAACACTCGGCATTTTTGTTGAATTACAATCTTTAACCACTATCGAACATCGCCCATCTGATATTTTAAGCGCACCGTCTTCTATTGTGTGCACGGCATCATCTTTCAAAAGCATTTCCCTTATAGTCCTTTTCATATCTGTCATAGAACTCAATGTGCTGTTTTCATGCTCGTCATCGTTATATTCTTTAATAGATATTTCGCTTTGCGTTCCGTCAGATTTTTCCGATATACTATAATAGCGTCCATCCTCGATAAACTCCCAACTCATCATATTATCGCTAATGAAACAACTATATGTATTTCCTAAATAATATGTGCCGTTACCTTGCGATATAGCAATAACTTCAAGTTCAAGCGTGAAATTCTGTGCTACACATATTGCATTATCCAAATCTTCAACGCTCATTGCCTCGTCAAATACAATAGGAGTGGGACCGTAATGATAATTGCTATCGTCACACGCAACAAGCGAAACGCACAGCACAGAAGCAACGATGATTATTGTTATCAACACAAGCAATTTCTTTTTCATTGTTTTTCCTCCTAAAACAACATATTGTTGATAAACAAATTTTACCCTCGTCTTTTAAAAATGTCAAGATTGGTTATTCTTCATACAGTCCTGGCACACAAACCAATTATCATAGCAAAGCGCACGCAGTGCGCTTGCGTGTTTTACAAGTCGTCTACGTCTTGAACGGGAACGTCACCGTCGGGGATAATAGGCAAATCGCCGTTTTCGGGAATACCTGTCCAACTTCCGTTAGGATCATAGTGCGACGCAAGATTTTCTTGCTCGGACAGATTGCTGTGCGATAGTGGTGGTGCATATTTGCGTGTTCTTCTTATTTTCATTGTATTTTCTCCTTGTTTTTTTACATAGTTTGTGCAAATCTTAAATCTTTATTAATTTTCTAAAGATTTTCAAAATCTGTGGAAAAACCTACAAATATATGATAAAATACAAACTGCAATTTAAAGAAGGTGAAACTATGAAAAACGGCGGAGTTGATAAACGCATTATCAAAACAAAAAACGCAATTTTCGACGCATTCAAAGCACTTGTGCAAGAAAAGGATATGTCGGATATTACCATTAGCGAACTTACGGCGCGTGCAAATATCACGAGAAGCACGTTTTATATGTACTACAACACTGTAGGCGACGTGCGTGCGGATATAGAGAACGGCATTATCGCTCGCATTGACAAAATTATGAGCGAGGCGGATTTAGCAGAAGCAATCGCCTCTCCATACAATCTTTTAAGAACTGTTGCCGATGAGATTGTCAAACAAGACGACGGCAACAGATACATCCTCTCAAGTAGCAACTCCGGTCAACTGCTTGACAAAATCAACGCGCGCATAGTAGACGCCTACATCCATAGGCTCGAAGAAGTGTCCACCAAGTCCCTTGATATGGGAAAGGTAAGATACTTCATCGCATTTGCGGCAGCGGGCATAATGGAGTGCTTCAAGATCTGGTTCAATCACAAGAGCAGCATCACTCTTGAGGAACTCTGCAAGAACATATCCGAAGCAGTAAGAAAAGGTATCGACCTTGTTCCGCTGACCAAAACTACTATTTAATGCAAAAGCAAAACACCGAGAGAATGGCGAAAGTCATTCTCTCGTCATTTTTAGACAATTAAAGGTTATTTTAATAATCGAGATATATAACAGTGTTAGTTAAATATAGAGGTGTAATATGCTTCAACTAAAAGACATCATCAAAGATTATCCCACCGCGACAACAACGGTGCATGCGCTTCGCAAGGTTTCGCTCAATTTCAGAGAAAGCGAATTTGTAGCCATTCTCGGTCCGAGCGGTTGCGGAAAAACAACCATGTTGAACATAATCGGCGGTCTTGACAGATATACGGAAGGGGACCTTGTTATAGGTGGCGTTTCCACAAAAGAATTCGACGACGAACACTGGGACGCTTACCGCAACGCAACGATAGGATTTGTATTCCAAAGTTACAATCTCATTCCGCACTTAACCGTTCTTGAAAACGTTGAACTTGCCTTAAGCCTTGTCGGAGAAAACAAAAAGACGCGCAGAGCAAAGGCGATTACTGCCTTGCACAAGGTAAATATGCACGACGAAATCAACAAACGTCCCAACCAATTAAGTGGCGGTCAAATGCAACGTGTTGCTATTGCAAGAGCAATAGTAAACGATCCTAAAATCATTCTCGCCGACGAACCGACGGGTGCGCTTGACAGCGAACTCAGCGTGCAAGTTATGGATATTTTGCAAGAAATATCCAAGACAAGGCTTGTTATTATGGTCACGCACAATGCAGAACTTGCACAACAATATGCAACTCGCATTTGCCGATTCAAGGACGGTCAACTTATAGAAGACACCAATCCATACGTCCCCGACGAGACGTCTAAAACGTCAACGGACACGACAAGCGATAATATTGAAAATATAGAAAGCATTATCACAACAGACACTTTATCTGATGAAAATGTGAGCGTAAATGCCGAAATCGCGCAAAACATCGATAATAATCCCGACAAAAGAATCTCCAACCGCAAGCGCAAAAAGGCTATGGCTTCGCTCGGCGAAGAACACACAAAGACGTTGGATAAGTTGGGAATCAACAGTCTTTCCAAAAAGAAAAAAGACAAGTCCTTTAAGCCAACTTCTATGAGTGCGGGTATGGCATTCGGGCTTTCGGTCAAAAACCTCTTCTCGAAAAAACGCCGCACCTTCTTTACGACTTTTGCAGGTAGCATTGGCATAATAGGACTTGGACTTGTGCTTGCAATTTCCAACGGGTTTGATGTTTATATCCAAAAACTCGAAAAAGAAATGTTTTCCAGTGTACCTCTCGGCGTATATCAATACAACGTAAAAGACTCCGCCATAATGGATATGATGATGAACTTGTCCAACCAAACTACCGACGACGCTTATCCCGACAGCGATACAATCGGCGTCACGGCGGCAACAGGGGATAGTTCCGTCGCAACCATGACAAGTTATGTCTCAAAGTTTGTCTCCTCTTTCATAGACGGAATAACTAAAAACGAAATCACCGAAGAGTTTACGGAATATATGAAAGATATGCCCGAAGAAAACTATAAGTCATTGGGCGTAAGTTATGGCTTGAGATACAATCTTGTACGTGAAACTTATGATAAAAACGGCAATCGCACATATATGGACGTATCGCAATCCCCTCAACCTATAACCGCATTGGGCATTGCCTCTACTGTTCTTGGCGAAAACGGATTGCAATCCAAACATTGGCAACAACTGGCAGGGGATAAGGACACCATGCTTGAATCGTACGACTTGATCGGAGAAAACAGTCGGTATCCGCAAAATAAAAACGAAATCGTACTTTGCGTGGGCATAGACAACAAAATCTCTGCGGATTTGTTGAATAAATTCGGCATCGACACATATCAGAAAAATGAGGACGGCTCTCTCGTTTTGGACGATAGCGGAAAGCCTGTAAAAATGGATTTGACAAACGTGTCATACGAATATTTCATCGGGCAAAAATTCAAACTCATTCTCAACGACGATTACTATGAGTGGGACGGCGAACAATATACGGATATGGGCTTGTCCTCCTCAAGCCTGACCTGGGGCTGGGATAGCAGTGAACAATCACGCCTTGAGAACATGTATGAAAACTCCGCTACAGAACTTGAAATCGTCGGCGTAATCCGTCAAAAAGAAAAAGGATATTCCTTTGTAAATTCTGCGCTTTGTTACACTCCCGAACTTGCAGAATGGGCGGTGGAGCAAGCATACAACAGCAACGTCGCAAAATATCAACGCTCTCTTAACGGAGAGGAAGAAACAATATTCGGCTATTGCCCAGGCTTGAACAACGCCGGATTTACGGACGACGACTACAATTCCAACATTGTAAACATCATCAATGGAACAGTGCTTAAACTCGATTACTTCAATCGCGCAATCGGTGCGGATAAATCGGCAAGTTACTTCACGATTTTCCCGGAAACCTTTGAGCAAAAAGAGGCTATAATCGAATATATCGGAGATTGGGAAAAAGACAATATCGGTTACTTCGACGTGTCCGAAATGTTCCTCACAAATATGTCTGCCATTGTCGATTTGGTGTCGGTATTGCTTGTGGCTGTAGCGTCAATATCACTTGTGGTATCAACGGTCATGATTGGCGTTATAACATCCAACTCCGTCATAGAGCGTATCCGCGAAATCGGTATATTGAGAGCAATCGGCGCGCGCAAGAGAGATATTCGCCACGTTTTCATTGCCGAGACTGCACTCATCGGCCTGTGGAGTGGACTTGTCGGCATTGCAATCACCTACATCCTTTGCCCGATAATATCACTCATAATAAAGGCTATTACAGGCATAGGCTCGCTGTTGCACCTCCACCCGTTGCACGCACTTGCGCTTGTCGCAATATCTCTTGTCCTAACAGTAATATCGGGCATTATCCCGGCAATCAACGCATCGCGCAAGAACGTCGTCGACGCCCTGCGTGTGGAGTAATCTTTTACAAATCACAAAGCATAACCATATCAGCAAAAGCCCATAAAAGAACCACCAGACTATCTGGTGGTTTTCTTTATACAAAAAAAGCACTCTGTTGAGTGCTTTGGTTGGATTGAGTGGACTCGAACCACCGACCCCCACCTTATCAGGGTGGTGCTCTAACCTACTGAGCTACAATCCATCGTGGTGGAGATACACGGATTCGAACCGAGGACCTCCTGAATGCAAATCAGGCGCTCTACCAACTGAGCTATATCCCCACGTGAATGCTATAAGATAATATCATTTGATAATTGGTTTGTCAAATGATTTTTAGATTTTTCCGCCACAAAAAATTATACTCTGATATCAAACAGAAAATTATACCCCATAATATGATTTAACTTGAGAATATTGCAATGTCTTGAAAAAAACTTTTGCGCTAATTGTTGGATTTAATTGTCTAACCTTGCCTAATTCAAAAGTTATTGTGTCATTATTATCACAGTAGTCGTGCTTATATACAAAAAACAGCGGATTGATTTTATATCCTGAAATTTTGCCACTCCCTCGTGCTTTTCTGGCAATTAATTGATTCTTTGGTATTGTTGCAAGATTTTCATTTATAACAGCACCTTTATCCAATATAAATTTCATAAGTGCATCTGGCGTCCAAACAGGGTAATTGTTTCTTCCAGAAGGGCGGATTTCGCCTTCAATTTTCGCCCACAAGTGCACTTGATTTGCTGGCATCATGACCAAATAGCCGTTTTTGTCTTCCGTACAAATAACATCCAGCATTTGATTGGTATAATTATTGGATACAGCAAACATAACACTTTCATTGGAAAAGTCGTTGATGTTGTGCCCCATGTGTTCAAAGAAATTTAATTCTGGTTTTTCAGAAAGCATCTTTAAAAATTGTGAATTATTATTCTTCCACAATTCAGTTATTTGCATTATGCCATTTTCGTTATATTTTGGAAGATCATGCTCGCTAGTTTTTGCACCGGGTTCTTTAAATTCTATTGTATAGATGACAAGATTACTAACTGAAACCAGCGCACTGTCTATACCGTTACACCCTCCCGCCTGAATCAGCATTCTATCTTTGTTTTCGGACGAATAAGCATAACGAGGGAAGAGACGGTGTGTATATAAGAGATTTTTTATAGATTCTGGAATAAACGTCGGGTTAGAATAACAATTAACAAACGTATTAAGGTTAAACATATTTGCTATCGTTTGAGCATAAACACATTCGCTAAAAACCGCAGACTGTATATTGTTTTCGGATTCATAACTGCGTCTAATTTGGTGCGCAAGTGCAGGACAAATGTTCTCTATTAAATCGAATTCTATATCAGAAGACTTTGTTTTTGTTTTATTCCACAGCGTATTTCGCCGAGATTTATTCAGAATTACCCTTGCCGGCGGCATAGAATAAAACTCTGACATTATTTCTTTTTGTGGTTTTGTCAACGCATTATTGTCATTTAGTTCACAAAACATATTTTTCCACCCCTTGTGCGCTTATTTAAGCACCATCCGATTTAGCCACACGGTTTTAAAACGCCGTGTTGGCATGAATACAATCAAATACCCGTTCCGATGTGTTTATGCCTAACACATCGAGCAGTTTTCGATTAATCATTTCTTTATACCTTAAAGGATACTTTATATTCTCTTGGGTTCCCTTATTGTTTTTTGTTACTATATATTGATTTGCTGTCGATATCATATCTAACGCCATATTGTCAAAAAAACCAATTTGTTCATCTGTTAATAAATTGAAGAAAAACGGGATTGAGAGCAATAGATTTTTAGAAAAGGTTATTCCGCCGTCATATACTCTCCAATACCAATACGCAAACGATGAGTTTATCAAACAGAAGGCATAATGAAACGCGTGTTCGTTTTCGAAACGCAATTCTATTTTACCAGAACGATTCATTGTGCCGTTTGCCGCAACTGTAAAATATCGACAGGTTGTGGGTATCGATAAAACATATGGACCATCTTTAACAACATAATCTCCCAGTGTTTCGTTACAAGTAGAGATCCACTTTTGCCATATTGGATATAGTTCTTTATGGCATTTATAGAAGCGCATGTTTGAGCCCGATACAATTTGACCTTCTTCATTCAAAAACGATTCTAATACCGTTGGTTCTAACAATCTTTCTCTTTCCGTATTCTTAAAACGAATAACTGGAGATATGCGAAATCCGCGGACATTTTCTTTGTTTTGCACCACTGTTATTGCTGCGCGAACCGAATTTGTCGTATTAGAATTAAAAACCCCCTGCTTTTTACCATTAAAAACATTCCCCGGCACATTATCAAATGATATGATATATCCGTTGTAGTTGTTTAAAACCAATCTTAATGAATAGAATTTTTCTGCTCCAACAAAACTATATGGAGTGATTATTACACTGCTTGCGCTTTGCTTAATAATCTTTTCCATAAACATAGCATAAAGCGATTTTGTTGAAACGGCGGTGTTTGTTTTGTCCCAACACTCTTCTATTTTAGATGCTTGTGAATAGGGAGGATTGCAAATTACCTTACAATTATCTGGCAGGCATATATCTTTGGATAAAAAATCGGCGCACACAAAATGAACATGCGATACGGATTCGTACCCATACTTTACAATCAAAATAGTTTTGCAGATGTTTAATGCAATAGGGTCATTATCGTACAAATAAACATTACCGCTTTGCAATAATTTTACTGCCTCATCGCTTAAAATTTCCAAATAGGCAAGAATTAGTTGTCCGGTTCCACATGCAACATCACACACGGCAGAGCCTTTGTTTTGAAAAAGCCACCTTGCCATTAAATTTGCAACATCGTTCGGGGTATAGTATTGTCCCTGTCTTTTTTTTGAGTTTTTGTCTTGAACAGCTAGCCCCGCTTCATATAATTCAGAAAATTTGTCAATGCTAAGATTTGGATTTAGGTTTGTGTTGTTGAGAGTGTAATAAATAATTTCATCCCAAGTTTGTTTAAGTCCCAAACGAGCAACATCATTTATATAGTCTTTTTTCTCGTAATACAAAAACCTGTTAGAAACAGGGCATGCAACTAAACCACAATCCGATAAATCTGATTGTTTTTTTTGACCTGAGTTATTGTTTTGATTGTTTAAATCAAAAATTTTTAGTTGCACAACGTCGTTCACGATAATACCAAATATTGCATTTTTAGTAAGTATAGCATAGCGGTTAAAAAAAAGCAATATTGGCAAAACGTGTTGATAAATAGATTTAATAAACACAGCAACTTTACGGCATTGAATGTGGGAAAAATTAATAATGTTTTGCGAAATCCGCGGCAAAATCGACATAGTCAATATTGACAACGTGCAAGATGTTATTTATTATATAGTCATACGGGAGTGATTATCAATATAATAATTTGCGCAAAGCGATTGCTAAATATTGACAAAAGTCCGAATTATTTAAAAATTGTGCTAACGGGACAAAAATGTCCCACAAGATATGATATTTTATATGCGATAGGATATTGCGCAAAATGCGCAATGGGCAAAAGACGGAAAATTGCACTCAAAAAACAACCACTTATCAATCAAACTAATCTATTACGCGACAGTATTCAATACAAGAAATCGTTGAAATGTTGCGCTAAAACGCAATATGAACAAATAAAATGGCGTTAAAAACGATTTGGCTGCAAACAAAAAACTCGCAAAGCGAGTTTTGAGACCGCACAACGTGCGAACCGGATATCCGGCGATGTGAAAAAATTTTATTTGAACTACATGGTGTTACCTTAAATGGTAGTCAATCATTTAAGTAAGCATATTATAACATAAAAAACGGAGATGTCAATACAAATGAAGAATTATTATTTAGGTTTCGATATTGGTACAAGTTCCATTGGTTGGGCGACAACCGACGAAGAGTACAATTTGCTCAAAGCGCGCGGACAAGACTTTTGGGGCACGTATTTGTTTGATGAGGCGCAAACGGCTGAGTCAAGACGTATGAGCAGAACGGCACGCAGACGTTTGGCGCGCAAAAGAGGGCGCATAAAACTTTTGCAAGAATTGTTTGCCGAAGAGATTGCAAAGGCAGATTTCTGCTTTTTCGAGCGTTTGAACAACAGCAAATATGCGCTTGAAGATAAAAGTGACGGCATCAGATACGACGACAATCTTTTCCATGATGCAAACTTTACCGACAAAGATTTTCACACAAAATATCCGACAGTATACCATCTAAGGCGCGACTTGTTAGACAAAGACAAGGCAAGAGAGATTAAGGACATAAGAATTTTGTATCTTGCCGTTGCGCACATAATCAAACACCGTGGGCATTTCTTGTTTGAGGGGAAAGAAATAAAGGCGGGCGACAAGGAGATTGTCAAGGGGGCTTTTGACAAAATCCGCAAAATTTTGGAATCCATGTTTGATGGTGCTCTAGAGTTGTCCCTCGACAAGTTGAGCGAAGCATTGGACGTCGTTTCGGATAAAAACACGACAAAGTCCGATAAGGAGCGCAAGTTAAAAAACCTTTTGGGTACAAAAGGCGATGGCACTCGCGAAATGCTCGTAAAAGCAATGGTCGGCGGAAAAGTTTCCGTAAAGAAACTTTTCAAAGAAAGCGAGACGGACGTTAAAGATTTTTCTTTTAACGACGACGGCTTTGTAATTGAGCAACTCAAAGACAGCCTTTCCGAAGACGAATATGCATTGATATGCGAGGCAAAGACCGTATACGATTGGGCGGTATTATCGCAAATTCTTGGCGAGCACAAATACATATCTGAGGCAATGTGCGCAAAATTTGACAGACACAAAGAGGATAAACAGTGGCTCAAAGAATATATCCGCGCCAATTTCGGGAAAGAGAAATACAATGAGATGTTCTCATATCGCGCAGGCGTGGCAAACTATGCTGCATACGTTGGAAAAGATAGAGATGTCAATGTAAAACCGTGTAAAAAAGAAGATTTTTATGCGTATTTGAAATCTATTGTTAAAGACAATGCCGAAATAATGCAAAGAATAGAAGACGGCACGTTCCTTGAAAAACAGCGCACAAATGCCAATGGCGTGATACCTTACCAGTTACATTTGACTGAATTGGAACTAATTCTGCAAAACGCAAGTCAAAACTTCCCGTTCCTCAACGAGATGCAAGACGGATATAGCGTGAAGGACAAGATTATCGCGCTTATGACGTTTAGAATTCCGTATTACGTCGGACCGCTCAACGATGCGCATTCTGACGGCAAGAACGGCTTTGCGTGGGTAAAAAAACATGCCGGTACCCAAAACGTGAAAATTACGCCTTGGAACTTCAAGCAAGTTGTCGACGAGCAAGCGTGTGAGGACGCATTTATCGAGAGAATGACCAACAAGTGTTCTTACCTTATCGGCGAGGACGTGTTGCCAAAACAATCGTTGTTGTACAGTGAATTTGCTTTCTTAAACGAACTCAACAACGTGACATACAAGGGGAACAGGCTTGATAAGAGTGCAAGAGAGGCGATACTCAATCACGCAAAAGCGAACAGGCAAAAGATTACTCGCAAGCAAATAGGCAAAATCCTTGAAAATAACGGCTTGATAGAAAAGGGCGAGGGCAAAGAGGAGAACTTTGCCGGAATAGACAAAGAAATCAAAAGCAATTTCTCTTCATATATATTCCTTAAGTGTGTGTTAGGTGACGATTTTGATGTCGATATGTGCGAGGATATTATAAGGTGTTTCACTATTATGGGGGACAAGGGCAGCATGCGTGCGACCGAGCGTATAAAGAGACAATACAATCTTGACGACGAAGTTGTAAAACAACTTAAAGGTTGGAGTTGTTCGGGTTGGGGAAGATTGTCAAAAGAGTTCCTTGACGGAGAGGCAATTTACACCGTGTCCAAAGAAAGTGGCGAAATGCTGACGATTATTCAAGCAATGCGCGAAACGGGATGCAATCTTATGGAGTTGCTTTCCAATAAATACGATTTTTCTGCAAACATTGAAAAGTACAATGCGCAATATCGCAACGACGGCAAGGTGACGTATGAAACGATTGAGGATTTGTACTGCTCTCCGTCTGTCAAGCGTGCCATTTGGCGCACAGTGTGCCTTGCAAGAGAAATAGAAAAAGTGCAAGGCTGTCCGCCATCTCGTATATTTATCGAAATGGCAAGGGGCGAAGATAAAGACAAAAAGCCCACAAAATCAAGAAAAGAGCAAATGCTCGATTTGTACAAGTCCATTAAGGATGAGGAAAGAGCGTGGCACAAGGAAATCGAGGCGACGGAAGACAGACGCTTCTTGAGTGACAAGTTGTATTTGTACTATATGCAAATGGGGCGCAGTGCATATTCGGGCAAGCCGATAAGGATAGAAGAGGCGCTTGATACCAATATTTGCGATATAGACCATATTTATCCGCAATCGAAGATAAAAGACGATAGCGTTATAAACAACAAAGTGCTTTGTTTCAAGACGGAAAACAGCGCAAAACAAGACGTATACCCCTTGTCGCAAGATGTACGCCATAAGATGATGCCAATATGGACAATGTGGCACAATAGAAAACTTATTTCCGATGAGAAATTCAAGCGCCTTACGAGAAATACGCCATTGTCAAGCGAAGAGTTGGATGCCTTTATTGCGCGCCAAATTGTGTCTACGCGTCAAAGCACAAAAGAGGTTGCCAATATCCTTAAACAAATGTATCCCGATGCCCAAATTGTGTATTCTAAAGCGGGCAATGTGGTTGAATTCAAAAACACCGTCAACAGCAACAAGCATGTTGAGGACATAATAAAGGTTAGAGATCTCAACGATTTGCACCACGCAAAAGATGCGTATCTCAACATTGTTGTCGGCAACGTTTATTATACAAAATTCAATCGTTTTTACCAAACGACAACCAAAGAGAACACTCTCAAAACCGACGAGGAGAAAAAGAACGGCTATGATTTGAGAAAACTCTTTTATGAGAACATATACGGTGCGTGGAATCCTGCAATGATGCGCAAGGTGTGTCAAATTGCCAATAGAAACACGCCCAAAGTAGTGCGTTTCACCTCTTCTGGACATGGTCAACTGTGGGAAGCAACGATAAAGAGGAAAGGAACAAACAGCAACCTTGTTCCTCTTAAACACAACGGAATTTTGGAGAAAATCGACAAATACGGTGGTTATGATGCTGCAGCAACGTCTCATTTTGCCCTTGTTGAAAGTTTGGATAAGAAAGGTAAAAGACTTATTTCTCTTGAACCAATCCCTATTTATGTTACATTGCTTGGGAAGTGTGCGATCACGAATTTCCTCAAAGAAAATGTGAAATTAAAACAGCCAAGAATTTTGATTGATAAAATCAAGAAAAACTCTCTTGTGAAATTCAATGGAGCATATTATTGGCTCAAGGGAAAGACCGAAGATAGAATTATACTTTGTAATGCCAACCAACTTGTGTTAGATGGCGAAAGCACTGCTTATCTAAAAAAGGTTTGCGCTTTTAAAGACAAAAAAACCAAACAGAAGAACATTGAGCCTTCATTTGAGTTTGATAAAATATCTAAAGCACAAAATGTTGCCCTATACGACACATTGTGCCAGAAACTTTCACATGAGCCATACATAAATTTGATTACGATGAAGAAACAATGTGCACTTCTTGAAGAGAAAAGAGAAACATTTGTTCAAATGGACGAAAAAAGTCAAGTTGATTTGATAATGGCAGTATTGCATTTTATGCAGTGTAACGGCGACAAGTCTGATTTAACATTAATCGGTGGGAAATCGGGTGTTGGAGAACAGAAGCGTTCAAAGAAAATCGACGAGAATGAAGAGGCTCTTCTCATAACCCAATCGCCGACTGGATATTATAGAGAAACCATAGATCTAACGGTATATTATAGACAATGAGTTGGCGCACGGTTGTCGTTTCTACACACAGTAAACTTGAATACAAGATGGGTTATCTTGTGTGTAGAAACGAGCAAATACAAAAGATTCATCTCTCGGAAATATCCACGCTGATTGTCGAGTCCACTGCCGTTTCGTTTACCTCGGCGCTTGTGTGTGAACTTATCAAAAACAAGATAAGCGTTGTGTTTTGCGATGAGCAACACAATCCACACTCACAGTTATTGCCCATCAACGGAAGTTTTGACGCAAGCAAGAAGTTGAAGGCACAAATGGAGTGGGATGAGGATATTCGCACCGACGTTTGGACGGAGATTGTTGCCAACAAGATTTTTCAGCAAGCGAAACATCTCAAGGATGTCGGTAGCGAGCAATCGGCATTGCTATTTTCTTATATCGAGGAATTGCAACGAGGTGATGTTTCCAACCGCGAAGGACATTCTGCCAAAGTGTATTTCAATGCGCTTTTCGGCTTGTCTTTTTCAAGGGGTAAACAGTGCTTTATCAACAGTGCGTTAGATTACGGATATGCCATAATTTTGTCCGCCTTTAATCGCGCCGTTGTTGCAAACGGATACAATACGCAAATAGGCTTATATCATCGCAGTGAGTTCAATCCGTTCAACTTTTCTTGCGATCTAATGGAACCTTTTAGGATTTTAGTGGATAGGACGGTTTGTGCAATGGACGGTGAAAAGTTTGACACCGATGCAAAAAGAGTGTTGCAAAACGTAACCAATCAAAAGGTGCGTATCGCGGGGAGGGAACATACCGTTCTCGATGCGATATCAATATATTGCAAGAGTGTATTCAATGCGTTAAACACAAAGGATTTGTCGCAAATATGTTTTTATGAGTTATAGATTTATGCGTATCGTTGTGTTTTTTGATTTGCCTGTTGAAACGTCCAAGGATAGGGCGGAGTATCGTGCGTTTCGGAAGTTTCTTATCAAGAGCGGATTTGTGATGATGCAAGAGTCCGTGTATAGCAAAATCGTGCTTAACAACACCGTCGGAGAAGCGGTGAAAGAAAACGTACGCAAACATTGTGCAAAAAGAGGAATTGTCCAAATGCTCACCGTCACGGAACGGCAGTTTGAAAGGATGGAATTGGTTGTCGGCGACATAAAAAGCAACGTCGTAGATAACGACAATCGTTTGGTGATACTATGAAAATATGTCATTTTGATTTTTCCGCACCTTTGGAACTATACGAAAACGCCGCAGTGTTGGTCTGTGAAAATCCGCAAAAATTTTTGGGATATTGCAATGATTTTCTATCTCAACAGCAGGGCGAAGACGGAGATTTTATAATTGAGGACAATAGAACATCGCTTTCGTTCAAAAAGAGTGGCAAAATATTGTTCGACCTTGTCAATTTGTCTTTGTCTGACAAAAAGATTGTTGCCGGGCTTTACGAGGGGCTTGCGCAAATAAAGGAGGACTCCTTGCAACAAGAGTATGTGGATTTGGTTTCGCGCATAATTTCCTTTGTTGATGAACTGGCGGTTGACTCGCCAATGGCAGTTGACTATAATGCCGATTTTGACTTTTCAGATATTCTGAAGGCATTAAAAGTGTCGCCAAAGGAAGAAAATATATCGTTTGTTGACACTCTTGTCGATTATCTTGACGCCTCTGCGAAATTCCTTGGAACCAAGTTTTTTGTACTTGTAAATGCAAGAACGTTTCTTTGTGATGAAGAGTTTTGTTCGCTCTTGACGCATATCGGATATGCTCAATACGGTGTGTTGTTTTTGGAAAGAACGCAGTTTTCGCGTGTAAAAAACGAAAAAGTTATCGTTATCGATAATGATTTGTGCGAAATTCTTGTCGACGGCGAAAATGTGTGTTAAACTTATATTGATAACATTTCTACCATTTAGATTTCTGCGTGTGGTGCGCAAAAATGCCCAAATTTGAGGTTTGAGTATGGTGTTATCTTAAATGGTAGTCAAACGCCTATTATTACATAATAATACCCCGTTGCGTTTGAGTATGGTGTTATCTTAAATGGTAGTCAAACCCTTGCCGTGTTTCGTCGCTTTTTCTTCATGTTTGAGTATGGTGTTATCTTAAATGGTAGTCAAACTAGATTTCGTGCCAAAAGACATTGGCGGGTAGTTTGAGTATGGTGTTATCTTAAATGGTAGTCAAACGCAATAGCCGTTTTTGTAGCGTATGCGCAAGTTTGAGTATGGTGTTATCTTAAATGGTAGTCAAACATTTTATATAGGCACGTCGGCTTATGTCGGGTTTGAGTATGGTGTTATCTTAAATGGTAGTCAAACAGGCAAAACGGAAATTTTAACAATACTTGAGTTTGAGTATGGTGTTATCTTAAATGGTAGTCAAACTGACTTGAACGGCGAAACCGCGCTTGCAACGTTTGAGTATGGTGTTATCTTAAATGGTAGTCAAACCGTTGCGCCGTTTGACATTATAGAAGAAATGTTTGAGTATGGTGTTATCTTAAATGGTAGTCAAACCGATTATCTACTCGAAGAAATACGGACGGCGTTTGAGTATGGTGTTATCTTAAATGGTAGTCAAACACAAACGCAACGGCAAAAATCAATAAGAAAGTTTGAGTATGGTGTTATCTTAAATGGTAGTCAAACCCAATCATCTTGGAATGATGCTTTCCTTATGTTTGAGTATGGTGTTATCTTAAATGGTAGTCAAACAATAATCGGCGGATCGAACAACGATAACTAGTTTGAGTATGGTGTTATCTTAAATGGTAGTCAAACACAAACGCAACGGCAAAAATCAATAAGAAAGTTTGAGTATGGTGTTATCTTAAATGGTAGTCAAACCCAATCATCTTGGAATGATGCTTTCCTTATGTTTGAGTATGGTGTTATCTTAAATGGTAGTCAAACTTATGACTTGTACTGTGCGCTATATGTAGCGTTTGAGTATGGTGTTATCTTAAATGGTAGTCAAACTCCGATCGTGCCTAAAACAGTTAATTTTAAGTTTGAGTATGGTGTTATCTTAAATGGTAGTCAAACAATAATCGGCGGATCGAACAACGATAACTAGTTTGAGTATGGTGTTATCTTAAATGGTAGTCAAACCAACTTTATCGTCAAGACAACATATCATCGTTTGAGTATGGTGTTATCTTAAATGGTAGTCAAACTTTGCCTTGCTTTTTTTGGTTGAATACTCTGTTTGAGTATGGTGTTATCTTAAATGGTAGTCAAACGATAGTCAAGGAAAAATCGACAAGGCAACTGTTTGAGTATGGTGTTATCTTAAATGGTAGTCAAACGCAAACGTAATACTTGTAATCATAATACTTGTTTGAGTATGGTGTTATCTTAAATGGTATGGTTGAGTAATAAACCCATCCCAATTTAAGTTTGCCAACGCAATCAAATTAAAATTATTGACAACTCAATTAATGTTGTGATATTATATGCAGGCTGATAGAAGAACACAATGTCTCAACACAGTTCGCATTTTTGGAGAAGTACCCAAGAGGCCGAAGGGGCTCCCCTGCTAAGGGAGTAGTACGAGTGAATCGTAGCCAGGGTTCAAATCCCTGCTTCTCCGCCATTCAAAACCTAAATCGAACCCATAAAGTTTGGTTTAGGTTTTTTGTTTGCCATTGCGAAAATAGCATTAATATGTTATACTATATAGAGAATAATGAGGACATCGCACATTAACCAACAGGAAAAAAGAGTATCAAGAGTTTTATCTGTCAAATTTTTATTGACTTTACGCTTTGTTTTACATACAATATCTAATAGTAACGACGATTTCGTTTGAAATCGGGCTGATGAAATTTGAGTAATTGGCACGTCGTTACCTTTTTCTTATTTATTATCACTTCATCTCTCTTTTAATAAATTGTTTGACTTAAAAGCCTCTGTTTTGTGCTTATAATAACCATAGAAATGAGATAATTCCTTAATTGGATGGATTCCTCTTGCGAAACTCATTCCTTTTTTATTCGATTTTTATCCTTATGGATAAATTTTCATCGCAGATTTATACATATTCCACTGTATTGTGTTTTTGCTTGACAGCAAACCCAACTTGCGCGTATACTGCAATCGTTGGAGAAATCCAACGATAAGTAAGTGACGGTTTTGGCTTTGTGCCAAAGATATGCTTACTTATTTTTTTTGCGATTTATATTTGAAAATTGTGATATTGGGGGAATCTTCTTCCCAAAACGCATAATTCTGTTTCGCACATTTTTGATTGACATATCAAGACAAAAATAATAATATTAACACGCAACGTTGTTGCAAGAGGTTAGTAGGTGGAGTTAATGACTTCCGCACGTTACAACCTCTTTTTATTCTATTTATAATAGTTTTGCTCAATGTAAATTCTTCATTTAATGATTGTCCTCATCCACAAGACGTATAAGGACGGCATAATTGACAATCCGTATTGCCGATGAATTGGCTTTGAGATACCCGTTTATTCATTGACTACATAAATAACCAATATAAGGGTCGCATCGTGGCCCGTATGTGTAATACTTAACAGCCGGGGCAAATGCACTGTCGGGCGGAAGGGTGTTTTATTCCACTCTTTAACGGTTTTGTTGGCTTTAGGAACAATATTTTCAAACAGTTGAAATAAAATGCAACTTTTTCTGTATAAATAGTAAAAACATCTTCTCCCCGTTTGTGCTCTTTACAAATATCTTGACGCCTTTGGGCGCACATAGTATAATCGATTTGTTAATTACAAAGGAAAATTATGAGTGAATATATGTATACAAAAGATGTGTGTAACGGCAATAATGTGCGTAAAAACATGCACAAAACTCTTATGCATAAGGTGTTGTTTTTAGTTCTTATGATTATGTTTATTGCGCTTATGCTTTCCGCTTGTGATGAAAATGATCCTATGCAACCGACATCGGACGTGCTGTTGGTGCTAAATAATGGAGAAGAAAACGTAAAGTGGAGCGTTGGACAAGAGGTTCCTGCGCCGACAAAAGACGGTCATGTGTTCTTGTATTGGTGCGAAGATATCGAATGTGAGATTAAAAGCGAATTTACTTTTGATAGTATGCCGTCGGAGAGTTTGGTGTTGTATGCCAAATGGGCAGAACTTGCCGAGATTGAAGGCGTTATATTTGCAGACAAGACAGTGACTTATGACGGAAACGCACACACCATAGAGGCAAGTGGTATACCAAGCGGGGCCACGGTTAGTTATGAAGGTGGAGACAAAGTGGCTGCCGGAGAATATGTCGTGAGCGCAATGATTTGCAAAGACGGGTATAAATCTCTTGAATTAACCGCCACATTAACCATACAAAAAGCAAGTGTCGGGAATATAGTGTTTGAAGACTGTTCCGTTGATTGGGACGGAAAAGAACATAGCATATACATAAGCACTCCGTTGCCGAATGGCGTGACAGTATCGTATGATGGAAATAATCAGATAGATGCTGGAAAACATACGGTTACGGCAACATTTGATACGGGCAATAATTACGAACAAATTTCTTCCATTAGCGCAGTGTTAACGATAAAGGAAAAGTTGTATACTCTTGTTTTCAATGACGGGACTATTAGTACCGAGATAAAGGTAGCGCATGGCAAAGACGCTAAAGATATTCCTGCCGTTACACCCAAGCGCGGATATGACGGAAAGTGGAGCGAGGAAGACCTTACTTGCATTACGGATGATATGAGCATAACCGCAGTGTACACCTTGACAAAATATACCGTTACGTATGAGGTAAATGGCGGTGACGAGATTGAATGCGAGCAGTATACGATGCAAGACGGATATGCGTTTAAAGAGCCGAGCAGAGATTATTATGAGTTTGGTGGCTGGTATACCGATGCGGTGTTTGATTCGCCAGTGGAAGAGAATATAGCCGTTGGCGAGATTGGTGATGTGACGGTATATGCGTGTTGGATCCCGATAGTTTATACGGTTACATATCATTTGAACGGAGGGATAAACGATTATACCAACGAAAAACATGCCGAATATACGGTGGAGAGCGAAGCTTATGAGTATGCGTCACCGATAAAAGATGAATCTGCGTTTGACGGTTGGTATGATAATCCTGATTTCACGGGCGATCCGATAACGATGCGCGAGGCGGGAATCCATGGCGATATCGACCTGTATGCAAAATGGATAAATGAATAATCTAAAAATATGGGGGGATGGACACATCATCGTTGTAATGTAATTATTAGGAGAGATTAATATGACAAGATATGATGAAGAAACTTGTTCAAGATTGCTTGCAATCGCACAAAATCATCGAAATTGTGTGGACGAATATGAAGAAATTGTTTCATCATGCCCTCAAAAAGTTATGAGTAAAGGGATTGATTTGTATGGATGTTTTTTGCCAGACATGGAAATAAGCAAATATTTCGATTATAAGGGAAAACTTACCACAAATGAAAAAAGAAAACATTTTTCATACTATTTTGATGAAAAGGGCCGCTTGCGCCTTACGGAAAGATATGGCGATCAGGAGAAATTGCTCAATTTGATTTTCTATTACTATTATGAACATCATATAGAAATAGTGTGGTACGATGTAAACAGAAAAGAAGTATGTATTACAGGATTTATTGATTACAATGCGGGCAGATTGTCTAAATTTGTTGAATCGTATGATATTGTTCAACCGTTGCAATCGGGAAAGCCTATAAAATCATATCACGAATATTTATTTGATGCCGAACAAGAAAATGTAATTCATAGGGTATACTCCGCCGACATGTTTAGTGATGGCAGAGAATGGGAGACAATTTCAAAAATAAGGAAAAGATAACATGTTTTATCCCTGCCATAAAACAGAATTGCACAAAACGGGGGAATAATTATGGGGTTTGAAAACAAGCAAACATTGTTGTTTAGACTATATCAGGTATTATTTGAATATTCGGATGAAAATCATATACTCACACAACAAAATATAATTGATATTCTTGAAAGGGAATATGGTTTGAGTGTGGAGCGCAAGGCTACTGCTATAGATTGGGCACAGCGAAAGATGCGCAATCATCCACAGTACAAGTTTTATGATTTAGTGGAAACGTAAAACAAATTTTGTTATACTAACAATGGAAAAAGGTCGCAATAGCGACTTTTTTCATGCGAGGTTTTGTATAGTATATATAATGCCGTCTCTTCAACGCAGTTTGAACATTTGATATTGACAAGTGACAAAAATCAAGTTACCATATTTTTAGATATTTTCATCAATCGGAAATATAATAAATACAAAGGAGCAAAGTATGGGGGAATACAGCAAGTATATCGATAAGACAAGAAGAGCGGTGCCTACGCCAAAGAGTATTGTGGATGAAAACGGGATGTGCAGATTCGGCACATTCGACAAGGAATTTGAGGAAATGGATCTCGTTTCTCTAAAAAAGCCAACCAAGGCTCCTCAATGTATGAATCGTCTCAAACTCACGCTTTGGGAGGCAACGGAAGTGCATTTGAAAAACGGCGTATTGCTTGCCGTTGTTTGCGATATGGGCATTTTCGGCAAGACGCTAAACATTTTCTATGACAAACGCACTAAAAAAGTTTATTGCTGGGATACCAACCTTAAGTCAAAAGACACAATCATTGCTCCCAACCTTATTAACGGAGCAGTTGCAGAGGGCGAGACTGCCGTTTCGCACGTCAAATATGTCAATAATTTCCAAGACGGACGTTGCGATTTGAGCGGTAAACACGAGGGCAAATGCCTCATTACCGTAAGGCGCAAAGACAAAACTATTGTCAAATCTATAAAAGAAAACTATGGAGAGGCAACAATAGAATATGATTTCAAACTGACACGTCTTTCCTTGCCGTGCGTGGCAAGCATACCGTTTGGCAAAAATCGTCCTCTTTACAGCCAAAAGGATTTCTTCAAGGCAGAGGGTAGGCTTGTTATCAACGGCGAAGAGATGCTCACAGATGAAGACAGCACAGCAATCGTTGACGACCACCGCGGATATTATCCACGTCGCGCTCACTATGACTGGGTGACGACAATGGGAAAATGCAATGTCAACGGCGAAGAAAAATGGCTTGCCTTCAACCTTACGAGAAATCAATCCATAGACCAAGACAAATACAATGAAAACATTTTGTGGTTTGAAGGAAAAACAAGCATCCTTCCGCCGATAACCTTTACGAGATCTCCTGAAAGCAAAGATTTCTGCGATTATTCCGAGTGGATTATTAAGGACGAGCACGACATGGTCAATCTCAAATTTAAGGTATACAACATGAACCCGATGATAACTCATGCGGTAGTCGTAAACATAGATTATTATGTTGCTTTTGGCGAACTTGAGGGATATTTGAGAGACGAAGATGGCAATAAATATGTGCTTGACGGAATGATGGGAATGGGCGAAGATAAAACGCTTCTTTTATAAAAATATCACAACGCAACGTTTTAAGACGCAAACCAATAAGATAAAACACCGTTTTTGAATATCGGCAGGCTTTTAAACCTGTCGATATTTTTATAAAATATTTGCAAATATTTGTAGTTTTTTCATTTTGGTTTAACAAATGAGCACTATAGTAAAGGCACAAGATAACCTTATATCTTTATTGCTTCTCCTAAAGAACGGGGTATTGCCTTTGTGCGATGCTCCGTTCCCCCCCCATTTATAGGGAGTTTTTTATTATATACGGGGTTTTTCACAGTATTATACTAAAAAATAGCAATAAAATTTATTATACATTTTGACAGATTTTAATGTTTCTTTTATGGTTTAACTATATAATATATATAATCTAAATATGGAGAGCCATTATTATGAAACGAAATGCGCTTACAATAATCGTTGCAGTTCTCTTGGTGATAACATGCACCGTTTTGGTTGCATGCAATCCGACTGAGCAAGAAGATAACCCTTTTAAAAATCCAGGCGACAATCTCGGTGGAGGCGGAGTGGGCACACTACCCGACGAGATACCGCCCGTCGACGACGACTCTTTCTCATTTTCAGACTTGGGCGACTTGAAAAACGACACCTCTTCGCAAGGCGCAACCTCTTATACTGGTAGCGATACTCTTTTGGAAATTTCCAATGGCGGAGACTATGTGTTGAGCGGAACATACACAAAAGGCATACAAATTACTGCCTCAAAGAGCGAAGTTCACATCTTCTTAAACAACGCTGCAATATCCAACGCAGAGGGTGTAGCCGTTGCCACAAATAAGAACGCAATCGTCACGATAACGGCAATTGACGGCACTCAAAACACCATAAGCAACTCAACGGACGGCAACGCAATCCACATCAAAGGCACGCTTAACATAAACGGTAAGGGCACTATAAATATCGCAAGCACAAGCAAAAGTGGTATAAAAGTAACAAAGGCACTTTCTATTGTTGACGTAAACTTGCAAATAAGCAGTGCCAATCACGGCATAAGCGCACAATCTGTTGAAGCACAAAATGCAACAATCAACGTCACTTCTGCCACAAAGGACGGTATCAATGCAGAGTGTGACGACGATACGACAACGTTCCCTAAAAATTACAGCGAGGGATTTGTCGCTCTTTACAACACGTCCTATACTTGCACCGTGCAAGGCGACGGCATACAAGCAGATACCTTGGTGTATATTAAGGGTGGCAATATCAACATAACCACGCAAGGTGAGTTTATATCATATTCCGCTTCCAATCTCGCCACATACGACCTTGTCTCTGACGATTTCAGATACATCAAATCGGGTAGCACATACAAGAAAATCGCAAGTGACGACCGCTCGTCGCTCTCTTCTCGCTATGCACTGCGTCAAAGTTGCAAAGGCATTAAGGCGGGTGAGATTGATTATACCGACGATAACGAAAACGAAATAACCGTGACAGACGGCGATTATCTTATCTCAATCAACGGTAACTGCACAATAACTATAACCTCAACAGACGACGCAATTCACACCAACAGCGGAGACGTTGCGATATTTGATGGCAATGTTACGATCAACACCCTCGATGACGGTATCACAAGCGATAACATCACTCAAATAAACGGGGGCACAATAGATATTCAATCAAGTTATGAGGGTATCGAAGGCGCTTATGTCACAATAAGCGGTGGTACGATAAACGTTGTTGCGTCCGACGACGGCGTTAATGCCGCAAGCGACGATAGAACAATTAAAGAATATATCTCGATAAGTGGCGGAAACATCACCGTCAACGCAGACGGCGACGGATTGGATTCCAACGGAAGCATTCTCATCACAGGCGGTACCGTTATCGTACATGGTCCCACAAGCGGACACGACGCCGCACTCGATGCCGACTCAGGTATCATCATCCAAGGCGGAACGGTGTTTTCCTCATCCACTTTAGGAATGGTGGAAACGCCATCTACCAACTCAACGCAATATGTCCTATCCTATGCTCAAAGTACAAAGGTTGCAAGCGGTAGTACAATCCAAATAAAGGATGAAAACGGCAACGAATTGTTCAGTGTAACAACGCAAAAGGTTTGCCAATCGACAATCATAAGCCTTGCGTCTTTTGAAAAGGGCAAAGAGTATACCATCTATGGCAACGGCACCGCACTTGAGACATTTACAATATCGAGCATTATAACTTCGGTAGGCTCTTCAGCCTCGATGGGTAGACCGGGTGGCGGTCCCGGCGGTGGCTTTGGCGGCGGAGGAAAATGGTAATCAGCAATTAGTCAACCATCTAACAATTAATAAAACAATGTTAAACATGCAAAAAGCGACGCATAAACGTCGCTTTTTGTTATTATATCGCTATTTTAACTTTACTTAAGCACTACATTTAGCACTCCCGTTGTGTTATCAATAATTGTATTTTTTACGATATACAATAAGAAATATAACATCCATAACCGCGGCAAGCCCTTCTGCCACTATAATTGCAGACCATATCCCCTCTATACCTACCGCAAGAGGTAACAACAGCACTGCGCCGATTTGGAAGATAAGCGTTCTTGCAAATGATACGATTGCAGAAATCAATCCGTTATTGAGGGCAGTGAAGAAAGAGGATGTAAATATATTGAAGCCCATAAACAAGAATGATATTGAGTATATGCGCATTGCGTGCGTTGTCATATCCAAAAGTTCTGCGTCTTTGCCAACAAATATGCTTGACAGCGGTCTCGCAAGCGCAACAGCAAGCACTGTCATAACCACACCTACAATGACGTTTATAAGCACGCTTTTCTTGCGCATATTCTTCATTTCTTCATGATTTTGTGCACCGTAGTTATAACTGATTATTGGCGATGTGCCCACAGCATATCCAAGGAATATTGCCGCAAAAATGAAACTTACATACATTATTACACCGTATGCCGACACTCCGTTTTCTCCAGCAAATTTCAAAAGTTGTGCATTGTACACCATTCCGACAACAGACGACGCCACGTTACTCAAAAGTTCGCTCGAACCGTTAGTGACTGTCTTAAACAACATTTTGGGTGAGAAGGTTGCCTTGCCGAGATGCAAAATGCCAGAGTTACGACGCGCAAAATATATGATAGGTATCACAGCGCCGACAACTTGTCCCATTACGGTTGCATACGCCGCACCCGCTAGTCCCATATTGCACCCAACAATAAACACTGCGTCGAAAATCATATTTGTCACGCCTGCGATTGCCGTCACCAAAAATCCGATGCCGGGTTTTTCCGCAACAATAAAGAATGTTTGAAAGAGGTTTTGCAACATAAACGCAACCTCGGCAGCGATAATGATGGTGCCATAAGTCACGCAATAAGGGAGCAAAGCCTCGTTTTCACCCGTTGCGCCGAGAAGTTTTGAAATCGGCTCGATAAAGAAAATCACGCACAGCGTAACCACAACGCCCAGCACGACGGTGGAATATACAATGCCCGAAAAAATCTTGTTCGCTTTTTCCTTGTCGCCCTCGCCAAGCGTTTTACCAACAAGCGCGGAACCGCCAGAACCCATCATAAAACCAAGCGCGCCGATAATCATAATCACGGGCGAGATGAGGTTCAACGCCGCAAAAGCCGTCTTGCCGTTTTCCACGAAATTGGACACGAATATGCCGTCAACAATACTGTAAATTGAGGTGAACACCATCATAAAGACGGGGGCTATCACCGCCTTTAGTATCTTTTTGTATGTAAAATGTTCATCAAGATGTACTGCCATAACACATCAACTCTTTCTTTGCGCATTGGCTATATAATCGGACATTGTTTGTCTCAACAGCCCGTTATATTTTGCTGATATACGCACAAACTCCTTTTGTTCTTCTGCATCGAGCATGCTAAAAGCCACGTTTTCTACCTCATCAAGCGGTCTAACCTTTTCCGCATAAATCCTATGACCGACATCCGTGAGCACAACGCTTTTGGTCTTATCTTTAGCCTTTTCGTTGGAAACAACTACTGCGCCTGCTTGTTCCAGTTTTTTTATCACGGAATGTATTGTTTGTTTAGGCATATACAGTTTTTTGCATATTGCGGATTGGTTATCTATTCCATCGGCAAGACAAAATATTGTCATCGATTCGCTTGCAGACAATCCAAAGTATTCCATAAAGGAATTATATAGCCCGTCCGACTCCCAAAATAATGCCTTGTACTCTTTTACATAATCCATAACAACCTCTTGTTAAGTACGATTTCGTACCGTATTATAGATAAATCAAAATAATAAGTCAACGATAATGGCGATTAAATGAAACTATTTTGACATTTTAATAATTTTAATGCTGTAAATATGAAAAAAGCGACCAAATCGTCGCTTTTTTCACGTTGGGGAAGAGGGAAAATGATATATATATACACTCTTTCATTTTGCCTGAAAGAGCGATATACGGGCTACTATCTTAAGCGCACTCAAGCAACAGTTTGTCTGCCACAAGCGCTATAAACTCTCCGTTGGTGGGTTTTTCGTTGGGAGAGTATATCTTTATACCAAATACGTTATTGATATTTTCAATCTTGCCTCTGTTCCATGCCACTTCGATTGCATGCCTTATCGCGCGCTCAACTTTTGACGCCGACGTGTTGTATCTCATTGCTATGCCTGGATATAATCTTTTAGTGATAGAATTGATAATATCCGGCGTATCTATCGTCATCTTTATTGCCTCGCGCAAGAACTGATAGCCCTTGATATGCGCAGGAATACCTACAGATATAAACAAATTAGTTATTCTCTCGTCGAGATGGGGATTCTTTGGCGATTGCACAATGCGTTGACGAGGCATTGTCAAGTCGTCTATAACTTTCAACATAGCATTGTAATCAAAGGGTTTTGCAAGAAAATAACTTGCTCCGTATTGCATTGCTTTTTGCACAAATCCGTCTGTTGCCAGTTGGGACATCATTATTACTATCGGTTTTTTGCCTTCGAGCGCACTCAATACTCCAAAGCCGTCCAACTCGGGCATAACTATATCAAGAAGCAGAATATCTGGCTGATATTCGTTGACAAGTTGGAGTGCTTTCACTCCGTTTGGCGCAATGCCTACTACTTGCAAATTATCCTTTGCGTCAATAAAATCGCGTATACTTGCGCACAAAGACGCATTGTCGTCTGCTATAACTATAGTCTTGTTCATAAATTCCTCCAAAAGATATGTATAACCATATTATAAATTCCGTTTTCAAGCAAAAAACTGCACTTTTCAACATTTTTTGTCGAGCAAAGTTACTTTTTGTTTATTTGAGACAATTAAGACGAAATATTGTAATTTTTCCACTTACAATAGGGATTTTAACAAAATAAAGTAAACTTTTCAATAATTATTTTCACCATTTTTAATCAAACACTATATGTTGGTAAAAATTGGTGAAAACACACAATATAAAGTTTTAAGAAAAAATTTGCAGAAAAAATGAAAATATAGTTTACATAATCACATCTTATCAATATAATATATGAAAGTTAAAACCCTTATAGAGAGGTTGAAAATGGGAAAATATAAAAAATGCCCTCGTTGCGAAATTAATTGGATTGCAACCGAAGAGGAACTTTGCGAAGTCTGCAAGGCGGAACTTGGCAAGGCAAGCAAAATATGTCTGCTCGAAGACGATGACGAAATAGAAGACGAAGAGAGAATTTGCCCGATTTGCAAGGTCAATTATCTCGAACCCGATGAGGATATGTGTCCTGCATGCAGAATGGAGCAATCTTCTTCTAATACCGACAAACTCGATGAGGACGATTGGGAAGACTATGTAGACGATGACGTAGTTACCGATGATGACGAGGAAGAAGTGTCTCTCAATCAACTTCAAGAGGATGAAGAAGAGGAATTTGAAGAAGACGAAGAAGAAAACGCATATCAAGACGACTTTGACGATACCGACATTGGCGACATCAACGATTATGACGATGACGACGAGGAAGAAGAGGACGACGATTTCGACCTTGATAAATAATTGTTTATAACATAAGAGTCCGCTCCGACAATGGGCGGACTTTTACATTATTGCAACTTTCAAAGAAATTTTGCACAACAATCACACCTCTTAAAAACGCGTAAGAATAAAAAATGCATTTTTCGTTTTACAAGGTGTGAATTACAGTATATAATATCAAAGCAGTATATAATTATATATATACAATATATAGAGGCAGATTATGGCAAAGGAAAAAGAACAATTTGTAAAAGAAATCACGGATATGAACGAGGATTTCGCTCAATGGTACACCGACGTTGTGCTTAAGACGCAACTTGTCGATTACGGCCCCGTAAAAGGCACTATGGTTATCCGTCCTTACGGCTACGAAATTTGGGAAAATATCCAACACGAGTTGGACAAGCGTTTTAAACAAACAGGGCACAAAAACGCATACTTTCCTCTCTTTATCCCATATAGTTTCCTTGTGAAAGAGGCAGACCACGTCGAGGGTTTTGCTCCGGAAGTTGCGCTTGTTACACACATCGGCAACACTCCGCTTGAGGAACAACTTGTTGTACGCCCCACAAGCGAGACTATCATTTGCTCTATGTATTCCAAGTGGGTTAAGAGTTATCGTGATTTACCCGTACTTATCAATCAATGGGCAAACGTCGTGCGTTGGGAAAAGACTACAAGACCTTTCCTCCGCACAAGCGAATTCCTTTGGCAAGAAGGACATACTTTGCATGCAACAAAGGAAGAGGCGGAAGAAGAAACACTCAAAATGCTCGAAGTGTATCGTGAGTTTATGCAAAACGTGCTTGCAATAGACGTTCTTGTTGGCAGAAAGACGGAAAAAGAGAAGTTTGCAGGTGCGGTAGACACTTACACAATGGAAGCAATGATGCTCGACGGAAAAGCGCTTCAATCGGGTACATCACACTATCTGGGCAAGAATTTCTCTTCTGCTTTTGAAATCAAATATCTTGACAAAGACGGTCAACTTAAAAATCCTTATCAAACAAGTTGGGGTGTATCAACCCGTCTTATAGGTGCTCTTATTATGGCACATGGCGACCAACGCGGTCTCAAACTCCCTCCGATGGTTGCACCTATCCAAGTGGTAGTCGTTCCAGTTGCCGCTCACAAAGAAGGCGTGACGGAAAAGGCAAGCGAAGTTGCATCAACTCTCCGCAATATCGGCGTAAGAGTAGAACTTGATGACAGAGAGCAATCTCCAGGTTGGAAATTCAATGAGTGGGAAATGAAAGGCGTTCCAGTACGTCTTGAAATCGGTCCGCGCGATATAGAAAACGGTCAAGTTATGATTGCTCGCCGTGACACTCATGACAAGTTTGCAGTCAAAATCGACGACTTGACAGAGCAAATTCCGCAACTGCTTGACGATATTCAAAAGAATATGTTCAATCAATCGCACGAATTCTTGCATTCCAACATTGTCACTTGCCATACTCTCGATGAGATGCAAGAGGCTCTCAATAACCACAAATTCATCAAGACAATGTGGTGCGGAGACCGTGCTTGCGAAGAGCATATCAAGGCAACAATGCAAGCAACGTCACGTTGTATGCCGTTTGACCAAACACCTGTAGGCGATGTTTGCCCGGTGTGCGGGAAGCCTGCTTCACACGTCATCTATTTCGCCAAAGCCTATTAAAATAGATATATCAGCAAATAACTGTGTCAACACCCATCCGCTCCAAAATCACGTACGTCAGTACGTTTGGTTTTGTTTCGGATGGGTGTTTTCTTGTTCTTTATCTGATATATCTATTTTATACTATATATATTTTTTCCACATAATCAAATCATCCAGTCACGTATTACATATACGTTAGGCTGTCCATTCAAGCGGCTCTTTCTTGTTTCTCATCTTTTATGCGTCTTATATTCAATTCTTAACAAATATTTATTTGCAATGGCTATAGTATTTTTATATAATATAAATATGGCTAAAAAATCACAAAAAACAGCAGAAGATATCGCAAAAAAGGCATATAAAGCAAACCCAAAGGCTTTTATCATTGCCGTTGTTTCTATCGTACTTATAATTGCAATTACATTTGCAGTTATATATTTTGCATTTCCTGATACATATCAAGCGATAATCAGCATATTTAATAGAGACGCCGACAATGGTCCAAATCTCAATTTCGGAGAAGATGATCTTGTTGTTCACATGATAAATGTAGGGCAGGGCGATTGCATTTATATCAAACTTCCCGACGGAAAAGATATGGTTATAGATAGTGGAAGCACTAAAAAACCGAATAATAATAGTGAATTTGATGAGACTGACGTTGTTAAATATCTTTCCTCATACATCACAGACAAAACAATCGAATATCTTATGCTCACGCATACAGATGAAGATCATGTAGTATATCTCGACGATGTCGTGGATGCTTTCCAAGTTAATAATATATTTATGCCTTATATAAAGGCAGAGCCGAATTTGGATTCTTTAAGTTCAGAAGTCCGTAGTGAATTTGAGGCAATACCAAGCGACAAAATAGCACTTTTTAAGGATAAAGACACAATATCAACACTCCAATATGCCGAATTTTTTGCCGCGGCATTGAACGAGCCAAATTGTAATATCGTGTTAAACGTCGATGAAGATGAAAATTCAAATACTATAGTGCTTACAGATGACGATAACACATACGAATTCAAGTTCTATTGTCCCACAAAAGAGTATTACGATAGCACAAGTTTAAACACTTCGGAACTTATAAATGCCGTATCTCCTGTTGGTATTTTAACTTACAACAATCGCAAAATCGTCTTTACGGGGGACAGTAATTCAAAAAATGAAAAGATTATAACAAAACGCACCGGCAAGATAGATTGCGATGTATTGAAAGTAGGACATCACGGTAGCGATTCTTCTTCAACTGAAAATTTTCTTGATACATACACATTTGAGTATGCAATGATAAGCAGTAATTTGCACAAATCCTACTATCATCCGCGCCAAGATACGCTTGACCGCTTTAAAGAAAGAAATATTGCGGTATATCGAACTGACAATAACGGAAATATCATTCTTGTTATTGACAAAGACGGCAACTTAAGATTTGAAACAGAATTAGACTGGAATAAAGAAACCAATTACATCGGATATGTTTATGGACAAGCGGTGTAAAACACAATCACTAACAAAAGTCACTCGTTTGAGTGGCTTTTTAATTGCTATATACTAATTTTGAACGTTGGTCATTCCTTTGCGCAGAAAAATATATATTATATTATCTTATACAAAGCCGACTAAATCGCAAAGAATAAGAAAGCACCCCGTTGAATAAAAGCCAAGTGTACTTGCGTACACGACTTTTAAGCAACGGGGTGCTGACACAATTATTTCGCGATTTAGTCGGCTTTGTAGGGGAGAAGAGCCATAACTCTTGCTCTCTTAATAGCAACTGCGAGCGTTCTTTGGTGCTTTGCGCACACACCGCTCATACGACGGGGAAGGATTTTGCCCTTCTCGGTTGTGAATCTTTTGAGTTTTGCAACGTCCTTGTAGTCGATATCTTCAACATGGTCTACGCAGAACATGCACACTTTCTTTTTGGGCACTCTTTTGGGTGCGCGTGGTGCTTTGATTTCTTCAGCCATTTTTTAACTCCTTATAAATTAGAATGGAAGGTCTTCGTCGATGGGTTTGAGATCGTCGAAATCGACGTCATCTGCACCGTTTTCATCATTTCTTGTAGAGAGGAATTGCACTTCGTCTGCTGCAATTTCTGTCACATAACGACGAGAACCGTCTTGCGTGTCATAACTTCTTGTTTGAATACTTCCGCTAATAGCCGCTTTGCTACCTTTTTTGAGGTAACGAGCGCAGTTATCTGCTTGTGCTCTCCAAACTACGACAGGGAGAAAATCTGTCTCTCTCTTGCCGTCTTTTGCGTAACTGCGAGACACTGCAAGTGTAAATCTGCAAAATTTGATACCGCTGTTTGTAGATGCCAATTCAGGATCTTTTGTCAAATTGCCGATCAAAAATACTTTGTTCATAAATTTTCTCCTTATCTTATTACTTCTTGATGATCATTTGTCTTACGACATTTTCGTCGTTGCGCATGATTCTGTCAAGTTCTGCTTGTGCGTCTTTTGTGCAAGTGATGTTCATAAGAACGTAGTAGCCTTCGTTTTGCTTATTGATTTCGTAAGCAAACTTTCTCATACCCCACTTGTCCAAACCGTCAACCGTACCGCCGAGAGTAGCAACCAAGTTTTCAAACTTTTCAACAGTTTGAGCCTTTTTGTCGTCATCAACGTCACCACGAACGATGTAGAGAACTTCATACTTATCCATACTTTTTTACCTCCTTTTGGTCTTGTGTCCCTATCGGGAAAGGAATTTGCACCGCTTGGATGCTTAATAATAATATATAAAATAAATTTATTTGTAAAGCAAAAACATTAAAATCGGTATTTTTTTGAGATAAATAACAATCTAAATGAGTTTTTTGAATTATCATACACAGTAATTGTCTGGGAATATATGTTTTTTATTATCTAATGAGAGTGTGAAATAGATGAATAACGAGAAAGTGCCTTGCTGTTGGCAACCCTAATGTACTTTTTGTACATGAGTTGTCAAACGCAAGGCACTGACAAAGTTAGTCGCTATTTCACGCTCTCATTATCCTATTACGCGCAAGGGGAGAATCAAATACAACCACCTATCACTTTCCCCCTTTATAATTCCGGGAGCGGTGGACGTGGTGAAGTTGAGTGTTACAAACGGCTCGTCTATTGCGTGCATGCTGTCAATGATATATTTTGAGTTGAAACCGATTGTAAGGTCTTTGCCTTTGAGACCGATTGTGACTTTTTCATTGATTTCGCCGTCGTCGCTGTGAGCGTTGAGAGAGATTGTATCCTCTTTGATTTCCATTTTCACATAGGATTTTTTCTCGGCGCGGTTGATAAGAGATACACGGTCGATTGCGTTTTCAAAGAGTTTTTTGTCAATCGTGACTTCGGTTGTAAACACGCTAGGGATGATTTTCTCATAATTGATATATTCCTCGCCGATAAGTCTTGTGACAATCTTGGTATGGAAGAGGTCAACCATTATATAGTTCTTCTCAACGTAAACGGTGATAGTTTCCTCACCCTCGTCGATAAGACGGGCAAGTTCATTCATGCTCTTTGAGGGCACGACAATTTTATCCACAATACCGTTATTCTTGATTTGTGCGCGCGCAAGAGCAAGGCGATATCCGTCAGATGCAACCGCTTCCACTTCTTCGTCTTTTATATTGAGGCACACACCGCGCAAAGACGGTCTTGCTTCATCCACAGCAACGTTGAAGATAACCTTGGATATGATGTCCTTAAATTCTTTTTTGAGAATAATAAAGGAGTTTTGCGTGTCAACTTCTTTGAAAATGGGGTATTCATCGGCGCTCATGCACTTGATTTGCAATTCGCTATCAAGATATTTGATAATGAGTTTTGCAGGATCTGTGCCGTCGAGTTCGATTTGCTCTTCCTCGATTTTCTTTGCGTAATCCGCAAAAAGTTTGCCGGGGACGACGATTTCGCCCTCAATAAGCACTTGTGCATTGATTTTCTTTTCTATTGCAAGTTCAAGATCAGTTGCAAAAATCGTAAGAGTATCGCCAAGTGCAGTAAGTTTTACACCGTCTAAAATGGGATTATTGCGCTTTACCGGAAGTGCTTTTACAACTTTTGCGAGAGCGTCGCTCAATTCGTTTCCTTGACAAATAAGTTTCATAAACCGCCTGTATATTTTTTTATTTAATTTATTCTTTAATAATGATAACATAAATAAGCAATGTTGACAAGTGGAAAATAAAATCTAAACCACAAAGTATGCTTATATTGTGATTTGAAAACCGCAATATCTTGCAAAAATCTATGTGTATAATTGTTGACAAAAAGTGCAAAACAATCAACTTGTTATCAACAATTACGGTAGGTTGTCAACAACTGCATCTAAAAGCGTATTTAGTATGTCGATTATCACGTTTTTTTTGGATATACGTATGTTTTCTAATACATATTCATCATGCAAGAATTTTGATTATTATGTAAAACATCAAGGTATCGAATATGCTTTTGATTTAGTCAAACGCAATTAAAAGGGCAGTACATCAAAGGAGAATATCCAAGAAAACAGATACGCTATCGCAATGCTTATCACAAACATAAGCGCGAATATCGCAAGATTGCGCTTTGTATGCTTTACGTCCTTGAAAAGATATATAAATCCAAGCCCTGCATTCATACATAATCCACCGAGCGTGGCGCCAAAACCCAGACCGCCCATAATGTACAATTCGCTCAATACGACAGAAGATACACAGTTGGGAATCGCACCTACAATAACCGCAAAGAGTGGCGCAAGATATTTGTTTGTTGAAAGAAATTCAACCAAAGTTTCTTCGCCAATGCGGTACATAATCACACCCAAAATCACATTTACCACAAATACATATCCAAAAATCTCAAGTGAGTGTTTGAGAGGATGGAAGAGATATTTGTCAAGTTTCTCTTCTTTTGGTGTTTTTACCTTTTTATCATTGGTATCTTGCGATTTTTTGGTGTTTTCGTCATGATGTTCGTTTTCTTTACAATCGTCGCAATCGCAATGTTCAACATGTTCTTCTTCAGAGACGGGAACTTGCTCTGCGCCGTCGCAATCAGTTAGACGAATCTTGTATTGTTCATCGCAATGCTCGATGTGATGTTCAACTTTTTTTCTGCTTTTTGTAAGAATTAAGTCGATTAGATAGCCAAAAACGAGACCTAATACAAATTTCAAACCAATCAACGGCAATACATGCAACGCTTTATCGGGATTTGCAAGAAATATAGGCAATGCCTCGTCACTTGTTGCAAGGTATACACCTATCAAAGTGCCGAGAGTTAGGTGTTTTTTTTGATATAAATCGGTGGCAACAATACTAAACCCGCATTGAGGCAATAGCGAAACGCTCACGCCTATAAGCGGTGCGAGTGAACCTTTTAGTTTTATTTTTTCGGATAGTTTAGGCTCGATAAAAGCGATGAGAAATTGAAATACAACTACCACTGCAAGTATCTTTGCGCTATCCACCAATGCGTCAAGAATAACGTCGCTCATAGGTTAATATTATACCACTCATTTTATAAAATTCAATGCTTTTGCAAACATCTATGGCGATTAAATGAAACTTATATATGCATCGATATATAGAATTACATCAATGTCTGTTCAAAAACAACGATAAACTATATTTGGATATCTAAATGCGCCTTTAAAACAAACAAATTATTTTTTCACTCGCATATTGCTAAAAATTCTTGACAAACTTCACGAATAAGATTATTATAAACAAGCATTAAGAAACAAATGCCTGTTTAGCTCAGTCGGTAGAGCATTCGGCTGTTAACCGAAGTGTCGGGGGTCCGAGTCCCTCAACAGGCGCCAAAAACGGATACTTGTGTATCCGTTTTTAAATTTGCGCCGATGAGGCGTCCCGAAATGCAAGGCGCCAAAAACGGATACTTGTGTATCCGTTTTTAATTTGCGCCGAGGGGACAGACCCCAGACGCGCGAAGTTTCGCCCGTCGGCACTGCGTGCCACGACACTTCTTTTGAAGTGGACGCTTGGATACAGAAAATAAATTTTCAATCCTTCGCTATTATGCGGATGTGTTTTTCACACAATAAAAAATAATGCGGGGTTTACGCATTATTTTTTGATATTTCTTATTGATCGTTATAGTTTATCTTTGCATTAAATCCGAAATGAGTGCGAGGATTGAAGATATACCGCCGAAAGCGAATATTGCGATTACAATAACGATTGCGATAACAATATACACACAGAAGAACGAGCGCGCAAAACTTCTGCGAGGAATATTGCTTGAACTGCACGCAAACACTATCATGCAAATAAAGCCGACAAGCGGTATTGAAAAAAGTATGTTATATCCGAAATATCCCCATGCTGTTAGTGGGCGATATTTTTCCGGCAATTTTGCTATCTCTTGTTTTTCTATATCTGTCATATAGACCTCCTAATGTATGGGCAATACATCCCCCAAATTAAGATAATTATAGCATAGATAGACATATTGTCAATTTACATCTATATTGTTTTGCTTTGGTTATTTTGTGGACTTATCCTTTAAAATAGGCTAAAATCGAGGTATGCAAATCAATCTTGTCAACGTAGCGGTAGAATTTGACGGAACGCCTGTGCTTACAGAGGCGAATTTTGTCGTGCACGACAAGGAAAAAATTGCGCTTGTAGGGCGCAACGGTTCGGGCAAAACCACTCTGCTTAAAGTGTTGACGGGCGAAATAGAGCCTACAAAGGGCAACGGCAACGAGCCATACGGTGTTTTTACAAGCGGAAATCCGCAAGTTGGATTTTTGAAGCAGACAAGCAATGACGCTTTGGGCAAGACAATGCTTGAAGAGATAGAGGACGCATACTCATATCTTTTGGGTATCGAAAAGGATATGGAAATTGCGCTTGAAAACTTGCAAAATGATGCAAGCGAGCAAAACGTGCGCAGATATTCGTCGCTTTGCGAAAAATTTGAAAGAGAGGGCGGATATACTTATAAAAAGGAATATCTCACTGCCGTGCATAAATTCGGCTTTAACGAGGACGACCTCAAAAAGACACTCAACACCTTTTCGGGAGGACAGCGTACCAAGATTGCGCTTCTCAAACTTTTATTGTCCAAGCCCGACGTATTATTGCTTGACGAGCCGACAAATCACCTCGATTTGGACGCTATCGAATGGCTTGAAAAATATCTTTGTTCCTACAAAAAATCTTGCGTAATCGTATCGCACGATCGTATGTTTTTGGACAAAATCGTTGGTGTCGTATACGAGATAGAATATGGCGAGACAAAGCGATACTATGGTAATTACACCTCTTTTATGGCGCAAAAACAGCAAGCGTATGACAAGGCGCTCAAAGATTCTATGATGCGTAAAAAGGAGATTGAAAGGTTGTCTGCGCTTGTAGAAAGATTCCGCTATAAGGCAAACAAAGCAGCAATGGCGCAATCCAAAATAAAACAAATAGAAAGAATGGGAGATCCAAGCGCCCCCAACCCCTTTAATACGGCTACGTTTAGAGGAAGTTTTCAACCCGAAAGAGAGACGGTTGAAAAGGCAATCGTGCTTGAAAAATTGTCCTTTGGTTATGACAAACCGCTTGGAGAGATAGACGCCGTTATAAAACGTGGGCAAAAGGTGGGCGTAGTCGGCAACAACGGCACAGGCAAGTCAACGCTACTTAAAACGATTATGCACATTCTCAAACCTATTGACGGGCACGCGATTTTCGGCTTGCATTCGCAAGTGGGATATTTTGACCAAACGCTTACGCAAAGTTTTGCGGAGTGTAGTGTGCTAGAGGATTTTCAAAACGAGTTTCCGATGCTTGATAATACTGAGGCAAGAGGTGCACTGGGGGCATTCCAATTTCACGGCGATGACGTTTTCAAGCGTATATGCGACTTGTCGGGCGGTGAGAAAGTGCGCCTTGCGCTATGCAAAATATTGCGAAAAAAGCCAAACATGCTTATCCTTGACGAGCCTACAAATCACATGGATATCGTTGGCAAAGAGACGCTTGAAAAATTGCTTTGCGACTACACGGGCACTCTTGTAACCGTCTCGCACGACAGATATTTTATCAACAGAGTGTGTGATAGGCTCATTATTTTTGAGGGCGGAAAAGTAAGATTGTACGAGGGCAAATATAGCGATTACGAAAATGAAAAAGAGGGTGAAGATATTCTCGATACGTCGAGTGTAAGCACCGCTTCCAAGAAGAAAGAAAGGCCTATATCTCAAAGCAAAGAACAAGCACGCAGAGCGCACAGAATGAGTTTTCTCGAAGAGAAGATGAGTGTGCTCGAAGAGCAGATTTCCTCTCTTGAAAACACAATGCACAACGATAGTAGCGTGTATAGCGATTATGCCAAAATCGCACAAATCGAGGAAGAAATAAGTGCACTAAATGACAAACTGGCACCCCTTGAAGAAGAATGGCTTGAATTATCCGAAAACGCATAAACAACGGTTTATGCAATAAAAACCGCAAAACAAACTGTGTTTTGTAACAAATAAAATAAAAATCCACCGAATGAATCGGTGGATTTTTGTTTGTATTAAATACTATCAGTCTTCAAATCCGCAGGCTTTGGACATATTGACATAAATGCCCTTTGTCATGCTATATTCGAGGCTCTTAAAGAAGTTGGTCATAAGCACGTCTTTAAGCGCTTCTTTGACTGTCGGGTTTACTTCGGTAATATTGGTAAATTCAAGCAATTCGCCTATACTCATATCTTTAAGTTCTTGCTCTACCGTGTCGTTGAGGTTGTCAAGCGTAGCGTCTTTAAAACGGTAGAAAAGGGAAGATTCATCCAAATCCATTATGTCTGCAATCGTTGCGGATTGTATTGCGCCGTTAATACCGTCTATGGTTACTTGTTTTTTATTGAGCATGCGCAATACGGCATGACTCTTTTCACGGATGAGCGTTACATTGATGACGTTTTGTCCGCTTGCAGTAATGACCGACGTGGACGAGTATTGAGGATTTTCACTTGAGCCAGTTGTGAGATAAGTTTCGTTGATTGTCGCAACGTATCCGTTCTTTTTGACAAACAATTCGCTGTCTGTATGCACGGTTTTATCGTAACTTACGTATTGACCGTTGATATACACGTATAAATCGCTCGCTCCCTTATCTGTTGTCTTGAAATACACGTCCTCGCAAGTGTGCTTGGAATAAAGTACGGTTTCGCCTGTAAACGGAGATTCGTATGTGCTTTCGTTCGTAAGAAGACTTGCGTGCGAGATGGGGATGATACAATCGCCGTCAATCTTTTTATAGTACGTTTGGTTTGCGTGTGCGAGGTTTGAGGGATTGTATGCAATGTAAGCACCGTTTATAAGCACGTACATATTGTTTGAGGTATAAGTGTTATATGCCGTTACGTTTTCTCCGTTCGTCGAGTCGGTGCGAGTGTACAAATTGTTGTAGTTTTTGCCGAGATTTTCAAGCGTTGCACCGCTTGTGAGTTGATAAATGCAAAGCGGAATATTGTTCTCGTACACGGTTGCACCGTTTTTGGTGCCTTTGTAGTACACGTTGTAGCCTGCAAACGCGGTTGTTTCGTTACTGCTGTCAACTGCGACATAAGAGTAACTGCTTGTGGTGTTTTTGAGGGCGTCAAGTTCCTCTTGCGTATATGCTTGCATGTACCAATTACCACTTGTGTATTTGCCTTCAGAGTTGTATGCAAATACATATCCGTCGCCATCGGTGTCTTCTATAAAGAACCTATCGGTTGTTGCATTGTAGTCTGAAAGGGTGAAAGATGTATTTTCTTCAACGGCATAGTCATCATATATGTCCACAAGTTCGCCAAGAAGCATATCTTTCATTATTGCGTCCATTGCGTCCGACATATCGTTGACTTTGACGTAAGCAAGGCGTTTAAGCACGGATGCGTCCTTGCCTTCAACCGATACATAATATTTGATGTCATTGTTGTGGCTGTCTTTATTTGCGTCCGTTATGCGCATATAAAGCGATTTTACCATATCATAGTAGTATGTTGCGCCCGTTTCGCTACCTGTAGCGGGGGAGAGGATGTCAATGTCTATATCCATAACCTCGCCCAAGGTGAGCGAATTGAAGGAGTCGGAGAAACTGTCCAGTTTAAAGTACGCAAGACGTTGGAGCACCTTTGACGATGCGTTTTCTACTACATTTTTCGTATCCAAGTCAAACCTTGTCAATCCTTCGTGCAATGCGGGATTGTAAAGAGTGAAGTAGTATGCAGGCATATAGTCGCCCGTGTTATCGGTTGTGTAGTTGTTGCCGTCATAAGAATAGCGCGTAAAGTATTGGTTGTTTACGTTGTCGCCATCAAAGTCAACGTAAATCGTATGGTTATCTGCATCCTTTTCCCAAGTAAGCACGTATTTTCCGTTGTCGTTTTGAGTATAACGGTCATGCTTGATGTCAATCATTTGAGAGATTGTAAGATTGTTTACTTTGTTTCCGACGTCGCTTAATTTGCTGTCCTTGAGCGTTTTGAGGATTTTTGCGCAATCCTCGGCATCGGTGTCCACAACATCGCCTATCTTGATTGAATCGAGTAAATCGTCCGCCTCTTGGAGTTGGGCAACTGTCATGTATGCGACAAGTTGCAGTATTTCTGACGATTCGCCTTTATATACTCTTATATAATCTCCGTTGCTCGATTTACTTTCTTCAAGACGGCTGTCTTTGGTTATGGTTGTATCAGTGATTTGGTAGTGGGTTGCGAGATTTTCGCTTGCGCTTCCGTCTTTATTTGCAATATACAACGTGGTATAATCGCTCATATTAAAGGATGCAACGCCTGCATTTATCGTAGCGCCGACGGAAGTTGTAGAAGTGTAGATGTTGTTGAGAGGGAAGAATCCCTTTTCCACCAAGGTATATGATGTGCCGTCTATGCTTGCAATGCGATTTGCATACGAAAGCACGAAATATTGCGGATCAAGTACGGTATAAGTGCCGTTGTTTTTTGCATAAAGCACGTGGCGATAATATTCTTTCTCGTTGTTTTCAACAGTAAAATCTTCGCTATAGCAAGAATTATCCACAACGTATTTTGTGCTTTCTACACCCGTTTCGCTGTCTGTTACGGTCTTTTTGACATAACGCAATTCTTTTTCGATAAGCGTATCGCAAGTGCCGTTTCCATCGCTATCGCTTGCGCTGTAAATGAATGTTTCAACTCCTTTGTTAGGTACATATTCCGCATTGGCAAGGTCGGTGTCGCTCACTTTTTCATACACGTTTGTATCGAGTTTTACATATACGTCGTTTACGCCGTTAAGCACAAAAGTGTCCGTATCCGTTTCCATAAGTTTGTCAAGGCGCATTGCGTTGACTACGTCGCCGAATGAGGAGAGGGAGGCGTCTTGCAATGCCTCGATTATCTTGTTTGCCTCAACGCCTATATCGATGCCGAATTTAGTGCTTATGTCACGCACGGTCATATTGCCGTCAATCGAATTCATTATGTTTTCGATTGCCGTCTTCATGCCGACTTCGAGATTGTCTTGAATGATGGGAAGATCGGGGAATTCCAAGTTGGCAAAGGAGCCGATTTCCTGAAGCGTGAAGGAATCGATGACAACCGACATGTCGTCAAACACTTCTTTTATCGGCATATCGTAAAATTCTTTCGATGTGAAATCTATATCGCCGAACCCCTTAAAAATGCTTATGCCATAAGTGTCATAAAGCCCTTGCATAGTCAGAGCGTCGAGATTTTTGACGTCGCCCACCACTTGCAATATTGTCTCCCATATACTTTTATTGTAAAGTTGGCTATCGGAGGATATTATTTCGTCTTCGGTAAATTTCCCTTGCAATTCTCCCACCGAAACTTGCGTGCCGACTATGTATACGGCGCCACCGATGGCGATAACAAAAAGTATGATACCGATAATCATACCCAGAATGAAAGTTAATGTTCCGCGAAGTACTCTCATATTTCACTTCCTATTTAATATAAAATTCGCGCCTGATAAGGGCGCGAGATGTGTTTTTATCCAAAGATTTGTTTGAAGAGAATGGATATGGGGTTGTTTTCATACAACGGTCCGCAAATTGCCGAATTTGCCAAAGTGTCGTTAAGCGAGCCTATATTATCCCTCAACGCATACAATATTGCCAGCACTAAAAGCGCAAAAATGCACGCAAATGCGCCGGACACGATTGTTCCTGCTATTCTGTCGATTGCCTTGAGCGTTCTGCTCTCCGACTTGCGCATTCCTGCAAAGATTTTGCGCAATACCCAGCATATTAGCCACAGCGCAAGACAATAAACTATAAACATTATCACTGCGACAATACAATCGGATATAAACGTGCCTGCGACCGCGCCCAATGTTTGACCGTCTTCCGTGATAAATCTCTCTGCAAGCCACAGAGCAAGTTTTGCTTTGAGCGAATCGATATTGCCCATATCTATGCCGTCGTCAAGCGAGACTCTTTGAGTTGAGCCGTCGTCAAGTTGAACATCAACATAATATACAACATCTCCGCTTTCTGCGTCGGTCACCATGTAAATGGGCTTGGAGAAGAGGTCCGTCTTGTCTTCGACGCTGTCAGTAATGGAAGATTCCATCTGCTGGAACATATCCAGTTCTCTCACGCTTGCAAAAGTCGGGGAGAGCAACATTAGCGAAGCAAGCAAAATGGCAATGGTAAGAAAGAGCCCTTTGAAAGATTTGGAAAAGCCTCTTATAACACCCAATATCAAGCCTATTAAGATGATTGCAAAAAATGCAATATCCGCATAAGGCACGCTTGCCGATACTATTTGAGCAAACATGTTGTCTCCTTGTGTGAGCGCGTATGCGCATTACTTTAGAATATTATAACCTAATATAAATTTATATGCAATACATTTTGCTGCGTTGTAAAATAAAAAAGTATAAAATCAATATTACCATTGACAAAAATGCCGTCAAAACGCAAGGTAAATCATTGTGTCTTTACGGCATTTTTCTAATGCAATCACAGCGGATAAAAATAATTATCCGAATGTTTCATTTAACATAATCGATATTTTATCTGCCATTTTTGACACATCAAGTGGCGATACGCACATTAATTGCATAAGCGCGTCACCTCCGCTTTGTGCGACTATTCCCAGTATTCCTATGTCGCCGAAACGCTTTGATTTGCCCGTTACGCCAGATGGGCACACGCCATCTTCGCGCACGATAATTTGTCCGATTTTGTTCTTTGAGCCTACCGACGCGTCAACCGCAACAAAGAGTGCGCCATTGTGAACAGCCTTTATAAAATCCAGCCATTGCGCCATATTTTTGCCGTTGACATTGCTATCTTCCGTGCCGTATACAAACGCCGAAATATTGTATTTTTGCGTAAGCAGAGTGCCCACCATAGGGCCTAAAGAGTCGCCCGATATTGCGTTGGTGCCAAAGCACACTATGACTATTTGTCTTGCGTCACGGCTGTTTTTTGCCTCGGAAAGAAGGTTGTTTACAGAGGCAAAATCGAGGGAATTGTCGCATTGTTTTTTAGATAAAACGTCGTTTTTAGTAGGTTGTTTTTTTGTCTGCATGGCAACATTATTGCCTTTTTTAGCAATAGTTATACGAGCGTGTGCGATAGGTGTTTATGCAAAATTTTTGCGTTGTGACGAGCGGATTTTTAAGATGGTGTATATTTTGCCCTGTTTTAAACACACTATGCGTATAACCAAAGGAGGTAACTATGGACGACAATAATCTTGTGAAAAAAGTTGCGCAAATAGGCAATATGAACGTGATGATTCTCTTCGTATTGGTGGCGTTTTTGGCACTCTCGATAGGACTTGCGTTTTTCTTCCTCGTGCCGGGTGCAGTGGGCTACGGCATAGGTATTACGATGTTTGTGGTATCGGGAGTAGCGTTTGTTGTTGGCGAAATTAATTATTTTGCCAAAATGCACAAACTTAACCAAACGTACTGACAAAATCATTATAATCGCACAATTTTTATAGGTTAAGCATCTCTAATGAGGTGCTTATCTTATTTTACGCAAGTCGATACATTCTTTGTTATAGATGGGGGAATGAGCAAATAAATTAAGTCTTGTTTAATATGCTTTTAATAATTTTTCTTTAATATTTTCTCATAATAAGATACAAAGAGGGCGCAACGGCAATCTAATTGTTCCTGTTGCGTTGACTTTTTTGTATTTAATTTTTATAATGTGTAGAACATATATATAATAAAACAACAAAAATTCGGTTATATGTATGGCGCATTCAGGAGGAAAGATGAAAACGTCAACCAAGCGCACTCTTATCATCGTCGGCGTGATAATTCTTATTATCGTCGCATTTGTCATTGCTTATGAATTGACAAAACCGACGGAAATTTATTTCTATGGTGCGGAAAACAGCCTTGAACAAATGCTCAAAGACGGGCAGGTTGAGGCGATTTATATAGAAGGATCATACAGCGCACAGATCAAAAGAGTTGGTGACAAGGGATATTCTTATTTTGTGAATATCAGCAACAGAACAGCGTTTAAAGAAGATATTGACGATTTGAGGGCACAAGGTCTTCTCAACGGTGTTACCGTCAGATTTGACGATCCGTCAAGCGGTTCTCTCATTTCCAGCATAGTTGTTCCGCTCATTCTTTACGGAGCGTTGTTTGCTGTGTTTATGATTGTGCTTCGCAAGAGTGCGGGCGCAAATTCGCAGGCAATGAACTTCGGTAAGACTAAAGCAAACCAAGTGCGCGACATCAAAGTTAGATTTAACGACGTTGCAGGCGCAGAGGAAGAGAAACAAGAACTTCAAGAGATTGTCGACTTCCTCAAACATCCCAAGAAATATACGGACATCGGCGCACGTATTCCCAAGGGCGTTCTTCTTGTAGGCCCTCCGGGAACGGGTAAAACGTTGTTTGCAAAAGCGGTTGCAGGCGAGGCAAACGTGCCGTTCTTCTCGATAAGCGGTTCTGACTTTGTGGAAATGTTTGTTGGCGTTGGGGCGTCTCGCGTTAGAGACTTGTTTGACCAAGCGCAAAAGAATATGCCTTGCATTATTTTCATTGACGAAATCGACGCAGTCGGACGTCAAAGAGGCGCAGGTCTTGGCGGTGGAAACGACGAGAGAGAGCAAACGCTCAACCAACTGCTCGTGCAAATGGACGGTTTTGAGGCAAACAGTTCCATTATAGTTATGGCGGCAACCAACCGCGCAGATATTCTCGACCCTGCGCTTATGCGTCCGGGTAGATTTGACAGACAAATTTACGTCAATGTTCCCGATGTCAAAGGCAGAGAAGAAATCTTCAAGGTACACGCTCGCAACAAACCGCTTGCGCAAGAAGTCAACTTCAAGAGCCTTGCAAGACTTACGTCTGGCTTTACCGGTGCGGATATTGAAAACATCCTCAATGAGTCTGCAATTCTTGCCGCTCGTGACGATAGAAAACTTATCACGATGAAGGATATAAGCGAGGCTATCAACAAGGTTATGGCAGGTCCTGCAAAGAAATCTCGTCTTGTAACCGAGACGGATAAGCGTATCACCGCATATCATGAGAGCGGACACGCAATCGTTGCAAAACTTATGAAGCATTGTGACAACGTGCATGAGGTCAGCATTATTCCTCGCGGTATGGCGGCGGGATATACCATTACTCTTCCCGAAAACGACGACAACCACATGACAAAAGGCAAGTTGCTTGATACGATCGCAATGATGCTTGGTGGTAGAGCGGCGGAAGAGATTGTCATCAAAGACATTTCCACAGGTGCGTCCAACGACATCCAACGCGCGTCTCAACTTGCAAGAAAGATGGTTACCGAGTGGGGTATGTCCGAATCAATCGGCAATATGTATCTTGGCTCCAGCGAAGAAGTTTTCCTTGGCAGAGACTATCAAGCACACCTCAATTATAGCGAGGAAGTTGCTGCAAAGATTGACGAAGAGGTAAAGACAATCATCGACGATCAATATCAAGTCGCACTCAACATCCTCAAAGAAAACCGTCCGATTATGGACGCAATGGTCAAGGCTTTGTATGAAAAAGAGACCATTTACGAAGACGAAATCGACGCGCTTTTCGGAGAGGAAAACGGCAACGAGAACAGTCTCTTCTCATCGAAAATCAACAGAGGAGAATCCACTCTCTCCGACAACAATATTCAATAACGAGGATATATGAAAATAAGTCAAGCCAAAAAGCGCGATTTGCAAAAGATATTGCAAAACGATCCTGCAGCGACAAACGCAAGGGAAGTTAGGCGCACGTACACGGGATATAAGGCGCTTTGCGCATATCGTCGCGCTCATTGGTGTTGGCAACACAATCTCAAGGCGCTTGCCCTATATATGTCATACAGGGCAAAGGTGCGCACGGGGATTGATATTCATCCCGGAGCGACAATCGGCGCAGGTATATTCATAGACCATGGCGTAGGGCTTGTGATTGGTGAGACAACGGAGATAGGCGACGATTGCGTGCTTTATCAGGGCGTTACCCTCGGCGGTACAGGCAAGGATATTGGCAAGCGTCACCCCACAATCGAGGAAGGCGTTATGATTTCGGCAGGCGCAAAGGTTCTCGGTCCCGTGAGGGTTGGCGCACATAGCAAAATAGGCGCAGGAAGCGTGGTGCTAAAAGACGTTCCGCCGTATTCGACCGTCGTCGGCGTACCGGGCAGGGTGGTCAAGCAAGACGGAAAGCGTGTTGCGGATATGGACCAGATACTTTTGCCCGACCCGATTATGGAGGAGTTCAAACGCCTCAACAAGCGAATTTATCAACTTGAAAAGGCTATGGACGTTAAGGCGTGCAGATATTCCATCACTTTGGACGAGGATAATATATTGCCGTCGGAAGTAGAGGAAATCGAGTCGCAATTTGAACAAAACAAATCTCAAAAGGCGGAAAATCCGTAATAAAAAACTATGAAAATATACAACACACTCACAAGAAAAAAAGAGGACTTTGCACCGCTTCACGACGGGCAAGTAAATATGTATGCGTGCGGTATCACGGTATCGGGCGACGCACATATCGGACACGCTTATCAAGCGCTTATTTACGATATAATCCGCAAGTATTTTGAAAAAATCGGTTACAACGTAAATTATGCGCGCAACTACACGGACGTTGACGATAAGATTATCGCAAAATCTCAAGAAACGGGGATCCCCGCCCTCGAATATGCACAAATGATGATTGAGCGCATAGACAAACTCATGCGTGAATTTGAGGTGGACGATCCCACAATTTGGCTTAAAGCAACTCAAAATATAGATAATATCATCGCTTTTGTATCCAAACTTATAGAGAAAGGACACGCCTATGCAACGGATAGGGGCGACGTGTATTTTGCGGTCGAAAGTTTCCCCGGCTATGGCAAGTTGAGCGGCAGACGCCTTGAAGACGCTTATGAAAGTGTGCGCATAGAGAATGAGGACAACAAGCGTAATCCACTTGATTTTGCGCTTTGGAAATCCGCCAAAGAGGGCGAGATTTATTGGGAGTCGCCTTGGGGTAAGGGTAGACCCGGTTGGCATATCGAATGCTCTGCTATGAACATGAACGCTTTTGGCGAGCAAATCGACGTGCACGGCGGCGGAAGAGATTTGATATTCCCGCATCACGAAAACGAAATTGCGCAAACAGAGGCTCTCACGGGCAAACAATTTGCAAAATACTGGATTCATAACGGTCTTATCAAAGTCAACGGACAAAAAATGAGCAAGTCGCTGGGCAACAGTCTTTTGCTTGCCGATTTGCTTGAAAAATATAAGCCCGACACTATCAAATATGCGCTTTTGCAAACAAATTACAGAGGCGATATAAATATTACCGACGAGTTGTTCCCCGATGCGGACAAGCACATGTACGGCTTTTATAAGACGCTTGCCGATGTCAAAAACAGCGGACTTTCAAGCGATAAGACAAGCAAGTGGATTGATGACGGATTCAACCGTGCTATGGATGACGATTTCAACACTGCTAAAGCACTTGCCGATTTGTTCGGTATATTCAAGGGCATAAAGGCAAAACTTAAAGCAGGGGACGCCGACGCCGTAGCCGATGCAAATCAAGTGGCAAAGACTTATTCTTTGCTTGGTTTGTTCAAGGAAAATCCCGACGAGTTTGTCAAGTATTATGAGGATAAGCAAGCGCAAAAGGAAAGCGACGTGCCACAAGAAGTTATTAACCTCGTCGAGCAAAGGCGTCTTGCAAAGCAGAATAAAGACTGGTCAACGGCAGATGCGTTGAGAGCGCAAATTGCCGCCTTGGGATATGCCGTCAAAGACACACCGCAAGGCTCGTTTGCCGAAAAAATCTAAAATCAAAGAATAATAAAACACACACAAAAAGAGGTTTATATGCGCATTTGGCACACATAAACCTCTTTTATTGTTGGCTTAATTGGCTATTTGTCCATTGATTTTAGTTTTTGCCTGTGCTTCCGAATCCGTTTTCACCACGAGATGTATCGTCGAGAGATTTGCATTCAATAAAATCCGCAGACAAATACGGCACAATAACAAGTTGCGCAATGCGCTCTTTGTCGCCTATTGTTTGCGCCTCGTTTGAGTGGTTGTGAAGAGCGACGATAAGTTCGCCTCTATAATCGCTGTCGATAACGCCAACCTTATTTGCAGGGGCAAGCGCGCGCTTTGAGGCAAGTCCGCTTCTGGCATAAATCAAGCCCACTGTACCCTCTGGTATTTGCACCGCCACGCCTGTGTGGACAAACACCGTTTGATGTGCTTCGATCGTGATTTCTTTGCCTTCGCACGCATAAAGGTCGGCACCTGCGGAAAATTCCGTACCATACTTTGGCAGTATTGCGTCGGGATTGAGTTTTTTGATTTTTACGTCTATCTTTTGCATTGTATACTCCGTGAGATTGCGGTTGTTTTTCTGTTTTATAGTGTTTTTATTCTTGTCGTTTATAGGCGTTTTGCGACAAATTCTGTCTCCACGATATGATTATTTACGCTTTTTATTCCCATTCGATTGTCGCCGGCGGTTTGCTTGTGACGTCATAACACACTCTGCTTACGCCTCGCACCTCGTTTACTATGCGAGAGGAAACAATCGCAAGCACCTCATAAGGCACTCTTGTGAATTCGGCGGTCATGAAGTCGGACGTCGTAACCGCACGCAATACCACCACATAGCCGTAGTTGCGATAATCGCCTATTACGCCGACGGATTTCGTGTCTGTGATTACGGCGAAGAATTGGTCTGCTTTCACATTTGCTTTGGCAAATTCTTCACGCAAGATGTAATCTGCGTCTTGCAAAATTGCAAGTTTTTCTTTGGTTATTTCGCCTATACAACGTATGGAAAGTCCTGGACCGGGGAAGGGTTGTCTCGACACGATGCTGTCGGGCAATCCGAGTTTTGTCCCTATGATGCGCACTTCGTCTTTAAATAGGTCGCGCAGAGGTTCCACAAGTCCTATAAACGGCAGGTTTTCAGGCAGTCCGCCGACGTTGTGATGCGTTTTTATAGTGGCGGAGTTTTTTGCTCCCGATTCTATTACGTCGGGATAAATTGTGCCTTGAGCAAGATAATCATATCCGCTATGCTGTTTTGCAATCTCTGCAAACACCTTTACAAACTCTCCGCCGATAATCTTGCGCTTTTGTTCGGGATCGGTGATGTTTTCCACCTTTTTAAAGAAACGTTCCTTGGCGTCTACAACCTCAAGTTTTAAGGGGAGCACGCTCATCGCTTGCTTTATTTCTTCGGTTTCGTTTTTACGCATAAAGCCGTGATCGACATATACGCAAAGCAGTTGATTGGGCAAAGCCTTGCTTATAAGGGCGGCAACGACTGCGCTGTCCACACCGCCTGACAATCCTAGCAAGACTTTTTTGTCGCCGACTTGCTCTTGTATGAGACGGGTTTGTCTCTCTATATAATCGTCAAGTGAGTAATCGCGTGTTGCTCCGCATATTCCCACAACAAAGTTTTCAAGCAGTTTTTCGCCGTTTTGTGAGATTTCCACTTCGGGGTGGAACTGAACTCCATACACACGTCGTTGAGTGTTTTCAAATGCAACGCACGGACAATCCTTTGTGTATGCCGTGGTAACAAAATCGTCGGGAACTCTTGTAATGTAGTCCGTGTGGCTCATCAACATAATTTCTTCATTTTTAAGTCCGTCAAATAGAAGAGAGGATTGGCTTATTCGCACCGTTGTTGCGCCGTATTCGCGCACAATGCCCTTTTCTACCTTTCCTCCGAAGAAATCGGCGATGTGTTGCATGCCGTAGCATATTCCCAAAATCGGCACGCCGAGGTCAAACACCTCTTTTGAGCACGCAGGTGCGCCGTCAAGATATACGCTGTGCGGACCACCCGTAAATATTATGCCGATAGGATCTATTTCTTTTATGGCATTTATGTCCGTATCCCATGGCTTTATGACGGAATACACACCCATGTGGCGCACAACCCTTGCTATAAGTTCTTTATATTGACCGCCAAAGTCAATGATGAGAATTTTTTGCATAACGGCTCCTTGCGAATTAATAAAACAATTATAGAGCATTTTTTCATATATGAAAAGCAAAATATTTTGAAAGCGCAAATATAAAAATGATTTTATACAATATCACAAATCTCTTGTAATGAAAATAGTTCTTGAACAAAAAGAAAACGCCGTGCTTAACACGGCGTTTATGCGATTAATGTGGGTGTTATTTTACAAGGTCGATAAGCACAAGTGCACGTTTGAGAGCAAGTTTGCTATTGACTTTGAATTGGAAGGGAACATCCTCGTATACTTTCTTATGTCCCGTTGAGGTGTGCGGCGTGCGACCGTCGTTAAATTCGGGAGCGTCGGGATCGAGGGGGAGATTGATACGCAAAGACGTACCGATGATTGTGACCTTTGCCACGATGTCGCCGTCTCTACGGTATGTATCGCATTGCTTGCTGATACGGCTCTTAATCTTAGGCGCACCCTTGGGCGTTGCGGTAAGAGCGTCTTTAAGTATTGCGTAACGTTCTTTGATAATATCGTCTGAAAGAGCATATTTTTCTGCAAAAGTGAGGCTCTTGCGTGACGCTTTCTTTGCCATTACTTTGTCGTAATCGAATTTCTTGCCGAGGGAAGAGTGGAGAGAAGTTACATCCGTTTCTTCTTTGACTTCTTCTTGTTTGGGTGCCACTTTCGGCTCGTTCATTTTTTCAAATGCAGATGCGCAGGGAAGAGCGACGCTCTTGTCGCAGAATGCGCAATAGTCGTATGCTCCGCACATATCGCGATGATTGGCGATGCTGTCATTCCATTTTTGATCGTCTAATTTTGCTTGCAATGCAATTTTATCCATAGTATACTCCCTTAAATAATTTGCGGTCAATCCGCAATCTATTCCGTCTAAATCGTGAATATTGTACACAAATAAATTGTGTTTGGCAATTATTTAAGCAATCTAATTTTCAAAAAGCGTTAATTTTTTTACAATCGCGACTTGCGAAGAGCAATCCGCCTGTTTTCTGAAAATCTAATTGAGGAAATTGCAAAATTGTATATATCTAACAAGGTATTTATCCATTTTTGATTTTTATGTTTATATAAAGATACTTATATATAAGGCATAATAATACACCTATAAACATAATCGCCCTTTTGTCTTATAAATTTACAAATTCTTAAGGAAGTCTTTATGTTTCGTTCAGTTCAACTTTATTGAACGGTTGTATTATGATAGCGTCAAAGATATGACACACATCTTTTTGTAAGGAGAAATTAAACATGAAAAAGACAGTTATAGCGGTTCTTTCCATAGTGCTTGTTCTTTCACTCTCTATGGTTGCACTCGTAGCATGCAATAATGATGACGACAACACCGCGTCCAACTCTGAAGTTTTGGGTACTGCAGTTGCTCTTGCAACTCAATCACTCGCAACGGGAGCAGGTACGGCAGCGGATGACGCACAAGACGATTTCCAAGCAGGCGTTAACCTCACGGTTGGCGACGGCAAACTTGATGCAGTTATCGGTGCACAAGTTAGCGGTATCGCGGAAATGCTCCAACCCACTCTCGATAAGGTTGTCAATAAAGTGGATCAACTTCTCGGCGAAAACGGCGTGAAGGTTGAGACTGCAACCGAAAGCGACAGAGACGATTATTCTCAAAAGATTACGATTTCCGGCACATACGTTGACAAGAAGACGGGCGAAGAGAAGACCTATTCTTACTCTTTGTATGTCGGTATCGTCGGCGAAGAGAAACTTGAAGGCACAAAAGATTACACCTTCAACGCAATGGTAGTTGTCCCCAATGGAGACGAGGAGCCCTTCACTTATGAATTTAGCGGTATAGCAAGATTTGATAAGGAAAAAGAAGCAATGGTATTTGCACTCGGCGCAGACGACAAAGAGTATGCAACGGCATTTGCAGGCATCAAGGCTTATTCCAAGAAAAACGGCACCGTCGTTCTTGAACTCGGCGCAGGCGCAAGCGTGCTTGAAAGCGTAAGTGCAAACGCAAGCGTAACAATCGAACTCGGCAAAATCGACGAAAGCGGTTACGGTGCAGTCGTGACAGTTGCAGGCGAAGCAACGGTGGTTGGTTATGGCGTATCATTCAACGCAACCGTCAATGTATATGCAAACAGCACAGAGAATGCAGGCGAATTCAACATCACAGGCAATGTGACGGCAACGGTCAATGTTCCGAGCATGGAACTTCCCATTGTTGGTAGTGTATGTGGCAAGTATCAAGCAACCGCAAATGTTGAAGGTATGGCAAAATACGATGCAACGGGCGACCAACTTAACGTTGGTGTTAGCGGAAACGTAAGCGTGCAAAAAGTGGAAGAAAACAAATAATTCATCTCCCTTATCCTAAAATAAAACAGAAAAAGCCTTCGATTCCGAAGGCTTTTTCTATATGAATTTTTGATTTAAATTAATCCTTACCAATTAATTTTTTGATTTTCTTTTTGGCAGAATATATGGTGTTGTCAACCTTTTTTTGCGCAATGCCCAATTCGTCGGCAATATCTTTGTAACTCATGCTTTCGATATGCAGTTTGAGTACGGCAAATTCTGTCGGTGTAAGGGTGGCGGCAATAGCGTCCAAAAGCAGGCTTGTCGCTTCGTGTTCTATAAAAAGATTTTCGGGGTTTTGATTGTCGTTGGAGGGAATATCCTCGCAGAGGTCAACTTCTTCCACATTGTTGCTTGTCGTGCGCATAGCGTCTACGATAGCGTTCCTTATACATTTAGACGCATACGTCTTAAAAGACGCGCCTGCGTTGACGTCGTAAGTGCGGATTGCTCTTATAAGTCCAAGCATTCCGTGCCCTGCCAGGTCGTCGACATCGAGTGCGCCAACCACGTTAAAGGATCGAGCAACGGATTTTGTAAGATTGAGATAATCGAGAGCGACGGCGTTTTCTGCAGAAAGGTCGCCGTTTTGCGCTTTTAATATTAGGTCGTTTTCTTGTGATTTATCCATGTCGTCCCCCGATTGGCGGTTGCCGATAAATAATAATGATCATTCTCTTCTTTGTCTGACCGCCTCATAAAGCGTTATGCCCGTTGCGACGGACGCATTGAGAGAATTGACTTTGCCGTATTGCGGAATGGTGAGGACGTCGTCGCAAAGTTCTTTTGTCAGGCGGTGGATACCCTCGCCCTCGCTGCCGATAACGATTGCTATATCTCCGTTGAGATTTGCACATTTCGGGGCTTTACCGTCGAAATCTGTCGCATAAACCCATACATTTTGCTCTTTGAGCATTCTTATGGTGTCGTTTATGTTGGTAACTTTTGCAATCAAAATATGCTCGGTCGCACCGCATGCCACCTTGACGACGGTATCGTTTACGCTGACGCTTCTGTGCTTGGGGATGACAATGCCGTGTGCGCCAAAGCACTCTGCGCTACGTATAATCGCACCCAAATTGTGCGGATCGGTTATACCGTCCAACAGCAGAATAAGAAGAGGCTCTTCCTTGCTTTTTGCGAGGGCGAGAATATCTTCTACCGCGCAATATTCAAAGTCGGTTACAGATGCGACGACACCTTGATGATTACCTCCCGAAGAGAGTTTGTCAAGCATGTTTTTGTCCACATAACTTACCACTGTGCGTGCCTCTTTGGCGAGTTTGTGCACTTGAGAAAGCATAGGATCAAATTCGCCCTTTTGCATAAAGAGTTTGTCTATCGTCTTGCCAGCGCGATATGCTTCTTTGACGGGATTTCTGCCGTAGATATACATAAAAATTCCTCTTAATCGTTGATGTTGTCCTCAAAGCAAGCACAAAGAAATTGTTCAAGTCGCGCCGTGTTGCCTGTGAGGTAGAGATAGCCAAGCACCGCTTCAAATCCGCTTGCACGGCGGTATTCGCTCATCTCTGCGTGTTTTGCGCTTGTTTGTACCTTGCAGTTGCGTGCCCTGCGGAACACGTCTTGCTCGTCTTCGTCAAACAGCGGAAGAAGTTTTTCCGCCTCGGCGGATTGCGACACTGCTTTGACTACTTTTGTGACTTCTCTATGCAAAGCGCCTGTCTTTTGCGTCGAACCGACGGTAACTCTTGTGCGAGTATAAAGCGACTGCACCGCGTCGCCGACAAACGCCAGCGCCATAGGATGTAAGGCGAGAGCGTCGCTTTTGGATATTGGATTTTGCATACTGAAAATTGCGTCCATACAAAGCATTTTAGCACACATTTCTTTGTTTAGCAACAGTAGGTGTTGACAATAAGATGTGCTAATTATAAAATAATTACAATACAAGTCGCCATTGGCGCAATGATTAGGTGAGATATGAACAACTCATACAAGAAGAAAATTTTAACCGTGTCGCTCGTTGCGGTAATGATTGCACTATTGTGTGTGATGCTTTCCGCATGCGGACTTTTCAAGGCTTTAAGAGAAGTGACAAAGGCGGATATCGTCGTAGAGAGCGGGCTCGAAGAGGGCGAAGACGGCTATATCACTACCATAGGCACAGAGTTTACATTGAGTGTGGACTGGCACAACAAGCGTGTTGTCTCTCCTGCCATAGCATGGCACATCAAGTGCGAAGAGCAAGACGAAACGGTTGCGGACACTAAAACGATTTCGTATACGTTTAACCGCTCGGATGTGGGACATACCTATGTGTTTTATGCCGTCGTCAATGACAGCATAACAACCGACGAGATTAAGATAACGCCTCAAATCGCACCGCTTTCCGACCCCGTAATTTCAAGTAGTACACACAACATAACAGGGGGACAGATACAGCAAAATCGAGCCGAAGAAATAAGTGATGTTTCTCTCACGGTGAGTTGGAATAAGGATTATATCGACGAGGACTTGCAAATAGATGTCAACTGGTATGCGAACGGCACAAGTGTTTCTCAAGAGGAAACTTATGTGTATGTGGTGTCAGACATCACAAGGGATTGCACGATAGAGATACTTGTAGAAATCGGATATACCACGCAAGATGATAGCGTAACGAAGAGCGCAAGCATAACTTTGTCGTTTGTGTCCCATTATGAAGTTGCGCAAAGCGTAAAGATAACGCCGTCGGAAGATGGTGGAAAACTGCAAAGATTGAGCGAGGGGCACTATTATTTGCAATCAGACGCAGACGACGCAAGCGTGTCTTTTACCACTCTCCTTTATCCGGACAAGGCAAAGCAAGACGCATATTGCACTTGGACGGTTTACTCGGGCGATACGAAAAATATCCTCGATGACGACGGCAGAAGCGCACAAATCCCCCTAAATCAAGGCAAAAACGTCATAAAAGCAAGCATACAAAATGTGGAAAGCAGACAGATTATCGTTTATGTTTTTCCGACGGCATATAGCGAATTGACAGACGAGATTAAGGCGAGCATAGACAATAAATTTGTATGGGACGGCAATAATTGTGACGCATTCATATCCTCTCAACGAGATTTGAATGCCTATGTCTCGTATGCGGTGTCAAAGCACAAAATTGACGTCGCTTACGATATGTATCTTGCAGTGGACAGTTGGAGAAATATTGATGTGTTCAAAGAAAAGTGCGCCGCAGCAATGAGCAATATAGACGAGTCCGGCTCTTTTGTATATAGTGCGACCATAGAAGGCGTTGAGGGCACAATCAAGTATATGCAAGATACAGTGTTCGGGATTCCGAGCGGTAAACACGAGAGCAGCGTGCAGGTAAATCAAGCCAGAGCGTATGTGCGATATGAAGAGCAAAACGGTACAAGGGCGACATTGCCTGTTGATAGTTACACCGAACTTGTCGTGGAAGATTCCAACGCTCTTTATCGTGCTGTTTCAAACGGTTATAAGCCCAAATTCGAGGGAGAAAATGCCACGGCACTCTCTGCGCTATATCAAAAGGCAAGAGATGTGTTGACAAAATATATTACGGACGATATGAGTGACCTCCAAAAGGTAGCCGTCATCTATGATTGGATTGTGTATGAGATAAGTTATGATTATGAAGTGGCACAATCCTCGGTCGGCGCAAGCGGTAGCGGATATAACGCATTTTATCTTGAAGGCGTATTCAATGACGGCATGGCGGTGTGCGACGGAAAATCCAAGGCGTTCGCACTTCTTTGCGGAATGGAAGGCATAAAGGCACTGCGTATAAGAGGATATGCCAATGCAGAATTGTCCTCGCTCACCGAAGAGCAAAAGGCAAAGGCAGGGCATGCTTGGAACAAAGTTCTTCTTGACGCCAACGGCGACGGCGTGAAAGAGTGGTATGTTGTAGATACCACGTGGGGTGATGCGTCTGTCAAGACAAGCGAAAATCCTGTGCAGGTGGACGAATATCTGACATATTCTTATTTCTTGCGCACGGACGCGGATATACTCAACACGCACGAGAGCAGTATGGAACAACCTGTTGCATACAGTGCTTACAACACCTACAAAAATACCTTTATAAACATAGGTACAAAGACGGTTGACTTGTATATCGAGAGCAAGGCGGAATTGCAAGAATTGCTTGAATACAGCACGCAAAATGGTCAACTTTGTTTGAGCGTATACATCGTGCCGAATGTTAGAGGGGAAAACTTCAACCACTTATCCCCGACAAGAGTTGGCGAATACGTGATATACGGCGCAAGTTCGGTTGTGTTTTGATGTAAACACAACGTTTTAAAATCGGTGTAAAACGTAGCGAAAAACAATATAATGAAAAAGCCCTTTGCCGATATGGCAAAGGGCTTTTACGTTACCGCTATTTAGTTGGGTTGAATAATGAGGATGTGGTCTTGATTATTTTGTATGACCTTATAAATGACACCGTCTTTTTCAAATTGATAACCTTGTGCAAGAAGTCCGTTTCTATCGAAATTGACTTGGGTTGTCGAACTTTCCATCGAAGGGTTTTCATCGCTGGTGTAAAGGAAGTGGAACCAGCACCAAGGCGTGTTTTCTTTCGGAAGTTGCGTGAGGTTGAACGTTGCGGTGAACGTGCCGTTTTCAACAACAGCCACGTTTCCGAGGTAATTTTGACCGCTATTGTCTGTGTGAATTATAACAGCCGTGATACCGTCTGCAACTTTGCCTACTACCGTCATAATGCCTGTTGCTTCGTCAATCGTGACAGACGTTGCATATACAGCCGGTATGCTTGAAGGCGCAATAACAAGTTGGCTTTCATGTTGAACTCTATATTGTTTGTCTGCCGTATAGCAAGATGTGCCTGCCTCGATGAGGTTGCCTCTTTGCAAATTAATTGATTGTGCAGGAGATTGCAAATCTGTCGGATTTGCTTCCGCGTATACGTAAACGTGGAACCAGAACCAATCGGTAAGTTGTGTTACGTCGAATACAAGTTCAAATTGACCTGCGGTAGTTGACACGTTGTTGCCATAGAGATGAGTAGTGTCTCTGCTTGCGTGCAATTTGATGCAGGGAACGTATGTTGGGGATGTGCCTTTGACAACGAGTTTTGCGCCGTCGGTGGTGTCAAATGCGATTGACGTGACGGTTGCTTGCGGTGTTTCGCTAACAACGAGTGCGAGTTGGTCTTGGTTTTCGATTTTGAAACGAGTTCCGCTTGCGCCGTCGGTGGTGTAATCGAAGTAAGTGTTCTTCATGCTTGCGTCGATTGCAAGGTTTGTGGATGCCCAAACGGTATCGTTGGTGACGGTTTCGTCTTTGGTTGCATATACGTGGAACCAATACCAGTCGCCGGATTTTTCAAGCGTTGTAAGGTTGAGCGTGACTGTAAACGCACCGTCCGTAACTTTTGCGGCATCGCTGTATACGTGGAGTTTGTCGTCACCGTTGTTGCGGTCTGCGTGGATTTTGACGTTGTTTACGGTTGCGCCGTCAAGAACTGTACCCGTTACGGTAAGAGTTGCCGTTGCTTGATTGATTGACACGTTGCCTATTGCGATAGTGTGGGATGTGGGTTGGAGGACAAGTTGAGTGCTGTCGCCGTTCACAATTACACTGTATTTGACATTGTCATAGACATAAGATGCAGTGGTTGCGATGTCGCCTCTATCGAGGTCTTTGAGTTTGGTCAAGTTTGCGTTTTCTGCATTAGCCTCTGTAGAGCCGTAGATGTGGAAGAAGTACCAAGGCGTGCCGGGAAGAGGAAGTGTGTTGAGAGGTGCGCGGAATTCCACTGCGCCCTTTTGAGTTGACACGTTATCCCAGTAGAGGTGTGCGCCGTTTCCTTCTGCGTGAAGTTTTACGGTGTTGTGCGTTGCAGGTTGTGCGCCTTTTACAACCAATGTCGGAACGCCGTCAATCGTTGTGATTTCTACGCTGTCCACAATCGGGTTGAGGGTAACTGCATTGGCAGTGCCGTCTTCGGCGACTGTAAGAGTGCCGTCATAGTAACCGTCAAGGCTTACAGTGTATGTGCCTTGCGGAACGGTGGTGCCCGTTGCAAGAGTGAACTTGCCGTTGTCAATCATTGCAGAGAAGTTGTTTTCACCGCTTGTGATTGTCACCGTCAAGCCGTTGAGAGCCTTGTCCGAGCCTGCGATTGCGAAAGAGAAGGGGATGCCCATTTCATAACCGCAATCATCGCATACGCCGTTGCTGTCGGCATCAACGTGTGATCTAATCGTCGTTGCGTCTCTTTCGTGGTCCGTCGGGCATTCTTTCCAGTGGGTGGTTTCATTGTGTCCCCAAGCGGAATAATCGTGCGTGTGCGGAGTGTCGTCGTTGCCTTTGTCGTCTTGATTGTCATCGTTGCAAGCAACAAAGAGGCACAAGCAAAGCACAATGCACAATAACGCAATGATAAAACGTTTTGCTTTTTTCATAATTTTCTCCTTTATTTAGGTTTTTTGTTGATCTAATTCTTCGGAGTTTTCCTCCGTAAGATTTGTTTGTGTGGCGGAGGCGGTTTCTTCCTCTACTTGTTTGTTGACGGCGTCGGCACGCTCGTCATAGATATGCCAATCGTCCTCGTTTATAGGTGTGTCGTCCTTTTCTTCGTTGTCAAGAGCATACAAGCCCATCTTCTTGCGCATTGCATACATCACGATTGCGCCGATTGCATAGCATACGCCCAAACAAAGCAGGAATACGGGGGTAAACCAGTCTGTTTTTTCCGCCGATAGCGAGAGGGGATTGTCCTTGTATCTTGCCTCAAAACTTTTGCCCTCCGCAAAAGAAGAGGGGAAGTCTTGCATGGTTGCGGTAATCGTTTCGCCCTTGTCGTTTTCATAAGTGACGGTTATGCCTGTAACAAGATAACTTTCGTCCTCTTGTTGCTCGGTCTCAACCTTGACGACGGTGCACGTCACGTATGTATATTCCTTTTCTTGTGCGCCGACAATGGACGTGTACACAATTCCGCCGACTATTTGCAAGACGGCAAGCACGGCGATGATTATCAGCAATGTTTTATATTGCTTTTTCATACAAGCACCGTGACGATAGAGCGTTTTTCAAGTTTCAATCCCACGACAGAGCCGTCTACGTCGAGATTTGTGTCGAAGTCGCGCTCGGTTGTGTTAAGAATGACAACCACCTTGCTTCCGTCGGGATTGACAAACGCTGTTTGGCTTACTCCGCTTACACCGCCTGCGCACAGCACTCGTTTTGCTCCCGGCATAATGAATTTGGAAAAGTGGGCGATATGCCAATAACTGGGGTTGATTGTAAGGCCGCCTTTTCCGTCAAGCATAATCGGGGATTCGCAGAAGTTGTTTGCGTGGTTGGGACCGCCGTTTTCGTCAAGAAGCAAGTTCCAATCTATATAGCCTTCCGACCAGTTGTTGAGGTCGCCGATAATTTGTTCGGAATATCTTTCGCCGTTTCGCCAAAGCCCAGACGCAACGGGTTGTCCTGTTGTGGAATCGTGAGCAAGTTCCACACAACACTCGGTAAGCAAAATGTGCATATCGGGATAGAGTGTGTGTAGGGCAGAGAGATTCTCGTATTTGTCGCAACAATACCAGTGATAGCCTACGCCCCACACGTGTTCCTTTACACCGTCAATAGAAAGAGTATCTATCGTTCTACGCACGACTCTGTCGCGGTTGTGATCCCACAGATAGAACTTTGTATTGAGATTGTGACGTTTGAAAGCAGGCGCGAGATAATCTCTTATTTCGTATCCCTCCTCAAAGGCGTCAACCTCTCTCGATTCCCAGCGTTGGATTGCTTCTGGCTCATTTTGCACACTTGCATAAGAGACGTGTATGCCTCTTTTTTCAAGTTCTTCAAGGTAAGTTGCGTAATATTCTGCCCAGAAAGTGCGGTATTCTTCTTTGAGTTTTCCGCCATGATTCATATCGCCGTTGGTCTTTGCAAAGGTCGGTGGAGACCATGGAGCGGTAAAGAACGTGATGTTATTATCCGCCTCTTTTTGGCAGAGTTTTATAAACGGATTGCGCCCTGCATCCTCTTTGGAAAAGTCAAATGTGGACATGTCGTCGCCGTCCGTGTAGACGTAACTTTCAGCGCAGAAATCGCATGAATGCACGGTTAAACGTGCCAAATTGTAGCCTAAACCCTCTTTTGAGTAATATGCTTTGATAATTTGAGCCTTTACTTCATCGGAGCATTTCTCATAATTATCTATTGTGGCATCTGTGATTGCACCGCCAAAGCCCATGTGCGTTTGGTAGGTGATATTGGAGCGCACAACGACGTCGTTGACAATGCCTTCAAAGGGCTTTGCCACAGATTTTTCATTTAGTCTGTCGCCTGCGTAAGACGATTGAATTATTTTCATATACGTACTCCGTTAGATTTTTTCCGTTTGGATAGCAAGTCCTTTGCCGTAACTGCCGTTGTCAGACCATGCCTTGATTGTGTAGCGTACGCCGTTGTAGTCGAAATAGTCGTCAACGGACAGTGTCTTGCCTCTGTTGAGGTCTGCAGATGTTTTTTCTGAGCCGATATAGGTGTAGACATGGAACCAAGACCAAGGCGTTGCGCCGTCTATTGTTGGCAACTCGGAAAGAGCAATTCTAAATTCAAATTTACCGCTTTCGCTCGATTGATTATCCCAGAGTTTTTCGCCCGCGTTCGTGCCGTTGTTGTCGGTATTTGCGTGGATTTTTATATCCGTTACATTGCTTGCGGTGTTGCCCTTTACAATAAGAGTCGGTACGCCTGTCGTATCGATAGACACCGAATTAACGGCGGAATAAACGCCTTTGACATAGTTGAGTTTGAGGTCGTCTCCATATGCTTGGAACTCGAACTTAACGTCTCCGGAAAGAAGTTCTTGCATCATATCCGCATTGTCTGGCGTTGCGTCGAACACACCGCCGCTTGTCGTGGAAATCTTGATGTCAAACCATACGCCTTCGCCACTGTTGCTTATTATTTGCGTGATGTCAAGAGTTGCTTTAAACGTGGAATTTGCCAATCCGCTTACTCGCTCGCCATAGACGTCTACAGGACTGTCCAAAACGGAATTGTCGCTGTGCAAACCTATAGCGATTTCTCCATCAGTGATAAACGTTCCAGAAAGCACGAGAGAAGCGACATTGTTGACTTCTTCGATTGAGACAGTCAGGTTGCTATACATATTGTCCAACGTGACAAACGCTTTGCTGATATATTTCACAATCCCGTTCTTTGAGGAAAGCACCACAAAATAGTATGGGGCTTCATCACTCGGAGAATAGTCTACCGCAGGGGATGTGTCGTCGATTTTGACGTTTTGTTTGAGTACGGTTGCCGTGCTTGCGTCAAAGGTTGACGTTGCGCTCTTAAACACGGATTTGCCCGTCGGATCGCAGAAGGAACTCCAAGACGTCTTTGGTACGAAATTGTAATTGACTTCCACGCTCTTGCGGTCCGATGTTTGAACGCTTGATGCAGACGGAGCCATTTGCGGATGAGCCAAGGGGAGTACAGCGTGTTTTTCGCCATCCACAATATGAATGAAATAATAATCCGACTTAATCTCGTTGGAGAAGCAATATTTGCCATCGTTTGCGGTGTAATCTATTGCAGTATCAGTTGCCTTTACGTAGTCGTAACGAGAGATATATACCTTTGCGCTTGCGCTCGGAGCGATATCGCAAGTGATAACATAGTCGCAAGAGGACAAAGTGTTTTGTCTGATTTCCGCATTTGTTATTTCGTATGCGGAATAAACGTCGTTATAGGTATAATCGCGCGAGAGGCTCTCGTCTGCGTCGTTGCAGGCGACGAGGCAAACGCACAAAATCGCCATAAGCAGAGATATAAACAATACACTATATTTCTTTTTCATAGTTTGCCTCCTTAACATACGATTGTCACAACGCTTTGCGGTTGGACCTTGACGGTAACTTTTTGACCGTTTATTTCAAAGTGGACGTTTTCGGGAAGTTTGTCGGATGCGTTAAGTGCGGTTATGACAATCGCTCCGTCCGCCCTCATGAGTGCGCTTGCAAAGATTTGCGTTGCGTTTGAAGACTCCGTCATCAATGCTTTGGGGTATACGCCGTTGATGGGGTATGCAAATTTGCTGATGTGAGCCATTGAATAGTACGCGCTATTCTTTGAGTAAGTAAACTCACTGTCTTGATAATCCATATCGATGACGCCGTAGCAGTCTGTGTTGTGGCTTGCGTTTGTCGGAGAGCCGTCAGAGCGCAATACAAGGTTCCAGAACATAGAGCCGTTAAGACCGTGATTGATAGGATCTACCGTTGTGTAGCGACAAGCATAGGAAAGGTTGCTTGCAAAGTCCATACTACCGCTATGCTCTGTGATTTCTGTCATAAATATCTCTTGATCGGGATAGTTTTCTTTCATGAAATCGCATCCGTCGGAGATGGTTGCGCGTTTGACATCGGTGTAGCCGTGGAAGGATATTCCGTCAAAGATGTTTTCTTCTTCTACAGCAGAGATATATGTTTCCGCTGCAGTGGTGACATTGTGTTCCCAGCCGAGAAGTTTTACGGACAATCCTTTTGCTCCGAGTTTTTGTGACACAAGCGCACCGACGGGGATTGCGGTCTCTGCATCCATGCGCATATATGGATAAACCGCAGTGACGTAAGGCTCGTTGATAAGAGACAAATAGTCTATTTCAATGCCTTGTTCTTTATATACTTCGATGAATTTTACAAGATATTCCGCATACACGTCATAGTATGTTTCTGCCAATTTACCGCCGATGAGGCTGTGATTGTTTTTCATCCAAGCAGGAGCGGACCACGGGCAAGCAAAAACCTTGACGTCGGGGTTGATTTCCATTATGCGCTTTAACACCTTGATGAGATTGGTGTCGTGAGAGATGGAGAAGTGCTCAAGTGCAAGATCGCTATCGTAATCGTCATCGAGGTCACAGCAGGTAAACCATTCGTCGCCCTCGATATAGTCGCTTGCGCCGATGGGAATGCGCACGAGATTTAATCTTGCGCCGTTGGTGCCAAAGAGTTCTTGGAGCATTTCTTCTGCAATGTCCTCTGCGCCCTCTTGCGTCAAAAGGTATGCCGAAGAGTGGGTGAGGGACGCGCCGTAGCCGTAGAATTCTTGATAGGATTTATCTGTGTTTACGCTGACGGTTACGCCTCTCAATTCGTCATTTTCGGTGTAGTCGCTAAAGGCAATAGAAGATTGTCTTGAGAGCAACTTGGACATAGTGCCGGTTGTGACGTATACGTCTGCGTATGTCGGGGCGGCAAAATCTCCGCCGTCCGTTTTATCGCAAGCAAAGAAGAGCGTCGAGGTAACCATTACCATGATTATTGCGCAAATCAATAATGCGGTCTTTTTGAATTTCATAAAGTTCCTCCGTTAAAAGAGTATAGTGTCTTCGTCGGCGTTTCCGACGTGTACGTTGTCGAGATCTATGGCAAGTTTAACCACTTTGCCCTTTTCGAGTGCGCCGTCCAAGTAGATATACGTGTCCGCTATGCGCAATCGAGAATATTGTTTGTTTTTGTAATCTTCAACGCCTTGAACATACGCGTCGATTGTGGGGTAGCATTCGTTCTCTTTGGCAAGGCGTACATTGTTTCTTGCAATGTACATTGCGTACACCTTGTGGAAAATGCCTTTGCCCAGACGATACATTTTTTTGTTGAATTCGTAATAGGATTGTACTTCCGCGTCTCTGCCGAAAGAGCAGTAGTGATTGACGACGCGCTTGCCGTCCTCTTTTTCCTTGCGTTTTGAGAAGACAAACGTAAAGCGAGATACCTCGCTTATGGCGTTTATCGTATTTGAACCGATAATCGTCAACTTGCTTGCGTCGAGAGAGAAGGACGTTTTTGCGGACCAATCGCCGTTGATATACATATCCTTTCCGCCTGCGCGAATAAGCGAGACGCTTCCGTTGTCCGTATCAAAAACTTTTTTACATCCCAGCGGAATGTCTCCGTCGATAAATGCGCTGGAGGGGATGACAATCTTTACGTCGCCGTCATCCATGCTCTCTGCTTGTTGAGCGGATAAACTTATGGTTCCTCCCAAAACGCGCAGTTTATCTCCGTTTTTGGTTGCGTTAACTGTCGATTGCGTCGAATATTGCGGTAATATCGATTGTTCGCTTTCTTTATCAAAGAGGTGCAACTTGTCGATGTCGGCATATAGCGTTATCTCTTGGCCGACAACGTCAAGCCCAGACGCACCATAGGCGACAATCTCTTCATCGCCGATCTTTCCGTGTAGGACGGTGTGCGTGCAGAGTTCTTCTACAACGTCTATCGTAAGGGTGATTTCAACGTCGGTGTCTTTTCTGCGCTCTGCATATATGTCTTCTGGACGAATGCCGATAATCACCTTTTTGCCTTCTGTTTTTGCGTCTTCGTTTAGGCGCACTTCAAGTTCTCCGTCAAGGGGGAACACCGTTTGAGCGCCCTTTGCACAAAGTCCGTTTTCAACGCTTATTTCGCCTTCCAAGAAATTCATTTGCGGAGTTCCTATAAAACTTGCCACAAACTTGTTTGCAGGATAGCGATATAATAGTGCAGGAGAGCCTACTTGCATGATTTCGCCGTCTTTCATGACGACTATCTTATCGCCCATTGTCATTGCTTCCGTTTGGTCGTGCGTGACGTAGATGAACGTTGCGCCCAGTCGTCTGTGCAAAGAAAGCAATTCGTGGCGCATTTTTGCGCGTAACTTGGCGTCGAGGTTGGATAGCGGCTCGTCAAGCAAGAACACGTCGGGATGGCGCACTATTGCACGTCCGAGTGCGACGCGTTGCTTTTGACCGCCCGACAGTTGTGAGGGTTTGCGCTTTAAATATTCGGTGAGGTTGAGCATTTCTGCAACCTCGTTTACTTTTTGTTCGATGACAGCCTTATCCTCGCCGTGCATACGCAAGCCGAAGGATATGTTGTCGTAGATATTCATATTGGGGAAGAGTGCATAACTTTGAAACACCATTGCGATATTGCGCTCTTTTGCAGGGAGACCGTTGACAAGCCTGTCGCCAATGTACATATCGCCGGACGAGATTTTTTCAAGACCTGCGATCATGCGCAAAGTGGTGCTTTTTCCGCAACCGCTGGGACCTACGAATACGACAAATTCTTTATCTTCTATGTCGAGGGTAAAGTCCTTTACGGCATGCACTCCGCCTTCATATATTTTGTTTACGTGAAATATTTTTAATCCTGCCATATCGTCACCCCTTAACAGCGCCTGCCATTGTATTGCCCAATATGTACTTTTGCAGGATAAAGAACACAATAATCATCGGTGCGGAAACCATAACCGCGCCCGCAAGCATTACGGGGAACAGTTGAGAGTTTGCCGAGCCGTTGGACATAAGGAAGCCCAGCGACAACGAAAGCGTGCGATTTTCCGCCGAAGACAGCACGAGAAGTGGCCACAGATAGTTGTTGTAGTTCCACATAAACGTTGTGATACCAAGCACTATAAGCGTCGGTTTTACGATGGGGAGGCACACTTTGAAGAATACTCTGAAATAGCCTGCTCCGTCTATAAACGCCGCCTCTTCTATCTCCTTTTCAAGAGCAAGGAACTGTTGTCGCAACAAGAATATGTTGTATACACTCATCAAGAAGGGGAGAATGAGTGCAAGCAGATTGTCATACAAGCCGAGGCTATTGATGATGAGGAAGTTGGGGATAAGCATGACGCATCCCGGCACCATCATAGACGTAAGCGAGAAGAGGAAGATTTTATCGCGTCCGATAAATTTCATTCTTGCAAACGCATAAGCGGAAAGCGCGTTGAGAAAAAGGTTTGCAACCGTATTAACGATGCAAACAATCATCGTGTTTCCGAACACCGTCGGGATATTGAGTTGTTTCCATGCTTGCACGTAGTTGTCCGTCACAAAGTGGATGTTGCCCTCACTGTCTCTGGGAAGGAGACTAAACGTTGACGAGGAGAACGCGTCCGGCGTTTTGAATGACGAGAATATAAGCCAAACATACGGGATGACAAACAAGAGCGTGATGAATATCAATATTGCATAAATCACTGTTCTGCTTGCGATGTGGCTTGCGCTATATCTTCTGTCAAAGCGTAATTTGCCGTATTTTATGGGTGCGACGGGGGTTGCGGAGTTGAAATTGTCATTCATTTTTTCGCCCTCCTTTTCTTTGTGGAAAGAGGCAACGACTCTTTTGGCAACATGCGGAATTGTATTATCGTAAGCACCAATATGATTGCAAACAAGATAAACGACATTGCCGAGCCTATACCCAGACGTCCGCGCGTTATCGATTGCTCATATACGCCGTAGATGTAGGTATATGTGCTGTTGTTAATGCCTTTGCCTGTCAACAAGTACATTTGTTCAAAGGCTTGGAAACCGCCGATAATGCCTGTTATGAGGAAGAAGAACACCGTCGGCATAACGCCGGGGACGGTAATGCTCCAAAATTGCTTAAATGCACTTGCTCCGTCTATAGACGCCGCCTCATACAAGGATTGGTCGATGTTTTTCATTGCCGATAGCATTATAAGTACGTTGTAGCCCAATCCGCTCCAGATGGACATAACCGCAAGGGTTACAAGGTTAAGTCCTTCCGTGCCGAGGAAACTTATGTTTGTGCCCAGAATTTGGTTGATAAGACCAAAACTCGGATCAAGCATATATTTCCACAACGTCATGATTGCAACGCCTACGGTAACAGAGGGGATATAGAATGCTGTCTTAAAGAATTTTTCGCCTTTTATCTTTGTGTTCAACAACGCCGAAACCACCAACGCTAAAAGTATGTTGGCGGGTACGGTGAGCAGTATGTATTCAAGCGTTACAAGGAGCGATTTGCCAAAGGCGGGATACAAATTGTCTTTGTTTGTAAGCAAGGCAATGTAGTTGTTAAGTCCCACCCATTTCGCCTCGGTCAATCCGTCGTATTCCATAAAACTGAATATAAACGCTATAAGCATCGGTGCCAGTTGGAATACAAGGAAATATACGATTAGTGGGGTTACGAACAGCAAACCGCACGTATTACGCTTGATTAAAACTTTGGTTTTATGTTTCATCTGTTATTAGTTAAATACGAGTATGCTTTCTGCTTGTTGTCTTGCAGTTGTGAGTGCGCTTTGGATATTCTCGCCGGAGTCGAGGATTTTTGAAAGTGCCGCCGCAAGATAATCGTCGTTAACGTCCACCCAGTTCTTAACTGCAGGACGAGCGGACGCATAGTTGAGTTGATTGAGCACAACACCCAACACTTTTTTCAAGTTTTCAGAGTAGGGTTGGCCTGTGATAGGATCGTTTGTGCGAACTTTTGCGTATGCTTTGATTGCGGAGAAGTTGTTTGCGATTGCGCTGTCCACGTTTTCTTCTCTCAACAAGAATTTAACAAGTTCTTTTGCCGCGCTTTGGTTTGCTGTGTCTTTATGGATTGCGAAGTTTTCACCGCCGATGTTGGAGTAAGACGTTCCGCCTGCCGTTTGAGGTACAAACAACATTGCGCTGATGTTTTCGTCGAAGTAGGTCGGGGAGTCTGTCCACAAGTTTACGATGTCCGTATTGTGCGTGAGTTTAAACATGACGTTTCCGTTTATAAACGCCGAGGAAGAATCCGTTATGCCTTTCGGGGATTTATCTTTCAAATCTTTTACCATTTGAGCGGCAGCAACGCCGTTTGCGTTATCGAATACGACTTGATTTTTGGAGTTAATCATTTCTCCGCCCGCACTCTTCAAGAATGCTTGGAAATACCATGACGCATATCCACCGCTTCCGATACCTGCAAACAACGCTTTTCCCTTGGGGACTTCCATATTCTTCCACTCATTCCAATCTTTAGGCTCGGATTTTACAAGTTTGTTATTGTAAAGTAACACACTACTTGTGAGGGAGAAGGGCACCGCAAGGATTTTGCCTTGGTACTCAACTGTGTCCATTGCCACTTGGTAGAAATCGGATTTGTGCAAACCCTCTTCGTTTTCTTTTGCATAGAAACCGTCGGTAAGATCAAGACAGAGGCTCGCATAGTCGGCAAGCATAGGTTGGTCGAGATAGAACACGTCCGGTCTGTCTTTTGTTTTCATGGATGTCTTAAGGCTGGTGCCGTAATCATCTTTGTTGATCATATTGATTTTGACATTCACGCCCGTTTCTGCGGTGAATTTGTCAATCATGGCAATGTATGCCTCTTGAGCCTCCGCCGTTTCGGGTGCGTAAATCATAAGCACGAGAGTGTTGGGATCTCTGTCGGTGTCGTTGCACGCAACAAGTGCTGTAGCAACGCTTGCAATCAACAAGATCGCAACAAACAAAATGAGTATTTTACGTTTCATATATTCCTCCATTAAGCCGATTCGCCGGTAAGCAACGTCGGCAAAATTTTTAATCGTTTATTTTCCTCGCCCTGCATTAAGCCTATTAGGGTGTCGGCAAGCATTGTCCCTGCCTCAAACAGCGGTTGCTTGACAGTTGTTAGAGTGGGGTTTGCCACGTTCTCGTGTCCAAATCCGTCAAAGCCCACCACGGCAATATCATTTGGCACGCAAAGTCCTCTTTCTTTGATTGCGCGCAAGCATCCTATCGCCATTGTGTCGGTTGCGCAGACTATTGCATCTATTTCTATCCCGCTGTTTAGCAGGCGAGTGGCGCAATTATATCCGCCTTCTTCGTTTGCCTCTCCTATGGCAATCATATCTTCTGTCACGGCAATGCCGGCATTTTGCATGCAGTCTTTGTAGGCGCAAAGTCTCTCTTCGGCATAGTGCATGTTTTGTGGCGCGCCTATCGCACATATTCTTCTGCGCCCCTTGTCGAGAAGATATTCAACGGCATATTTTTCGCCGGAATAGTTGTCAACATCCACCCAAGATGCAAAATCTTCGCTGTTTCCGTACAGCACAACGGGCTTTGAGATGTTTTTTGCGCTTATAATATCCCTTTCCTCGTCGTTGGATATGCCCATCATAATCATCCCGTCAAAACTTTCGCTGTCGGGAAGTTTTCTGCTCAACAGAAAGGAGTAGCCGTGTTTTCCGAGTCTCTCGCCTATTGCAGTCACTGTTTGAGAGGTAAATTGCTCTGTAGCCAATAAGCCCTCGGGTATGTAGACAAACACGATGTTTGTGCATTTACGCGCGAGCGAGCGCGCGATATTATTAGGATGAAAGTTCAGTTCTTCGCATGCCGACAAAATTTTGTTGCGAGTCTCTGCCTTGACTTTATCAGGGGAGTTTATTGCCCTCGATACCGTCATCGTGGAAAATCCCGTTTTTCTTGCTATATCAATAATTGTCGCCATTTTTCCTTTGTCTACATGCGCACCGCAGTCGGCTCCGATAAGAGATGATGCGCTGTCAACACGAAGCGCAGAGTTTCAAAAACCATTTGTGTTCGTTGTTTTGCAACGAACACAAGGGGCGCGCCCCTTGTGCGCCTGACGGCGCAAATATTTTTTGTACACTGCTTTATTTTGTGCGGTTAGAACGCCGATTTTTGCATTATGTCCGCAATGGCAAGTGCAGTTATTTTGAGTGAGAGAGGGAGTTTTTGTCGAAAAATGTTAACGCTAACATATACGTGTAAAAAAATACCCTCTTATCATCTACGTTTAAATTTTACACAATCTAAAGAGGTTTGTCAATAGCAAAAAACATACCTGTTTATCGGGTTTAGGGGGGGGGGTAAAACTTGCGAAAGTAGCCGTTGCAATACATTTGTTGTCAATCTCTGTGATTTATCCACAATAATTGTGCCTTTTTCTCGAATTTTGCCATATTTAAGAAGTGTCCCATTGACATTATTTGCACAAAATCGCGCTTAATTTAGAATTCTAAATTATTTATTGGACATTTGTGCTCAAAACTATTATAATAACAGCACAATCTTGTCTCTATAGTTAAACGGATATAACAAGCCCCTCCTAAGGGCTAGTTAGA